>JANYBS010000158.1 GCA_025360715.1 Candidatus Eiseniibacteriota bacterium | reverse complement strand
CCGGCACGAACTACGTCACGTGGCAGGGTGGTGTGGTCGGCGGCGGTGGCTGCCCGGCCGCGACGCCGGCCAAGGCCACGACCTGGGGCGCGGTGAAGTCTCTGTACCGGTAGTCCCCGGCATCAAGCAACATTCCGCGGGCGGTCATCGAAAGATGGCCGCCCGTCGGCTTTTCACCACCATCGGGGGATGGTCATGAAGATGAGCTTGGTGGCACTGCTCTCGCTCGCGGCGCTCACGATCGAGTGCGCCGCGCACGCGGCATCGATGCAGTTGTCATGGTCCCAGTGCTACGGCGATGGCCAGGTGCTGAACCAGGACTTCGCCTGCAACAACAACTGGCTGCCGCATGTACTCGTGGCGTCGTTCACCCCGGACATGACGAGCGACACGGTCAACGGCAACGAGGTCGTGATCGACATCCGCACCAATTCGGCAGCGCTGCCGTCGTGGTGGCAGTTCAAGAACACGGGCAGTTGTCGCAACGCAGCGCTCAAGGTAGCGAGCAGGCCGTCACCGAACTCGACCTGCCTCGATGAGTTCGGCCAAGATGGAATCGCTGCCATCGGCGCATATCTGGTCGCGGGCCCGTACGCGTATCTCGGGGCGCGCATCATCGCCGTCGTGGCAGTGCCCGCATCGGCGGTTGCCCATGTGGATCCCACGCACGAGTACTTCTCGCTCGCGTTCATCATCGACAGTGCTCACACGACGGGCGCTGACGCCTGCGGTGGGTGCGCAGTGGGCGCCGAGATCGAGCTCAACAGCATCAAGCTCACGGCGGGCGGTGCGGACCTCGACGAGTTCATCGGCGCCAGCCCCGGCGAGAACTACGCGTACTGGCAGGGCGGTGTCACCTACGTGCCGACCCGGTCGGCCACATGGGGCGCCATCAAGGCTCTCTACCGCTGATCGGGGCGGGAAGATTGCCGAAATCTCCCGCAAGAGATGATTCGCAGCCTGTCAAGAAACACCCTCGGAAGACATAGTTTGCTGTGGCAGAACGACTTATTCTCCTACCAGAGTCCAAACTGGATCATCAGCCGCCCAGGGGCATGACCGTAAGCCGTTGGTAATACGGCCTCAACCGTGCATTCTGCACGCAAAGAAAGTCGCCCGAGAGTGAAAGATTTCCATTTACGAGTCATGGACAGTTTGGTTAGGATTATCTGCACGGAAGCAGACACTCCGCTTCCATCACGGTTCCCCCCGGGTACTCGAGCGAGTACCCAGTTCACAGGAGGCTCAAGTGAAGAAGGCTTCTCTGCTCTGCGTCGCTCTCCTCGCGCTGTCGGCTACGTCGGCTTTCGCTGGTGGCCTCAACCTCGGTTGGAGCAACTGCGTCGGCGATGGCGGCGTGGGCGCCAGGGTGTCTCTCTGCAATACGAACGGTGGCAGCAACGTCATGGTCGCTTCGTTCATCCCGACCATGACCAGCTCGACGGTCAACGGTAACGAGATCGTGGTCGACCTCCAGGCTCAGGGCTCCTCGCTCCCGGCGTGGTGGCAGTTCAAGAACGCCGGCACCTGCCGCTCCACGGCGCTCTCGGTCTCGCAGACCGTGCCGACGACGGCCGTACTCTGCGTCGACGAGTTCGCGGGCCAGGCGACCGCGGGCATCGGTGCGTACAACATCGGCTTCGGCGGTGCGAACCGCGCCCGTATCGTCATCGCTGAGGCCGTCCCGGCGTCGGCGCTGGCTCCGGTCGCTCCCGGCAACGAGTACTTCTCGATCAACATCGCGGTGAGCAACTCCAAGACGGTCGGCACGGGCTCGTGCGCCGGCTGCTTGACGCCGGTATGTGTCGTGCTCAACAGCATCAAGCTCACGGCGGGCGGCGGTTCGCTCGACGAGTTCATCGGCAACGCCGCGGTGAACAACGCGGTGACGTGGCAGGGTGGCGCGATCGACGGCGGCGGTTGCCCGCTGGCGGTCCCGACGCACAACACCACGTGGGGCGCTGTGAAGTCGCTCTACCGGTAGTCATTCTTCTAAAGCTGTCGAAGCGGGCGATCGTCGCAAGACGGTCGCCCGCTTCATTTGCATGCGGGGATAACCGTTCGGTTCGATTCTCTGTGTGGAGAAGCTCGACGTTGTGATCGCACTGACGCATCTGGATGCGCCGCAGGCATTTCCCGCTCAGGCCCTTGCGCGACCCTGCCGATGAACCATTTGGCACACGCGCCACGACTTCACTGCTTTTTTCCTTGCCTCCTGAGCGTTGCACGCTACTCTGGCACAGCACCTTGCAGCGGGGATACCGCCCCGTTCGCGCCAGCTCCACGGATGGCCTGCGTGTGCGGGTTCGCCGCGTAAGCAACACGACGTGGCTAAAGTCCTGTCTATCTCAAACCGGAGGATGTTCCTTCATGAAGCGACTGCTTCTCATCTTGGGCGTGTCGATGGCTTCGCTCATCGCCGCGTCGGCCGCGTTCGCTGGCCCCTCGGGCGTCAACCTCGCTTGGACGAAATGCTTCGGCGAAGGCTCGCCGATCACGAACAAGAACTTCGCCTGCGCGTCGAACGCGGGCACGAACCTGCTCGTCTGCTCGTTCACGCCCTCCAAGACCAGCGCCACGGTCAATGGCAACGAGGTCGTGCTCGACATCCTCACCACGAGCTCGACGGCTTCGGCCGCCGCGACCGGCTGGTGGGGCATGAAGAACGTCGGCACGTGCCGCGCCACGTCGCTGTCGGTCAACGGCACGGCCGACGCTGGCAACACGGTCTGCCTTGACGAGTTCGCGGGTCAGTCCACGTCGGGCATCGGCGCTTGGTCGCCGACGGCGCCTCCCGGCGGCTGGAGCATCGGTGCGGGCAACGAGCCGAACCACTGGCGCTTGGTGATCGCCGTCGCGGTCCCGAACACGGCGCTGGCGTCGGTCGACAACACGGGCGAGTACTTCTCGGTCAACGTGTCGGTCAACAACGCGAAGTCCACGGGCACGGGCTCTTGCGCGGGTTGCTCGGATCCGGTCTGCATCGTGCTCAACAGCATCAACCTCACGGCCGGCGGCGGCGCGAACGATGAGCTCATCGGCAACGCGCTGGCTGCGGGCAGCAACATCGTCACGTGGCAGGGCGGCGTCGGCGGCGGCACGGCTTCGTGCGCCGCGGTGCCCACGCACAACAAGACGTGGGGCGCGATCAAGAGCCTCTACCGCTAGAGCTCGTTCCACGAAGTCCTCGAGACGGCGCCGGGCTTTCATCGCCCGGCGCCGTTTCGCTTGCCCGACCGGGCTCGAGAGGTTCATGCCGCACAAGATCGCCACAGCTCGCCTCCGCATTCGCCGCAAGCCCGTGCTGCTCACGATCACGATCCTGGCGCTGCTCGTACTTGCCAGTGCGTCTGGCGCCGGCGCACGAGCACTCACGGCCCCCGCGCTCACGCTGGCGTGGAGTGACTGCCTGCAAGGCGGCGGTGCCACCACCGTGGCCTTTGGCTGCGCTGCCAACACGGTGACCTTCACGTTGCAGCCCGCATTCACGCTCGCCGCTACGGTCGACAGCGTGGTCGCCATCGAAGGCGTGGTCGATGTGCTCTCACAGCCGGGCACGCTGCCGCCGTGGTGGGAACTGCAGCCGGGCGGTTGCCGCGGCAACGCGCTGGTCGCGCTCGAGCCGGTCGGCAGCGGCTGCAGCGACCCGTGGGCCGGCAATGGAGTCTCCGCGATCCAGGCCTATCGCGTGAGCCCTGAAACCTCGGCGCCCGACCGCGCCCGCATCGTGTTCACCGCCAGCGTCCTGCCTTCGCAAAAAGTCACGCTCCTGCCCGGGATCCCTTACAACGCCCCGGCATTAGCGCTGGGAACACAGACGACTGTAGGCACCAACGCATGTTCGGGCTGTTCAGCCACCGCCTGCCTGGTGTTCAATTCAGTGACTCTCAAACGCGTGCCGGGCGCCACCGGGGCCGACATCGTGATCAGTGATCCCGCCAGCACCGCGAACTGGGCGTACTGGCAAGGCACCACGGGATTGGATTGCGCGGTCGTGCCGGTGCGCGATCGCACGTGGGGCGCGATCAAGAGCCTGTATCGTTGACTCGGATGACTGGATCGAAAGGGGAACTCATGTCGCGCCTTCTCCCGGCGGGGCTGCTTCGTATCGCCTTCACCGCCTTCACCGCCTTGCTCGCCGGCGGCCCGCTCGCGCCGGTGCACGCAGCCGCGGCGGCGGCCTCGCCTGCTGCCGATACCGCCGCGACGCTGCATCCCAAAGAGTGG
>JANYBS010000146.1 GCA_025360715.1 Candidatus Eiseniibacteriota bacterium | reverse complement strand
TCTGGAGAAAGCGCATGAAGGAGAGCCTTGAGATGGGACGTTCCGAGCATCCGGCGCGACTCTAGCGCTCATCGGCGAACAGACCAGTAGACGAAGCGGGCCGGGCGCGGGACAGGCGCCCGGCCCGCTTCGTCTCTGGTGCAGGTTGCCGATGAGCGCTAGAGTCGCGCCGGATGCTCGGAACGTCCCATCTCAAGGCTCTCCTTCATGCGCTTTCTCCAGACCCTTGCCGCAGTATTGCGCGCGCTGATCGTGATCGCGATCGCCGGGCTGTTCCTGTTGTACGTGTGGCCCACACGCTTCCGATACGACCACATGACCGTGGACGGCAACCTGGTGCCCGTGCGCATCGACCGCGTCAGTGGTGAGGCCGACATGCTGGTGCCCGATGACGGCTGGGTGCCTGTCGAGTCGCCACAGGACGCCACGCCGAAGGGCGCTCCGGGCAGCGAGAAGAGCTGACGGTGGCCGCGCGCTCCGCGACCTCCGCGCTCGCAACACTCGAAGCCATCCGCGCTGAGTTCGGCGCGAAGCGCGTGACGAGGCAGAAGCAGGCGCTACTGCGCACCCTCGATCGCTCGGTGCTGGCGGACGCTGCCGCCGTCCTGCGGCTGCACGAGTGCCTGCTGTTCCTGCGCGCCTACCCCGATGACGCCGCGACGCTGACGCTCACCGAGCGCCTGCTTGCGGGTTTCGCGCGGCGCCGAGACGTGAAGACGCATCGCGGGGCGCTCGCCGACACCGGCGTCGCAGGCGCCGATATCCACTTTCGATTCTTCGCCGAGACCGCGCGCCGTCTGGCTGCGCGCTGGCCGTGGCTACTCGAGTACGACTGGACGCAGTGGGACGATCCCTCGCGGCTCGAGGAGTTGCTGCCACTGCTCGCCGCGCACGGCGAGACGCCGGGCATGGACGAGTATGATCTGGGTTTGCGGGGTTGGCTGGATCGCATGCGTGGCTCGAGCGCTGCAGACGCCGCGTGGGTCACCACGCGGCTGGCCGCCCGCGTGCGCGACCCCCAGACGTTCGAAAAACTGCATGACGGCATCGACGCGCCCATGGTGCTGCGCGCAGACGTCCGCGCCACGCCGCCCACGCCGACGCGCACGCATGCGCACTGGCGTGGCGCGCGTGTGCGCTTCCAGAAGGCGCCGATGCATCGCGGGCGCCCCGATCTGCGCGCCGAACTCGTACGCGCGCCGCTCAAGGTCACGCCGCTCGGCCTTGCCGACGGCCGGCGCCTGCACGACATGACGCTCGAGGCCATGGTCACCCGCAGTCGCGACCTCGACGCGTTCGCGTACGCCGACCCGCACGATGCGCGCATGGTCGATTGCGGCGACGGCATGCAGTTCGGTGTGCTGGGCATGCGTCCCGATCGCCGGCTGTTGCTCGAATCCGTGTACGGCATGCTCACGTTCAAGAACGGCGTGCCGATCGGCTACGTGCTCACGAGCGCTCTGTATGGCTCGGCCGAGATCGCGTACAACGTGTTCGACACGTATCGCGGCGCCGAGGCCGGCAGCGTCTACGGCCGCGTACTCAGCATGACGCGCGCACTGTTCGGCGTGGACAGTTTCACCGTGTATCCGTACCAACTGGGCGGCGCGGGCAATGAAGAAGGCTTGGCGAGCGGTGCGTGGTGGTTCTACCGCAAGCTGGGCTTCGCGCCGCAGGACCGCGGCGTGTGCAAGGCCGTCGCGCGCGAGGAAGCGCGCATGGCCAAGGACAGCGCGCACCGCTCGAGCCGCGCGACGCTGCTCAAGATCGTCGATGCGAACGTGTACTGGCATGCCGGTGCCGCGCGGCGTGATGTGATCGGCCAACTGCCGCTGGCGAACGTGGGACTGGCCGTGACCGACTTGCTGGCGCGCCGCTTCGGTGGCGATGCCGACCGCGGCGCGGCCGAGTGCGCGCGCGAGGCCGCCACGCTGTTGCGCGGCGGCCGTGATGCCGGCTGGAACGCCGGCTGGAGCGCGAGCGAGACGCAGGCGTTCGAGCGCTGGGCGCCGCTGGTGCTGCTGCTGCCCGGCGTGGCGCGTTGGAATGCGGCCGAGAAGCACGCGGCGTTGCAGGTGCTCCGCGCCAAGGGCGGCACACGCGAGAGCGACTTCGTTCGGGCGTTCGATGCCCACCTGCCGCTGCGGGCCGCGGTCGCCGAATTGGCCCGCAAAACGCGGGCGTAGCCGGGCTGCAGCCGCCCCCGAACCTGCCGAGACTAGGACACGCGGGCTTCGCCGCGACGTCCATTCGGAGGTGGTTCCATGCGCAACGTCACGTTCATCGCGTTCACCGCGCTCGCGCTCGCGGGCCTGCTGGCGTCTCCAGCCGCGGCCCCTGCGGCCGCGCCGCCGCAGTCGGCAGCCGCAGGGCGCCCGCTCGGCCCGACCGGCGTGGTGCTGCCGGCCGCCGATCCCATGACCAGCGAGCTTCAGCGCGCGATCGAGGCGCAGCAGCGCGACTACGCGAGCCTGCTCGCGCAGCTGGCGAGTGCGCGCAACGAGTCGGATGCCTTCGCGATCCAGACGCAGATCCAGCAGCGCCAGATCGGCCTGCAGGTCGACCTGCTGCGCATCCAGGCCGCGTATGCGCGCCGCGCGGGTCACGACCGGCTGGCGTGGCAGCTCGAGCGTACGATCGAAGCGCTGATCACGCCGGATGCGCCCAAGCCGCGAGCGAACGACAGCGGCAAGCTGTAGCTGCCGCCGCGTGCGTGAAAGACGAAGGCCCGGACGGTCACGCCGCCCGGGCCATTGCCCTATCTGTGCCTGCCGCGATTCCGAACTAGTTCACCAGCACCAGCCGGTGCATCGCGTCGGTGTGATCGCCCTTAAGCCGGGCCAGATACACGCCGGGCGCAGCGGCACGCCCCGCCGCATCAAGCCCGTCCCACGCCACATCGTGACCACCCGCAGCAAAGTCGCCCTGCACGAGGTCGCGCACCTTGCGGCCGGTGACGTCGAAGAGCGAAAGTGCCACGCGCTCACGCTGCGTGAGCACGAAGTGAACGTTGGCATGACCGCGCGCGGGATTCGGGCTGCTCGCCAGCGCGACGGAGCCCGCAGGATTCCCACCCGGGACCGACAGGATGACCGTGCCCGGCAGCCATCCGAGATCGCGGAACAGCGCTTCCGTCAGGTCGATACTATCCGTGAGGTCCGCGTTGATCGCCGGCTCCATGAGCGCGTTCGGCGTGAGCGACACATCGTAGTGCGACACGCTCGAACCACTCTGGTAGGGATTCGGCGAGTACATGCGGACACGGCCAGAGGGGTGAAGGCCCGCGATACTCGTCGCACTCAGCCGCAGGCTCACGGCCGTAGGTCCGCCCGCGATGGCGGCCTTGAGCGTCGTGCCATCGGCCTGCGAGATGGCGATGACGGGGATCGTGATCGTCGGGTCGGAACCGCCCGGCGAGAACGCACCGGCAGCGTTGTTCACCAGAATGACGCCCACCGCGCCATTCAACTGCGCGTTCTTCACCTTCGCGACGAACGTACACGTGCCGCGGTCGATCACCGCGATCTGGCCCGCGATCTGAGCCGCGTTCACGAACGGCGTCTCACAGCCATCCGACGTCGATGCGGAAGCGACACCATCATTGACGACGATGGCCTGCCCGTTGACGCCCGCGAGGGTCAGCGATGCACCGAACGCGGCCGCATTTCCGCTCAACGTGCCCGAACCGAACGTCACGCCCAGTTCCGGGGAGTGCGACAGGAATCCGGGCGCGGCACTCTTCACCTCCGCGCCGTCCCAGGTGAGGTTGTTCGTGTTGATCGCGGAAGCGACCCGCTGTGTCGCGGTCATCTGGTCCCAATGCAGCGCGGTCGTCTCGTCGTAGAGGAACTTGTCCCAGAGCGCCGGGGTGCTGGAGATGTACGCGCCGCTGCTGCCGCTGGTCACGGTGCTGAAGCCAAGGCCATGCCCGAACTCATGCAGGAGCACATCGATGAGGTCGATGAACGCACCTTCGTTGTGGTCGAAGCCGTAGTACCAGCCCGAACCCGTGAGGCAGCCGGCCTGGCCCAGGTTGGAGTTGAACTGGGCATTGATCTCGTACGTGGGCGACAGATCGACTCCGGCGAACTTGTTCGCGAGCGCGGGGTGATACCAGTGCCCCGACACCGGGAACGAAGGATCGCTGGCGAAGACTTCGGTCGGCCCGGCAGAGCCCAGGACAGCGCTCGTGGCGGTGCAGGTGAGCGGATTGAACGCGGCCTGGATGTTGATGGGAACGCTCGACGTGAGGATCCCGCCCCAGATCGCGGCCGCATGCGTGAAGCAGTTCAGGCGCTGCTGACCGATCGTGGTACCGGGATTGCCACCGACGGGCGCGGCGGGCGTGGGATCGTTGAAGCCCTCGCCGGGGCCGTCGAGGTTGATGATGTTGATCGTGGCCGCGCACGCCGAGGCCGCAGAGATCGCCAGCGCGAATGCGATCATGGCAGGCAAACGTAAGAGAGAACGCATGGTCACTGGTCCTCCCAGACGGTTCCGGGGGCCGGAGCGACCATCACGGGCTGCGGAGCAACGAGCGCCTTGCGGGCCTGCGCAGGTCCCGTCACGCAGTTCCAATGCGGCTTGCCGTCAGTGCCGACGGTGACCACCGAGTACTGCGCGAAGCGGTCGTCCAAGTGCGCGACCATGAGGCCATTGGCGTAGTGATCGACCTGAACCGGCGTGGGATCGTCACCCACGAGCACGTTCTCGGTCGAGATCGGCGCAAGCGGCATGCTCATCGCTCCATCGACCGGATCGATCGCGACGCGCAGGCCGAGCGCCGCGCGCTGAGATACGACCGGCGTGCGAGGGCTCCACGCGCGAGGCTTCCACGAGAGGATCGGGGCGACGGCCGCCGTCGACGCCGCGGCGCCTGCGGGTGCGGCTGCGCCTGCGGGTGCGGCTGCGGCGGCGGCGTGGGCGAATGAAAGGAACGCGGTACTCATCGCAACGAGTGCGACCGCGGTCACGGGTCTGCGGATGGACATGGCTCACCTTTCCGAAGGGTCCGAGGAGAATGGCAACGGGCCTTGAGGATAGCCTGTCCGCGCAGAGCCACGCAGTCGCAAATTGCATCGCACCCACGCAAGCGGCCCCGCCGGTATTCGCGGCGGGGCCCCTGGGACGAAAGATCCAGCCACGCTTCGTCGCGGCCGGACTCGCGGCTTACAAAAAACCTACATGATCGTCTTGCCCAGCGCGCTCTGTGCGAGTTCGGCGGCCAGGACGCCGGTCATGTTCTGGTTGTCGAGCACCGGGTTCACCTCGACCAGGTCGAGTGCCACGATGTTCGCGCGGTCCGCGAACATCTCCATGGCCAGGTGCGCCTCGCGGTAGCTGATGCCGCCCCACACCGGCGTACCCGTGCCGGGTGCGTCCTCGGGGTCCACCACGTCGAGGTCGAACGACAGGTGGATGCCCGCGGTGCCGTCGCTCGCGAGCTTGATCGCTTCGTCGAGCACGTCGCGCATGCCGCGTTCATCCAGGTCGCGCATCGTGTAACACGTGACGGCGCTCTTCTTGAGGAACTCGCGCTCGCCTGCGTCGATATCCCGGATGCCGATCAGCACGGTGTTCCGCGGTTGCACCTTGGGCGAGCGGTGGCCGATGTTGACCAGGTCCTTGTCGCCAAAACCGAGCGAGACCGCCAGAGACATGCCGTGGATGTTGCCGCTCGGCGTGGAGTCGGGCGTGTTCGCATCGCCGTGCGCGTCGAACCAGATCAGGCCCAGCGACTCGCCGCGGCGCGCGTACCAATTCGTCGATCCGGCCACGGAGCCGATCGCGATGCTGTGGTCACCGCCAAGTACGAGCGGCATGCGGCCGTCATCCAGGCACTTCTCGACGCCCTTCATGAGGTCGCGGCAGGCGGCGAGGATGGGCTGCTTGTAGCGCAGCTTGCCCGTGCCGACCTTCTGGGTCTCGGGGATCATCACGTCGAGATCGCCGTAGTCCTCGACCTTATGACCCAGCTCCTCGAGCCGCCGCTCCAGATCCGCGATGCGGATGGCGGAGGGGCCCATATCGACGCCGCGGCGGCCTGCGCCAAGGTCGATGGGCACTCCGATGATGCCGATGTTACGCCGTTTTTTTGCCATGCGGGGAGGCTAGCACCGCCCGCGCAGGGGCGGCAAAT
>JANYBS010000130.1 GCA_025360715.1 Candidatus Eiseniibacteriota bacterium | reverse complement strand
GGCGCCCACGGGGCAGGACTCGATCGGCGCAGGCACGTACGACAACGCGTTCATGGTCGAGGCCACGCACAACTTCTACAACATCGCATGGCAATCGCTGGCGGCCGCAGGGCACTCGGTGGACAACCTGCCGCCGGTGATTCCGGCGCCGTTCGCGGCCAACTACAGCGCGGGTGTCACGCACCTGCACTGGGGCGCCAACAGCGAGGCCGACCTGGGTGGCTACAAGCTTTATCGCGGCAGCAGCGCGGGCTTCGTGCCGGGCCCGGGCAACTTGATCGCCACCACCGCCGACACGCTGGCGGCCGATGCCGCCGTGAGCCAGTGGTACAAGCTGGCGGCGTTCGATGCGCACGGCAACATGAGCGGCTTCGCTACGCTGGGCCCGGGCAACACGCTGGGCGCGCCGGGTGATGCGCTGCCGCGCGAGCTGGCGTTCGCGCTCGCGTCGGCGAATCCGTTTCACGCTGCGGTGACGCTGCGTTACGCGCTGCCGCGCGCGGCGATCGTGCGCGTGGGCGTGTACGACGTGCGCGGGCGCTTGGTGCGCGAGTTGGCGAGCGGCGCGAACGAGGCCGGCACGTACTCGCTGCGCTGGGACGGTCAAGATGCCACCGGCGCGGCCGCCGGCGACGGCATCTACTTCGCGCGGCTCGAGTCGGGCGGCCGAACACTCACGCAGCGCATCGTTCGCATGCGGTGAGTCAGGCTACCGAGCGCGCGCGCTTGCGTAGGTAAGGAAGCGTTCCGGGCACATCGCGCAGCAGCCGCAGCAGCGTGTCCATGGCTGCGGACTGCACGATGCGCCCGGATTCCCAGCGCGACAGCGTGTTGCCGCCCAGCTTGAGCAACGCGGCGAGCTGCACTTGCGTGAGCTTGAGCTGCTTGCGGATCGCCAGGATCTCGGCGCCGCTGAGCAGGTGATGGCGCTGGCGGTAGAGCGCGTTGGCGGTCTCGAAGACATGCTGGGCGACATCCAGCTTGAGCAGCTCGTTACCGCATTTCCTGCAACTGAAGTGCGGGATGTCTTCCACAGCTACGGACTCGCCATTCACCCGCTCGCGAACCATTCCTGTGATGAAGTCCATCCGCGCGCCACATTCGGTGCATTGCGAGAGGGGCGGGTGGCGGCGAGTCGCGCGTGGCGGGCTAGTCTTGGCCGTCTTCTTCATTGGAGTCCCTGTGGAATGAGATCACGACACAGTCGGCGCGCAGAACCACTTTCAGGTAGATCACGACGTTCCAAACCGTTGGCTTGAAGACGTACAGCCACTCGTCTGGGGTGTCGGACTCGAGTCGGTGGTCGAAATCGCGCACCTCCAACTCCGCGAGGATGCTGTAGACATCTTCCAGGTCCAGACCGAGCTTCAACTTGCGGAGTTCGATTCGCGCCTTGGTTGTGATCGCGACTCGTCGGGCTCGAGCATGGGCGTGGATCGTGTTCAAAATTTGCAGCAACCACGTGTGCATACTACAACGCGATTCACCATATGCCAAGTTCTGGCGGCCTTGGAATCGCGCTCCGCGGGGGCGGTGTCAGCGGGGGCGGGCAGGTTCTGCGCTGCCGCTGCCTAACCCTGCGGCGCTTGCGGCTCCGCGTCGCTCATCTGTTCCTTGGGCGGCTCGACTGGGCGCACCATGAGCATCTTCTCGCGCTCCAGATACACGAGTCCCGCCTTCGCGCCGCGCGGCTTACGCACGTACTTCTTCTGCGTGTAGATCACCGGCACCTTGCCAGCCGTGCGGGCTTTGGAATGAAACGCCGCCCAGCTCGCGACTTCTTCGAGCGTGGCCTTGCTCGGCTCGTTCGCGCCCTTGCCGCGGCGCAGCACCACATGCGAACCCGGGCAGCCGTGCGCGTGGAACCAGTAGTCCTCGGGCCGCGCAATATGAAGCGTCAGGTGATCGTTGCCTTCGCTGCTGCGGCCAATGAGCACGTCCCAGCCCTCTAACGTGCGAAAGCGATACGGCACCAACTTACCCAGCACCTCGGGACGCTTGCCCTGCAGACGCGGCGCCGCGGTAGTGGGCGACTTCACGTTGGCGCGCGGGCCATCGGCGGCGATGCCCAGTGCCTTGCGCTGCAGCGGCTCGGGCGCATGGATCTGCTCGCGCAGCGTGCTACCTAACTGGAACAGCGCGCGCTCCAGCGTAAGCTCGGCGTCTGCGCGCGCAGCGTCGTCGGTCGCCTCGGCGAATGCGAGCAACTGGTGGCGCAGGTCATCGGCCTCTTGTTCCAGTTTCTCGATGCGCACAGGAATATCGCGCTGCCCGCGCTCGGCCTTGCTCGCGCGCTTGAAGTAGCGTGCGGCGTTCGCAGGCGCGGTCACGTTGGGGTCGAGCGCGATCTCCAGGCTGCGCTCGGGATCGCCGGGGTCCGGCAGCGTGACGCTCGCCGCGCGCGCCGGCACCTGATGCGCGTAGGCGAGTAGCGTCTCGCCAAAGCGGCGGAACTCGCCCGCGCGATTCGCCTCGGCCAGATCCTCGCGCATGGCGTCGAGCTTGCGGCGTAACTTCTGGTGGTAGCGCTTGAGCGCCCGCACCAGCGCCAGGCGGCGCTCGGCCTGCGGGTCCTGCGCTGGTGCGCCGGCGGGCGGCCCAGCTTCATCGTCATCGTGGTCCAGATCGTCGTGGAGCATGCGGCGCAGGCTAGACGCTGCGCGTGGCGCGGGCAATCGCGGCGGCGCTCGAGAGCGCTTGCGCTTGGCGCGGCGTGAGCCGCAGACTCAGGCTCTTAAAGGAGGCGCCATGGTCAGAGTCTGCTATGCCTGCGGCACGACCATCACGCGCGGCGATCCGATCCCGCGCGACCTCGCGTGCGAGAAGTGCGGCGCCGATGCGCGCTGCTGCCGCAACTGCCGCTTCTATGACGTGACGCGCAACAAGGAATGCCGCGAGAGCGAAGCCGAACAGGTGACCGAAAAGACGCGGCGCAACTTCTGCGAGTTCTTCGAGCTGTCTGACCGCGCGTTCGCCGGTGGCGCGTCGCCCGTGGACCGGGCCGCCCAGGCGCGCGCCAAGCTCGATGCGCTTTTCAAGAAGAAGCCCGCCGCGGACGAGTAGGGGAGCCCGGGCGGCGCGCAACTGGTTCCGGAACCAGTTGTCCCATTGGAACTTGTGGTTTCGGCCGAATCGATGGGACCAGAATGGTCCCAAAGTCGGGGGCTTCGGTCCGACGGGTCGGTAGAAAGAAATCTCATACCTACATTTGAAAAATCGTTGACGATTGACCGGGGAGACTTCTAAGCTCTCGCGAGTCCGGTATCGCTGAGTCAGGATCGGAAAATGACCCCCTTGCCCCCTCCCCACATGCGCCGACCCGACGTTCAGGCCCACGACCTCTTGGCGGCTTCGTGCTGCCCGGAGGTTCATTCGTTTGACCGCGCGACGGCGTCCGCTGACCGGACCGGATGCCCCCGACCCGCGCGTGGCCGTGGAAAAGGAAGTGCGATGAAGCCATTCCGCGTGTGGGGAACGAGAGCCGCAGCAGTCGCGCTGCTGTTGGTGATGGCAACGAACGCCCTGGCAATCCCATCTCGCCCGATCGACAACGACCCCCAGGCCCCGCCGATCCCGACGGTGTTCGTGGGGGATCCGAATGACGGTGGAGGTCGCGCATTGAGAGCCCCTGACTCAGGGCTTGGGATAATTCAAATCTTTGAGGATTGGATCCGACTTCAGCTGGCCTCGGAGTCGCCAGTGATTGTTCCGATTCCTCGGGTCCAGAGGACGAATCCTGTTCTTCGCGGTACCCGAACGAGCTCGCTGAGGAGGCTCCGCTAATGTCCGAGGCTGTCGTTCAGGCTCGAGCTCTCGAGAGCCTCTTGGGCGGTGACGGATTCATTCCGCGCGCTCGAGAGATCTCGCAGGCTACGGTGGAGTGCTGTACGCGGCTGCTCGATGAGGGCATGCCCTTGCACGCGCTCGATCTAGCCGACACGGCATGCCGGGCCCTAGGGGAAGTGGTCCTGGGCGAGCTCCTCGCGAGACTTCATCTCGCAAGGATCAAGTCGCTCTTCGTTCTGGCGCGAAACGAAGAAATGCTCTCTGCCTCTCGGGCCCTAGTTGAGCGTATTCAAGATCCCGGCCTTGACACAGAGCGCAACCAGGCACGGGTGTTTGTAGGCATGGCACTTTGGCGGCTGAATCGCGTCGACGAGTCGCTCTCGCTTTTGGTGCAACTACGAAATGAGCTTCTTGCCGGTCCCGACTCGTTGCCCCTCGCCATGTGCGTCGCGAGTATCGCGTCCGCTCACATAATGTCTGGCAACTGGGAAGCCGCGCGAAAGAGTTCCATTGAAGCAATCGTCTCAAGCGGCCGGTGCGGTGCTCGCTATTGGGAACTTGTGGGCTACGAAAACCTTTCGACTGCCGAGAAGAATCATTGCCGGTGGGCCGCTGCTGAGGACGCTATCCGCACGTCCATGGCCGGCTTCGAAGCTCTCAAGATGCCCTATCAAGTCATTCGCTCGTCTCGGTCACTGGCAGTGATTCTGTGGAAGCGCGGAAAACTCTCAGAAGCACTCGAACTGGCATCCGACTGCGCTAAGCGCGCCGGAAACGCCGACATGCTTGGCGAACAGCAGTACGCTCAGTTGGTTTCCGCTCTCGCAGAGCTGCACATAGGCAATCTGGATAGCGCATTGCGGATTCTTCGCCAGCCTGAAGCTAGCCTCACGCCCATCCCCGAGTCCCGCCCCTCGCTCCTTCGCCACGAGTACATGGGCGATCTGTTGCTTGAGCAGGGCAGCTACGCAGAAGCGCTCGCGCTTTACGACGAAGTCTGGCCCAAGGCTATGGCGCTTGTTCCTCGCGGCGATATCGTGGCTGAGCTTCGGCGTCGTAAGGCCGAGTGCCACCTTGCGCTTGGGCGGCCGCAACGCGCCTTTGAAGACGCGAAAGAGGCCATCGCGCATTGCCTCGAGATCAGCGACCGCTACGAAGAAGCGTGTACCTATCGCACGCTCGCGCTGGCGGCCGCGGCGCTCGGCAAGCATGACGAAGCCCGCAAGCACTTCGAGCATGGCTTCGCGATGTTCGACGACATCGAGACGCCCTACGAATGGGGCAAGCTCTGGGTCGCGTATGGCGATTGGCTCTGTGGCGCGAACGCGGCGCACTATCGCGACCTGAACGGCGCGCACGAGGCCTATATCGCGGCCATCGATCACTTCGAGCATATCGGCGCCGAATACAAGCTGGCCCGCACGCGCGAACGCCTGGCCGCTCTCGACGTGCTCCTCGTTGAGGAGTCCGCGGCGCTTGCGCCTGCGAATCGCAAGGCGCGTCCGCTGCGGCGGCCGCGCTGGAGCGCCGACATGCAGCGCCGTTCGCAGTGGGCGTTCGATACGTTCGGTATGGTCACGCGCGACCGCACGCTGCTCGAGATGCTCGACGAGATCGCCAAGGTGGCCAAGAGCGACTTGCCGGTACTCGTGCTGGGCGAATCGGGCACGGGCAAAGAGCTGATCGCGAGCGGCGTTCACGACCTGTCGGGTCGCACGGGGCAGTTCGTGGCCATCAACTGCAGCGCGATTCCCACGACCATGCTGGAAGATGAGTTCTTCGGCCACATGCACGGCGCCTTCACGAGCGCAGCGGGCGACAAGTTGGGCCTGCTCGAGATGGCGCACGAGGGCTCGGTGTTCATGGACGAAGTGGGCGAGATGAATCTCGACCTGCAGGCCAAGCTCCTGCGCTTTCTCGAAACGCACGAGTTCCGGCGCATCGGCGGCACCAAGAATATTCGTGTGAATACGCGCATCGTCGCGGCCACGAATCGGGATCGCGAGAAGATGCAGAATGGTGACGGCTTCCGCTCCGATCTGTATTATCGCCTGGCGCACGCCGTGTATACGCTTCCGCCACTGCGTCAGCGCGGCGACGATGTGGAATTGCTGGTGGAACACTTTCTGGATCTGTTCTGCGAGCAGCATCACAAGCGCGTGTCGCTCAGCACTGCTGCGCATGAGCGCTTGATGCTGAATCACTGGCCTGGCAACGTGCGCCAGTTGCGCTCGGTCATGCAGAAGATCGTGATCTCGGCGCCCGACGAACATGTGATCACCCCGCGCGATCTGCCGGTCTCCGATGTGGAGACCGCCCCGAAGGGGCTGGATCAGGAACTCATGGACCAGGAGCGGCGCCGCATCGTGGACGCTCTGGAACGCACCCAATTCGTGAAGGCCGACGCCGCCCGGATGCTGCGCATGTCGCGCACCACCATGCTGGCGAAGATGAAAAGGCTCGGAATCCCGGGGTAGCACCGTATCCCCCATGTACCCCGGCCGGACCCGCCCCTCGCTCGGGCGGGTCCTTTTCTTGCCCGCCGGCCCGCCCGCGGCGGACTTGGCGGTTGTCCACCGCGCCACTGTGAAGTACCGGTGGAAAATCGCGTCCACGCCAAAGCCCGCGACATCGGCCGATTCTTTGACTCTGCTGCCCTTGAACCCGTACTTTCGGCTGTCCCGCCAACCCTTTGGGAGGTTCCCGCATGATCCGCAGCATGACCGGCTATGGCATGGCCGAAGTGGAGCGCGCCGGGCAGCGCCTGACCGCTGAGATCCGCTCGGTCAACCACCGCTTCTGCGAGGTCTCGGTACGTGCCCCCAAGGTGGCGTTGTTGTTCGAAGACCAGATCCGCCAGCTGATCCAGGACCGGTTCTCGCGCGGCAAGTTCAACCTGACCGTGAGTTGGGCCGGCGCCGGTGGCGAGGGCGAGGTGCTCAAGCTGAACGAGTCGGTGGCGGATCGTTATGTGGGTCTCATGCAACAACTTCGGGACCGCTATAAGATCGCGGGCGAGATCGACCTTCGTACGCTGTCGGGGCTGCCCGACTTGTTCACCTGGGAGCACGCGACCGTCTCGGAAGATGAGACCTGGGCGCTGGTCAAAGAAGTCGTCGAGAAGTCGTGCGAGAGCATGAACGGCATGAAGGCGCGTGAGGGTGCCGCGCTCGCAACGGACCTGGGCATGCGCTTGGTGATCATCCGCGAGGCGCTCGACAAAGTCGCCGCGCGCGCACCGCTGCGGCCGCAGGAAGCCAAAGACCGCATGCTCGCTCGCATCAAGCCGCTGCTGGACGACGTGGAGATGGATCCGCTGCGCATCGCGCAGGAAGTCGCCATGCTCGCCGACCGCTTGGATTGCACCGAGGAATGCGTGCGCTTGTCGGCGCATCTGGACCAGTTCAAACACCTGTGCGACGGGCCGGAGCTGGCCGGGCGCAAGCTGAACTTCTTGCTGCAGGAGATGAACCGCGAAGCCAACACCATCGGCTCGAAGGCCAATGATGTCGACATCGCGCACGCCGTGATCGTGATGAAGGAAGAGATCGAGCGCCTGCGCGAGCAGGTGCAGAACGTGGAGTGACCGTGTCGGCTGCGCAGTCGAGCGATACCGAGGCCCCGAACCGGTTCGTTCCGGGCGGATTCCTCATGGTGCTTTCCGGTCCCTCGGGCGCCGGCAAGGGCACGCTCGTGGATCGTCTGCTGCACAGCCGCCCCGACTGCATCTTCGCGGTCTCTTCGACCACGCGCCCGCGCCGCACCATCGAGAGCGAGGGCGTGCAGTATCGCTTTGTGGACCGCGCCACGTTCGAAGCACAGCGCGACCAGGGCTATTTTCTCGAGTGGGCCGAAGTGCACGATCATCTCTATGGCACGCCGGCCGTGGAGGTCGACGCGCATCTGGCGCAAGGCCGCGTGGTGCTGCTGGATGTGGACGTGCAGGGCGGTGAGAGCGTGCGCATGGCGCGCCCCGACGCCGTGAGCGTGTTCGTGTACCCGCCGTCGCTCGAAGCGCTGCGGCAGCGACTGGGCCGCCGCGGTACCGACGGCCCCGAGACGGTCGAGACGCGCCTGCGCAATGCGCCGGGCGAGATGGCGCAGTACATCCACTACGACTATCTGGTCGTGAATGACAATCTGGAGCAGGCCATCGCGAGCCTGCTGGCGATCCACGACGCCGAGCGCTCGCGGGTCGAACGGCTCACGCCAGAACGCTGATCGCACCATACGCGCCACCGCTTCACGGGTGTGCGGTGCGCGTGCAGACCCTCACCCGGAGCACCATCAGGAGCCTGATCATGAAGCTTTCCTCACTCGTCCCGCCCCCGGGTAAGAGCAAGTACGAATTGGCCACGATCGCCGCACGTGAAGCGCGCCGCCTGAACGACTGGGTCCGTCGCAGTGGCGAGACGCTGCCGGGCAAGGTGACGGCCGTTGCGCTGCAGCGCGTGATCAACGACGAGGTCCCGTACTACTACGAGGAGCTCGCCGAACTGCCGAGCGCCTCTATCGAGCCGACGCTCGAGTAGTCATCGCATGCTCCGCGACCGCGTCGTCGTTGTTGGCGTCTCTGGCGGGATCGCGGCCTACAAGGCCTGCGAGCTCGTGAGGCGTCTGCGCGACCGCGGCGCGACTGTGATCGTGGTCATGACGCCCGCGGCGCAGGAGTTCGTGGGCGCACTCACGTTCCAGGCGCTGTCGGGCAATCCGGTCGTGACGCACATGTGGGGCGACCAGAAGCAGCGATTCACGCTGCCGTTGGAGTCGCGCCCCAAGCAGCGCGGGCACGTGGAGCATGTCGACGTGGCCGAGATCGCGGATGTATTCGTGATCGCGCCGGCCACTGCCGACGTGATCGCGCGCATGGTGCACGGTGTGGCGCCGGACGCACTCACGGCCATCGCGCTGGCCACACGCGCGCCCATGGTGGTGGCGCCGGCGATGGACCTGCAGATGTGGCGCGCGGCGGCCACGCAGGACAACATGCGTACGTTGCGCGCGCGTGGCGCCACGGTGGTCGGGCCCGCCAGTGGCGCACTCGCGTCGGGGCTCGCTGGCCCGGGGCGCCTGGCCGAGATCGACGATATCGTCGCGGCCGTCGATCGCGCAGTGGCGCGCACGCACAGCCTGCGCGGCCAGCACGTGGTCGTGAGCGCGGGCGCCACGCAAGAGCCGATCGATCCCGTGCGCGTGCTCACCAATCGTTCGAGCGGCAAGATGGGATTCGCCATCGCTGAGGCCGCGCGCGATCGCGGCGCGAAGGTGACGCTGCTCGCCGGACACACCAGCATCGAGCCGCCGCATGGCGTAGCGGTGGTGCGCTTTGGCACCGCGCTGGAACTACAGGCCGCGGCGCAGCGCGCTGTGAAGGGCGCGGCGATGGTGATCATGGCCGCGGCCGTGGGCGACTATCGCGTGGCGAAGGTAGCGGCGCAAAAGCTCAAGCGTTCCGGCGATGACCTGACGTTGCGGCTGACGCCCAACCCCGACGTGCTCGCGGCGCTCGGCGCCAAGAAAGCCAAGGGCCAGCTGCTCGTGGGCTTCGCGCTCGAGACACAGAACGCTCTGGCGAACGCGCGCAAGAAGCTGAGCGCCAAGCGCGCCGACCTGATCGTGCTCAACACGCCGCAAGATGGTATTGGCGGCGATACCAATGTGGTGACGCTCGTCGACGCCGACATGAGCGTGCAGTTGCCGCGTGCGTCCAAGCGCGAAGTCGCCGAGGCGATATTGGACCGCGCGAGCGATCTGCGCGGGGCAACTGGTGCGAAGCGCGCGACACGAAAGCAGCGGGCGTGAGCGACATGCGCGAAGAAGCCGCGTCGATCGCGCGCGCCACACGGCGCTTGCTCGAGCGCGAGCGTGCGCTCACGGGCGGCGAGCTCGTGGCCGCGGGCATCGCGACCGCTACGCGCAAGGGTTTGAAACTGCCGGAGCTGCCGGCGATCGCGGTGGGGACGGTGGCTGCGCCGGCGTCGGCACCCTCGGTACCCGCGGCTCTCTCGGCACCCGGGCAAGCCGCGAGCGCCGCGCCCGCGATGCCCGCGTTCGCGCCCGCGCCGCCTGCCGCCGCCGCCGCACCGCCCGCACCAGCCGCGCCGCGCAGGCCGATCGCGTCGCTCAGCAAGACGCCCGCGAAGCCCCCGGCGATCCTACCCGAGGTCATATTGCCCGCGTTCACCGAGCCCGTGAACGCTTCTGCATTCGATGGCAACCGCGATGCGATCCACGTCGCAGCGCTGCCGGTGCTCGAGCAGGTCGCGAGCGAAGCCAACGCCTGCACCAAGTGCGAGCTGTGCAAGACGCGCACGAAGGCCGTGCCCGGGATCGGATCGGCGCGCAGCGGCATCGTGTTCGTGGGCGAGGCGCCGGGCGCCGATGAAGACCTTCGCGGCGAGCCATTCGTGGGCCGCGCGGGCGAGTTGCTCACGAGCATGATCGCCGCGATGCACACCAAGAACCTGATCCCCGGTGTGCCGCTCGATCGCGAGAATGTGTATATCGTGAACGTGCTCAAGTGCCGTCCGCCCGAGAACCGCAATCCGCTCCCGCACGAAATTCAACAATGCTCGCCTTACTTGATCCGCCAGCTCGAGGCGCTGCAGCCAAGGGTGATCTGCTGCTTGGGCAAGTTCGCCGCCGAATTGCTGCTCGACCCCAAGGCAAACGGCCTCACGAAGACCACGACGCTCGCAAGCATGCGCGGCAAGACCTATCGGTGGCGCGGCGCGAAGCTCATCGTCACGTATCACCCTGCGTATTGCCTGCGCAGCCCCAGCGCCAAGCGTCCGGTTTGGGAGGATCTGCAGCGGCTCGCGCAGGAATATCTCGATGTCTGACCTTGCATGTGCGGCGACTTCGCCGGGTGCCCATGAGGCCTACCGATGAGTGATCGACAGGAGAATGCGGGCCCGCCGGGCCTGACGCCGCCGCAGGCGCTCGAAGCGGAGCGCTCGATCCTGGCCGCGATGATGCTCGATCAGACGGCGATCGGTCGCGCGGTCGAGTCGATCGACGGCACGGCATTCTATCGCTCGGCGCACGCCAAGATCTACGAGGCGCTGGTGTCGCTGTACAACCGCGGCGAGTCCGCGGACCTGATCACCGTGGCCGAGGAGCTGCGCAAGCGCGGCGACTTCGAGGCCGCGGGCGGCGCGGCGCAGCTGGGCCAGATCATGGAGTACGCGACCACCGTTGCGAATATCGAGCATCACATCAAGATCGTGCACTCCAAGTCGATCCTGCGAAAGCTGATCCACGCCACGAGCGAGATTCAGCAGCAGGCGTATGCGAGCCAGGACGACACCGCAAACATCCTGGACCAAGCAGAAGCGCGCATCTTCGGCATCACCGACCTGCGCATTCGCGAAGGTTTCTCGAGCATCCGCGACCTGCTCAAGCCCACGTTCGACAACATCCAGAAGCTCTTCGAGCGCAAGGTGCAGATCACCGGCGTTCCCAGCGGCTGGGACGACCTCGACAAGCTCACGAGCGGCTGGCAGCCGGGCGATCTGATCATCCTGGCGGGTCGGCCTGCGATGGGAAAGTGTGTCGCGTGGGACACCCTCGTGGTCGATCCCACGAGCGGCGAGCGCCTCACGATTGAAGAGTGCGTGCGCCGCCGCATGCCGAGCGTGCTCGGCATCGACGAGTTCGGCATCGTGCGCGAGACGCCGGTCAGCCATTGGATCGACAGCGGCGTGCAACCCGTGTACCGCGTGCGCACGCGGCTGGGCCGCTCGATCGAGGTCACGGGGCATCATCCGTTCCTCACCGTGAACGGTTGGACGCCGCTGCATGACCTGGCCACGGGCGACTGCATCGGCGTGCCGCGCATCGTGCCTGCCGTGGGAGGCGTCAGGTCGCTCACGCACGAGCACGTGCGACTCATGGCGTACTTGATCGCCGAGGGCGGCCTATCGGCCGACACGCCCATGTTCACGACCGCCGATCCCGACATGCTCGCGGACTTCCGCGCGTGCCTGGCGGCGACGTTCCCGATGTGCGAGATGAACGTGCAGCCCGACGGCATCACGTACCGCGTGGCGCGTAAGCCGGAGTTCCGCATGCGCCTCGCGAACGGCACGCACGGCCCGAATCCTCTCAAGCGCTGGCTCACGGACCTGGAGCTCATGGGCCGCAAGTCCGAAGCGAAGCGCTTCCCGATGCTCGTCTGGCGCTGGGACCACGAGTACCTGCAGCAGTTCTTGTCGGTGCTCTTCAGCTGCGATGGCACGATCTACAGTATGAATGGCTACCCGCGCATCGAGTTCACGGTCGCGTCCAAGGGCCTCGCGGAAGACGTCTACCACGTGCTGCTTCGCTTCGGCATCGTGGCGAAGATCTGGCAGAAGACCGAGAAGTCGTGGCGCGTGGAACTGACCGCGCCGGAAGAGGTCGCGCGCTTCCAGCACCTGATTGGCTGGGTGGGTGAGAAGCAGACGCGCTTCCCGGCGGAGAAGTTCGATCACTCGTCGCCGCGTCGGCACGCGTGTGCCGGTCATGCGCCGCGCGAGACTTGGGCGCTGGTGCGCGCTGCGGCTCGCCGCGCGGGACTGCCGCTCACTGAGCTGGCGCGCCGTGCAGGCGAGAATGTGGGCGATGGATACAACCCGCACACGCAGCGCGGCATTCCGCGCGAGCGTCTGGAGGGCTACGCCGCCGTTCTCGAAGACCCCGCGATCAAGGTGATCGCGAGCGAGGACTTGTACTGGGACGAGATCGTCGAGATCACACCGCTCGCACCCAAGCAGGTCTATGACCTTACCGTCCCCGATGGTGCGAACTTCCTTGCGAACGACGTCTGCGTGCACAACACGAGTGCCGCGATGAACATGGCGGAGAACGCCGCCATCCGTCACAGCATTCCTGTTGCCGTGTTCTCGCTCGAAATGAGCAAAGAGCAGTTGGCGATGCGTATGCTCTGTTCGGCGAGCGAGGTGGGGCTCCACAAAGTACGCACGGGCTACTTGAGCAACGAAGACTGGCCGCGGCTCACCACGGGCGCGGGACTCTTGACGCAAGCACCGATCTATATCGACGATTCGCCAGCGCAATCTGTACTGGAGATCCGCGCCAAGTGCCGGCGGCTCAAGTCTGAAAACAAGCTTGGCCTGATCGTGATCGATTACTTACAGCTCATGCGTTCGAGTACGCCTGCAGAGAATCGCGTGCAGGAGATCTCGCAGATCAGCCGCGGGCTGAAAGGCCTTGCGAAGGAACTTGGCGTACCGATCATCGCGCTCTCGCAGCTCTCGCGTGCAGTCGAACAGCGCGGTGGAATCGGTCGTCCTCAATTGTCTGATCTTCGCGAATCGGGGTCGATCGAGCAGGACTCGGACGTCGTGCTCTTCGTCTGGCGTGAAGTCGTCTATAAACCCGACACGCCCGAGCCGGGCAAGGCAGCCATCATCATCGCCAAGCAGCGCAATGGTCCCACCGACGATGTGGATCTCACCTTCCTTCGCGAGTGCACGAAGTTCGTCCCTTATAGCCCGATGATGTCGGGCGAGACGGAGCCTGGGTTCTGAGCACCGAAGATATCCTCTGGATGCCCTACGAATACGCGCGCAGGCGCGTGCTCG
>JANYBS010000109.1 GCA_025360715.1 Candidatus Eiseniibacteriota bacterium | reverse complement strand
CGAGGCATCGAGCGGCGGGCCGCCGCTGGCCGGCCAGTAGCGCGCAGCGATCGCGCGCTCGAAGCCCGGCGCCGCGAACAGGCCGCTCGTGCGCAGGTCGTTCCAGCGCTGCGGCGCCGCGCCGTGCAGGCCGGCGACCTGCCGCGCGCGCCAGCTCACCCACGCGTCGGAGAAGAAATCGCCGCGAGCCTGTGGGAACGCGCGGTGCAGACTGTCGCCCGCCGCCGCCAGCGCGAGCGCGGAAGGCGCTAGCGCCGCGAGTTGCGCGCGGCCCCCCGTCGCCTGATGCAGCACCGGCAGCGCCACGCCCGCAAGATCGCCGGTGGCGATCGTCATCACCAGCATGGCGCCCGCGATCGCGCGCCGCGGGCCACCGCGCGTAGCGGCGAGTGCGAACATCGCGAGCGCCAGCAGCAACAGCCGGCCACCCAGATCGAAGATGGCCGTGACGGGTTCGCTGCGGACCGCAGCCGCCCAGCCGGGGTCCTGTGCGTGCCGCGCGTCGCCGGCCATCGCGGCAGCGTATGCGTCGGTCAGCGCATTCGCGGGCTGCGCCAGAAGCCACGCCGCGAATAGCGCCGCGATCACTCCGAGCGCGAGCAGCAGTCGCGCCGGCGCGCGCTCGAGCGCCGCGAAGCCACGCGCGGCCAGCAGTGCGGCGGCAAGCTGCGCGAGTACAAGCCACGTGACCGGCGTACGGAACATCGAGAAGCCGGGGAGCGACGCGAGCAGCGCGCCCAGCGGCCCATGCGAGCCGAGCGCGGCGAGCCCCGCGAACACGATCACGCCGGCCAGGAACAGCGCTGCCGCGCGCGCGGGCCGCACGAGATCGAACAGCGCGATCGCAGCCAGCACCGCGAACACCAAGCCGAAGTAGCGCGGGTAGTCCGTGGCGTGCATCGCGCCGAAGTACGTGGCTCCGCCGAAGCCCGCCGCATGCGGCCAGAGCGCGCTCAGCAGGTCGCGGCCGCCGGCGCGGAATGTCTCGGACTCACGCTGGATCAACTCGGCGCTCGCGCGCACGGACTCGCGCCCGTACTCCCACGCCGGCAGCCACACGGCGCTCGACATGGCAGCCGCGGCGACCCCCGCCAGCAGCGCGAGCGGCAGGCGCTGCACGCGCGCATGCGTGAACGCGCGCTCGCACGCGAACGCACCCGCGAAGAGCGCGCCATACGCCGCGAACTGCGGATGCCCGCCCAGGCCCGCGAGCGCCAGTGTGAACGCCAGCGCCAGCGCCGCGCGGCGCGCCGCGGCCTCCTCGCGTTCCGCAAAGAGGTGATGCACGGCGAGCAGCGCCACGGGCATCAGCCCCAGTGTGAGGACTTCCGCGTCGTGGCCGAACGCGAGCGGCACCAGCAGCGCCGGCGCGCACAACCACGCCAGCCCGGCGATCGCCATGGCCGCCGCGCCGCAGCGCCACAGCGCGCGCGCCAGGAACGCGGCCGCCAGCGCCCCGGCCAGAAGCGAGAGCAGCACGGGCAGCAGCGGCGCGGCGAGCGTGAGTGCATCCCATGCCGCCAGCAACGGCCCGGGCAGCCATTGCGGTCGCGGATCCGCAAGGCTGGCGCTCGCGGGCAATCCCAGAAACACATACGGGTTCCAGTGCGTGGCGCCTTGCCCGGCCGCGAAACGCGCGCGGGAGAACTCCGCGAACGCGCGATAGGCCGCAGCATCGCCGAGCGTGAAGACCTTTCCCACCAATTGCGGCAGGAACAACATCGCCCACGCGAGCGTGATCACGCCCACCGCCAGCCACGGCGAACCCTGCGCCTGCGGCAGCGCTCGCGGCTGGCCCCCTGCCGTAGCGCGACGCGCCGGCGGCTTCTTTGTGGCCTTCTCGCTCACATCAGACCGGGACGCCGAACTCCCGCAGCGCGTCGTTCAGGCTGGTCTTCTGGTCGGTGCTCGTGCTGCGCGTGCCGATGATGAGCGCGCACGGCACGCCGAACTCGCCCGCGGGGAACTTCTTCAGGCGCGTGCCGGGGATCACGACCGCGCGCGCAGGCACCCGGCCGCGCGTCTCGACCGGTTCGCTGCCGCGGACGTCGATCAAGAGCGTGCTGGCCGTGAGCACCACGCCTGCGCCGAGCACCGCGCCGGTCTCCACGCGCACGCCTTCGACCACGATCGCGCGCGAGCCGATGAAGCAATCGTCCTCGATGATCACCGGCGCGGCCTGCGGCGGTTCCAGCACGCCGCCGATGCCGACGCCGCCCGAGAGATGCACGCGCTTGCCGATCTGCGCGCACGAACCCACGGTGGCCCACGTGTCGACCATGCTGCCCTCGCCCACGCGCGCGCCGATGTTCACGTAGCCGGGCATCAAGATGACGCCGCGCTCGAGGAAGCTACCGTAGCGCGCCACACCCGGCGGCACCACGCGTACGCCCGCGGCTTCGAGGTTGCGCTTCGGCGGCACCTTGTCGAAGAACTCCATCGGCCCCGCGGTCCACGTCTCGCTCGTGTGCATGCGGAAGTAGAGCAATATCGCCTGCTTGACCCACGCGTGCGTAACCCAATCGCCGCCCTCGTTCGCCGGCGGTGAGGCCACGCGGATATCGCCGGCATCGAGCGCGGCGACCGCGCCTTCGACCGCGCCACGCAGTGACGCGTCGTCGAGCGGCCGCGTGCCCGCCCAGCCTTCGCCGATGGTCTGCTCCCAGCGCGCCAGTGGATATGGGGCATTCTCGGTGACGCTCACTTCGCCTCCTTCGATCCTGCAACTTGAAGCTGGCTCAGGCGCGCGATCGCCTCTTCGCACTGCGCGAACGTGGGCACGAGCGCCCAGCGCACGAAGCCTTCGCCACCCGGCCCCAGGTACGAGCCCGGCGTAGTGACGATGCCCAGCTTGAGCAACTGCTCCACGAAGGCCTCATCGTCGCCCTCGGGCACGCGCATCCATAGATAGAACGTGGCCTCGCTCGCCTCCACCTGCCAGCCGCGGCGCGCGAACTCTTGCAGAAATAACTCGCGCTTGCGCGCATAGATCGCGCGCTGGTCCGCCGTGTGTGCGTCGTCGTTCCACGCGGCGACCGCGGCGTCCTGGATGAAGTCGGGCGTCGCCACGCCGGGATGCGGGCGGTGCTTACGCATGGCGTCGATCAAGCGCGCATCGCCAGCGATGAAACCCGAGCGATAGCCGGTCATGGCCGATCTCTTGCTGAGCGTGAACATGCCGATCACGTTCTCGAGTCCGTGCTGCAAGAGCGACGACGGCGGGCCGCCATCGAAATACAGGTCCGCGTACGCCTCATCGGACGCTACCCAGAAGCCCCACTTGCGCGCGAGCGTGACGACCGCGGCGCCCTGGCCCATGTCCAGCACCGAGCCCGTGGGATTGTGCGGCGAGTTGATCCACAGCAGCGCCGTGCGCGCCCACACGTCGTCGGGGATGCGCGCGGGGTTGAAGCGCCAGCCGTCTTCGGAGCGCAGCGGCACGAAGTACGGTTCGGCGCCGGCGAAACGCGTGCCGGATTCATACACGGGATACGCGGGCGTGGGGATGATCACGATGCGCTTCGCGCCGGCGGGGTCGATGCACGCGAAGGGCGTGTTGTAGACCGCCTCCTTGGTGCCGTTGACCGGCAGCACGTGCACCTCGGGATCGGTCACCACACCGTAGCGGCGCTGCAGCCACGCGCTGCAGGCGGCGCGCAAGCTGGCCTTGCCGATCGTGGCCGGGTAGCTCGACACCGCGGGCACCGCGGCCTTCATGGCCTCGCGGATGAACGCCGGCGTCTCTTCGCGCGGATCGCCCATGCCGAAGTTGATCGTGGCGTACTGGGGATCCTGCAACTCCTTGCGCTTGCGCTCGAGCTTCACGAACGGGTACTCGCCGCCGCCCGTGAGCAGCGGATGCAGCGGCCCCGGCGTGCTGTTCGCGGTGTTCGTTGAACTGGTGGCCATCAGCCCTCCGTCGAAAGGAACGCCGCAAGCCATTCAAAGGCGCGGCCCAGATATTCGACCGAACAATGCTCGTCGGCGCGATGACAGAGTTCGGCATAGCCGGGCCCGAAGTTGAACGCCGGCACGCCGGCGCTGGTGAAACGGGCGACATCGGTCCAGCCCTGCTTGCCCGCAACCTTGGCGCCGAAGCGCCGCACGAACTCCGCGACTTCGGGGCGGTCCAGGCACACCTCGCCGGGCGCCGCGGCGTCGACCACCTCGAAGCCGAACTCGGCGGGCACCATCGCGCGCAGCTTCGCGGTGGCCATCTCAATGCTGCGGTCCGGCGGGAAGCGATGATTCAGGTTCACGACCATCTCGGCGGGCACCACATTGCGCGTGGCGCCGCCGCGCACGGTGGTCACCTGCAGCGTCTCGCGATACTCGATGCCGTGCACCTTCACCGGCGTGACTGGCACCTTGGTGATCTGCGCAAGCCAGTCCGCACCCACAGCCACGGCGTTGACGCCCATCCACGGGCGCGCCGCGTGCGCCGCCACGCCGGGCACGCGCACTTCCACGTTGAGGATGCCGTTGCAGCCCATCTCCACCTGCAAGTCGGTGGGCTCGAGCAGGATCGCGAGCGACGCCTGCGTGAGGAACGGGAACTGCTGCAGGATCCGCTTGAGACCGTTGTTCGCCGCCGGGCCTTCTTCGGCGTCGTAGAACACCAGCGCCAGATCGAAGCGCAGCGTCGCGGGATTGAGCGCGTCGTGCAGCGCGAGCATCACCGCATCGCCGGCCTTCATGTCGGTGGTGCCGATGCCATACAATTTATCGCCTTCGCGGCGGCTCTTCTCGTTGCCCGCGGGCGGCACCGTGTCGAGATGCCCGGCCAGCACCACGAGCGGCTTGCCGCGCTGCGGCCCGCGCCAGACCAGGCCGTTGCCCGAGCGCAGCACCTCGCCCTTGCCGGCGGCGGCCAGGCGCGCATTCACGAAGTCGGCGATGGCTTTTTCATTGCCGGTCACGCTGGGGATATCGACGAGCGTGGCGAGCAACTCGGCCAGGCTCTCGGTGGT
>JANYBS010000102.1 GCA_025360715.1 Candidatus Eiseniibacteriota bacterium | reverse complement strand
CGACCACGCCTACTTCGAGCACAAAGCCGACCGCGCGCTGTTCTTGGCCATCTCGGGCGGCGGCGGTGAAGTCGGGCGCTCCACGTACATGCCGCACTGGGGCGGGTACCTGACGCCGGAGCACATCAAGGACCTGGTGGCCTATGTGCGCGCCGTCTCGCGCACCAAAGCCCAGCCCTGAACCGGAACGATGGTCACGACAAGCTTGCGTGAATATCGGGCCACCGGCCTCGTCATGCGGCACTTCCGGGTACACGTTGGAAGTGACGCACCGACGGGACCGGCGGCCCGGGACACTCCTGCCTCATGCCCCAGGCGCCTGCTCCTCGGCTTGCATGAGTGAACCGGAGGATCCATGTCCTTGCACCCGAGTTCTTCCCACGCCGCGTGGAGCACCGCGGCCGTCATCTGCGCGATATTCGCTGCCGTTGCCGTCGCGACCGCGGTCCCGCTCTCGCGGCCTGCGGTCTCCCCTTCGCATATCCTGGCGGGTGAGAAGCTCTACACGCGCGATTGCGTGAGCTGTCATGGCGATCTGGGCAAAGGCGACGGCGAACTCGCGCCGCTGCTGTCGTCGCTCGCTCACGAGCCGCTGCACTTGGGCGCGATCTCGAACCGTGAATCCCTCGACGCGCAGGGCCGCGCCGCGGTGCGACGTGTGATCTCGAGTGGCGGTGAACGTACCGGTCACACCCGCATGATGCCGGCGTGGGGCCATCCGATGAAGACGCAGGAGATCGATGACCTCACCGACTTCATCATGCAGTTGCCGGGCACGCCTGCCGGCATGGACCGCAGCAAGCTTGCGATGTGGCTGCGAGCGGCTCCGGGTGACGCGAGCGATGGCGCCATGGTGTACATGCACCAGTGCGCGGCCTGCCACGGCCGCGACGGCCGCGGCGACGGGCCGGTGGCCAAGCGCATACATGAACGATCGGGCATCACCGCGGCCGACCTCACGTCACCCACGGTGGTCGGCGCACACGATGATCGCGAGTTGTTCGTGATCATCGCGGCGGGCGGGCGCTCGAGCGCGCACTCGCCGCAGATGCCGTACTGGAGCGGCTACCTCACGCCCGGGCGTGTGAAAGACGTGATCGAGTACATCCATCGCATCTCCGACACTTCGTACAGGCGGTAGCGGGCTTAGGCCCGCGTCCGCGTACAGGAGCGGATCAAGCCCGCTCCTTGCCAAGCAGATAGCTCACGACGTCGCCCGCGGAATAATGCACGCGGCCCTGCATCATGACGCCGATGTTGAGCAGGTCATCACCGCTCGTCAGGATCGGCGGCTCGACCTGACCGTCCTCGCGTGGCTGCGGCTGGCCGATCACGGACAGCAGCGCATTGCAGAGGCACGAGCGGCCCGTGGTTTCCTCGACATCGCCGCCCTTGGCCAGGTACGTATCGATCGGCTCACTGGCGCAGCGGTAGCCGATGCGGCCGTCCGGCATGGCGTAGGCCGTACGCAGATAGCCCAGGTCGCAGCAGCGCTCGCGCTTGACCTGCGAGCCGCCCTCACCGCCCCAGGTGACCACTTTGAAAGGGTAGCCGGTGGGCGACGCGCGCCAGTCGGTCTTGACGGTGATGTCATGCTTGCTGGCGTGGAAGAGGACCTTTGCGCGAAGTCCGTCCTCGATGCCGCTCTCGTCGCAGTACGCGAACAGTGTGCCGACCTGCACACCCGTGGCACCCAATTTCTGTACCTCGCGCAGCTTCTGGGGACTGCCGCCTCCGCCAGCGACCCAGAACGGCAGGCCAAGCTTGGCGATCTCGGTCAGGTCCACTTCGTCACGCGGGCCATAGGATGGCTCCGCGCCGTTCTCGGTCTTCATGCCGCCGCGCGGGGGAGCATTGTGGCCGCCGGCTGTAGGGCCTTCGATCACGAACCCATCGACGCGGCCACTGGCCTTGCGCACCAGCATCGTCGCGAGCGAATTGCTGGCGATGATCGGCAGGAAGTCCGGGCGCTTGATGTTGGGTGGCGTCCCGTCCCAGTGCGCTGCGGGTTCGAAGCGCAGGTACTCCACGCGGTCCGCCGGCGCGCCCTCGACCTCGAGGCGCAGTTGGGCGGGTTGGTGGAGTGCGAGCGCGTCGAGCACGCCGGGGATCTCACGCGGGATGCCGGCGCCCATCAAGATGAAGTCGACGCCGGCAAGCATGGCGCCATAAAGCAGCGGCAGGTTCGGCATCTGGATCTTGGTCAGAAGGTTCATGCCGACCACGCCATCGTGCCCCTCTTTCGCGAGGTGCACTTCCACGAACGCCGCGAGGATCGCGATCTGTTCGCGAGCCTTGGTCATGACCTGCTGGCACATGGGCAGCATGGCGTACGGCGTTCCCGGCGGGCGCCCTTCGGGGCGGAAATACTTGCGCAGCGCTTCGGCGGCGACACCCGGGATCGGGAACGCCTCCAAGGCGCGGCGCATGTGGCCGCCGAGATCGCCATCCTGCAGGCGGCGCACGAAGACCGAATCGATCGCGGTGCCGGAGACGACGCCCAACTGCCCCATGCTCGAGACCGCGTGGGCCAGCTTCCAATTCGAGACGGCGATACCCATGCCGCCCTGGATGATCTCGGGTAGGGCACGTTTCAGTTTGGTCTCAGGTGCTCCGGGCTGGGGTTCCACCGAAGTGGGGCCGCCTTCCTGGCAAGAGTGGGGCTTGTCGCGCTGTAGCGCATGTCCTTAGATCTCGTGCAGGCTATCACCAGTCGCCCCCGAACGGAACCCGAATCCCGTACCGGCGCCCCTACCCGCCCCTTCGCGCCCGCGAACCTCACCGGTCTTCTTGAACGGGTACCCGTACGATCTGCGCCCCGGCCGCGGCGAAGCGCAGCCGCAGGACGAGCGTGTCGCCTGCCACGAGCGCGCGGCGCAGGCCGGTGAGCATCAAGTGCGTGCCGCCGGGCGCGAGCGTGACACGCCCGTGCGGCGCGATCGCAAGCGACGCAAGCGCCCGCATCCCCATGCCGCCCTTCGCATCGCGGAACATCGCATGCAACTCCGCGGCGTTCGTGAGCGAGTCGACGGGTTCCGCGCCCGAGAGCGTGTCGCCTTCGGCGCTCTCGAGCGTGAAATACACCGCCGATGCTTTCGCCCCCGGCGGCGTGGGCCGCGCCCAGGGTGCGCTCACGCGGACGCCGTGCGCTGGGCCCGCGGGCCGTGAGGGTACGCACCCAAGTGATGCCGCGACCAGGGCCGCAGCCATCAATACCGACCAGCCCGCGCGCCTCACCGCTGCGCCTCGCGCGCAAGGAACAGCCGCAGGTCCTCGGCGATGTCGTCGCGCTTGGTGCCGAAGCGCCAGACCACAGCCACGTTCCCGCGCGGGTCCACCAGGTACAGGTCGCCCGTATGACTCACCTCCACCTCGCCCTTGCGCGTGCGCGTCACGTTCGAGGTGGCGCCGAAGGCCACCTGAGCGGCTGCCAGTTGCTCCTCGCGCTCGGCCACCAGTGCATGGCCCGCGGCGACGAAGTGTCGCAGATACGGCACCATCACCAGCGGCGTGTCGCGAGCCAGGTCGACGGTCGCGAACGCCACTTCCACACGCGCACTGTCTGGTCCGAGCGCATGCAGTACGTGGCGCACGTCGCTCAGTGTGGTCGGGCACGCATCGGGACAGCTCACGTACCCGAAGTACATGAGCAGCGCTCCATGCGGCTGCGCGCGGAAAGGGAACATCGGCGCGGGCGCGCCGGCGCCGGCCTCAGGCAGCGCGAATGCGCCCACGGGCATGAGACGCGACGGCACGCGGCCTCTGTAGGCAACGCCGCCCCCGCACGATGGCAGCACGAGAAGCAGCGCGAGTGCCGCAAGCAGCCCTCGTGAGCGCATCAATGCCCTCCTGCCAGTCCCGCGTGCATACGCTCGTGGCGAAGTCTTCGCAGCGCGGGCGCCAGCGCGAGCTGCCCGATCGCGACCAGTGTGGCGAGCACGAAGCATCCCGTCCAGAGCGTATCGGCGCCGAATCGCTGCAGCACGGCCGTGCCCACGACCGGTGCCGTGCACGCGGCGATCGCCCACGTGAGGCCGTACGCGCCCTGGTAGCGCCCGCGCAGTTCCGGGCGCGCGATGTCCGCGACCACGGCGTTGGCGACAGGCAGCAGGCAGATCTCGCCGAGCGTCCAGGTGATCACGCCGGCGATGTACTGCGGCGCCGAATGCGCGAACCGGTTCATCCCGAAGCCCACGCCCATCATGACGGTCCCGGCGGCCAGGACCTGCGAGCGTCCCATACGCGACAGCCACGGTCCCGACATGGGCTGTACCAGCACGATCAGGATGCCGTTGATCGCGATGATCGAACCATACGCCGCGCGCGAGACGCCGTGCCGGCCCATGTCGATCGCCATCGTGGTCGTGTGTTGCAGGAAGATGCTCAAGATGCACACCGACAGCGCCAGGAAGATCGCGTAGGGCACGTCGCGATAGGGCGCGAGGAAGCCCTGCAGGAGTCCGCGTTCGGGATGCGCCTCTTGCTGCGAGGTGAGCTTGGGCCGCGTCTCGGGCACGAAGCGCAGCACGAGGAACGCGAAGACGAGGTTCGTGAAGCCATCGCCCACGAAGAGCCACAGGAACGAGCGCGACGCCAGGAAGCCGCCCAGCGTGAGACCGATCGAGAAGCCCAGATTGATCACCCAGTAGTTGAGCCCGAATGCGCGCACGCGGTCCTTGGGCCCCACCAGGTCGGCGACCGCGGCTTGGAACGCGGGGCGGAAACCTTCATAGGGGATCGCCACCAGGAAGCACGCAGGCGCCAGATATTCGAGCCGGTGCACGAAGCCCAGCGCCATCATGCCGATGCCGCCCAGGCTGAGTGCAGCCACCATGGTGCGGCGCCGGCCGATGTGATCGGCGAGGTAGCCGCCCAGCGGGCTCGCGAGCATGCCGCCGGCGCCGTACGCCGACGCGACCAGGCCGGCTTGGACCACCGTGAAGTGACGCTCGCTCGTGAGATAGAGCGTCAGGAACGGGATCACGAAGCTGCCGATGCGATTCACGAACATGCCCCACCACAGCACCCAGTAGGCGCGCGGCAGGCCACCGGCCATGCTGTGGAAGTGGGCGCGCAGGCCTTGCTTCGGAGTCGCGGAGAGTTCGCTCAAGTCGCCGTCCGTGGAAGGGTCGTAGCGGCGCAAACTATCACAGCCTCGCCCGTGCGGGGCGAGGCTGTGACGTTCGTTGCTTCTGCGCGAGGAGGCTCAGCGCCCAGCGACCACCAGTCGCGTCACTGCCGTGCGCGTGCCCAATGTGAGCCGCGCAAAGTACAGCCCGCCGCGCACCGCCGTGCCGGAATCGTCGCGCAGGTCCCACGCCACATTCGTCGTGCCGGCAACGATGCGGCCCGCGAAGGCCGTTACCACGTGGCGGCCCGAGAGGTCGAAGATCTGCAGCGCCGCCTCCCCTGCCTGCGGGCTCGTGAGTGCGAAGCGTGCGGCGTGCTGCGCGGGGTTCGGCGCGGCCGAGAGTGCGAACGCCGCAAGCGCGAGCGGGGACTCCTCGGCGGCCGGCTTCATCGCTGCGCCGGGGATGAGCGTGCCGGTCACGGCGACGTTATCGATGCTCACCTTGGGCCGCGAGCCCGTCGTGCCGCCGGTGCCATTGTGATAGTAGAAGCGGATCCGTGCGCTGGCCGAGCCCGTGAACGCGGCCGGCAGGGCGACGGTGCCGATGTGGCCCGAACCCACGACGTTGTTCGTGAAGTTGAGCGCGTCGGCCGCGGTGAGTTCCGTGAAGGTCACGCCGTCGGTGCTCGTATACACACGCAGCGAGCCCTTGCGGTCGCCGGTCGAGTTGAAGACCGTCGCCCAGTCGTAGCTCAAGGTGCCTGCGGTGACACGCGTGAAGTCGAGCAGCAGGTCGATCGCGACGGCGGTGCTGTTGTCGGTCGTGCCGGTGGAGAGCAGCTGGATGTTGCCCGTGCCCCTCTGCACGCCGCCGCTCGTGCCCGTCGTGAACGTGGCCGTGCTCGTCGTGGTGTGGAAGCCGTCAGGGATCGCTCCTGAGCCCTCGACGGGCACGCTCGTGTAAGGCGACGCGCCGATGCCGGCGGCGAAGTTGTTCGTCCAGTTCGCGATGTCGGCGAAGGTCTCGGAGTAGTCACCCGAGGCCATCGGGTAAGCCGCGTTCGTGCCGCTCGCATAGGTGGTCGAGATCGTGTGGTTCGCGAGCACGTTCGTGAACGTGTAGCTCGAGACCGCGCCCACCGCTGCGCCGTCGACCGTGACGCCCGCCACATGGAAGCCGGAATTGGCCGCGATCGTGAACGTCTGGTTGGCGCCGCTCGCGACCACCACCGCGCCGCTGGGTGTGATGGTGCCATTGGCGCCCGCGCTCGCGGTGATCGTGAACGACGAGTTGGCGGCGAAGCTCGCGGCGATCGTGTGGTTGGCGGTGACATTCGAGAACGTGTATGTGGTCACGATGCCGGCCGAGACTCCGTCCACCGTCACGTCCGCGATATGGAAGCCCGAGTTCGCGCTGATCGTGAACGCCTGCGAGCCCCCCTGCGCCACGCTTACCGCGCCCACGGGCGAGATCGTGCCGTTCGCGCCCGCGCTTGCGGTGATCGTCCACTTGTCGATGGTGAAGTTCGACGCGCTCGCGCCGGTGCCCAGGTTGCCAGCGGCATCGCGCGCCTGCACGCGGACCCGCGCCGTGGTCGTGGTGATGTTCGGCACGCTCCACGCGAACGTGCCGGAGTTCGCGATCGCCGAGGCGATCGCGAACGGATATGTGGCGCCGCCATCGGTCGAGTACGCGATGTCCACCGAGGTGACTCCCACGTTGTCGGTGGCCGTCCACGTGATGTTCTGGCTCGAGCCCGCCTTCCAGGTCTGGCCACCCGAAGGCGCTGTGACCGAGACCACCGGCGCAGTCACGTCACCACCGCCGCCGCCCGCGCGGCGCGAGGCCCACAGCGTGGCGTTCAGGAACAGCGTGCCGTCGCTCGCGCCCGCTTCGTCCCAACCGTTGAATACGTTGTTGCCTGCGGAAGCGGTCCCGTCGTCGGCCGGCGAACTGTCGCCCGTGAAGAACACGCGGCCGCTGCCGTACTGGGCCGAGGCCGCCATGACGCCCGTGGTGCTGGTCTGAGCCAGGCCCGTCATCCAGATCTCGCCGCGCACCGTGGAATTGCTGCCCGGGAACAGCGTCATCGTCGTGCCGTTGTGATAGGCCTCGCCGGTCACCGAGCCCAGCGGGCCGTGCGTGATGGAGTCTGACGCGGCGGCATTCACGTTGGTGGACGTCTGCACGATGTTGTTGTTCGCGTCTCCGACCACGCCGAAGTGCACGCCCAGCACGTGCGACGGATCGAGCGCATTCCAGATCATCGGCGAGTCCTGGCCATCGCTATTGCGGTCCGAGCCGCTGTGGTCCGAGATCGCGACCAGGCCGCCGCCGTCATGAACGAAGTTCAGGATCGCCGTCGCTTCGGCCGCGGAGAACAGCGTGTTGGGCTCATCGATCACGAGCACATCGAAGTTCGCCAGGTCCTGCGGATTGCCTGTGTTGCCGTACGTGAGCGCGGTCGTGTTCGTGGTGACCGTGTAGCCCTGCTTGACCAGCGCCACGCCCCACGCGGAGATCGCGCCCACCCAGAACGTCTCGGCAGTGCCGGCCGTGATGCCGCTCTGCACGGGCGATGGCGTGGGTTGATGCGAATCGATGACCCAGTCGGCGTTGCCAGCGGTCTCGGCATGCGCGTTGTCGAACAACGCGCGCTTCGCGGCGCTGGCCGGCGTGGCGGAAAGCGTAAGGCTGAACGTGAACGCTGCGAACAGCGTGAGCATGAGCAGCCAGAGGTGGCGGCGCATCGGGGACCTCTTCCGCTGAGAGTGGGACTCCTCGAGCCCGGTGGGGCGAGCCCATGGACTGCGCCTCGCCCGGACGTAGGCGGCGCAATCCTCCTAGGACGCCAAGCTAGTCCTCTCTGCGCGAACACCCAAGCAACTTATTCATGACGGCGGCGTTACTGCCGCTCAGCGGTTCACCCACTTCAACCATCCGCTGGGTTGATATCGCACGAACGTGATCATGGGTTCGCCCTTTCGCACGACGCCGAACAGCGGCGTACCCGTGCGAGCGCAATCTGCCTCGAGCTTTCGTAGTTCTTCTTCCACGTGCGCTCGTTCGGTGTTAGCGCGATAGCGGAGTAGATGGATCTCGGTATCGACCGGCATGACGAGCACCGGGTCCAGATAGATGCTGCCGTGCGCGGCCTGCACGCGCGCGTAGGCACTCTGGAACGCGGGGTCCCGGAATTCGAACGCGCCCTCCTGAGGCTCGAACTGCGGCGCCTGACGCGGCAGCAGCTGCGTGAGGTCGCTGCTCGGATAAAGATAGGGCGCGATGGCCAGATCCTGCGGTCGCACGCGCTGCAGGTAGGTCTTGTTCGTTCGATAGATGCAGTTGCCCGCATCGTGGTACAGCGCGACGACGGTGCCATTGGCGATCAACAGGGCCGCGATGACGATCCATGGCAGGTTACGCGTGACCCGGTGCCTGGCCGACGAGGCCGCCAGCCCCACGCCGAGCAATCCCAAGCAGGGCAGCATCCAGATCCACATCTCGTTCGATGCCGGTTCCCAAAGCGCGAAGAGCGGCGCCTGCACGGGCACCCACAGGAGCAGCATCCAGAAACCCGGCGCGCTGGGAGGCCGGCGAATGCCTTCGCGCACGGCGGCGAACAGCATGACCGGCACCGCGAGCAGCACGATCGCTTCCAGGATCAGCACGGCTATCACCGTGCCGTCGGTCATGCCATGCGACAGGAAGCGGTCGTCCATGAGGAGCTTGAGCGCGAAGCGTGAGTGGACCACTTCATACGCGCGCGCGAAATGCATGGAGAGCTCGGGATAGATGATCGAGCGCGCGATGCCCAGCGCCGTGAAGACCGGAGTCATCAGGCTGGGTTTGTCATCGGGCGTCAGTTCCATCCACGCCGTGTAGCCGCGGATCCACGTGATGAAGTCGGTAGCCGGGCGTGACTGCACATAGGCCGCATAGAACGTGGTCAGCCCCAGTGCGCCGGTGAGCCCCGCGTAGGTGAGTGTGCGCCGGAGCCGTTCCACGAACGGCAGTGCCGCGGCGCGCGCGAAGAGCAGGACGCCGCCAATCGAGAGCACGACCAGGCACTCGGACTGGTGGTTGATCGCCGCAGCCAGCGTGGCGAAGGCAGCGGCGATGAGCCAGCTGTAGGTGGCTCGCGGACGCCGCGCGTCATAACTGCGCTCGGCCAGGAACACCGCCAACAGCACGCACGCGAGTGCTTCCACGTAGACGTCGGTCACGATCGCGTAGCACCAGAAGCCGTACGTGAACGCCACGGCAAGCATGCTCATCAGCGCCACGCGCAGCGAGCCGAACCATCGCAGGCTCAGGTGGCCCATGAGCACCAGGCTCATGAAGCTCATGAGCGCCACGTACCAGCGGAAGGTCTGCAGCGCAGCCGGCAAGTCCCCCGGTCCGGTTTGCCCGAGCGCCTGATCCGCGGTGTGGAGCACCCCGAGGATCAAGTGGTGCGGGATCGTCCGGTGTCCTGCCCAGGTCGACACCGCGAACGGCAGCGAGTCGTCGGCGTAGGTGAAGTTCTGCGATGGAGTCAGCAGGTAGCTCGCGAATAGCGCGCAGGCCACGGCCAGGATGATGCGGGACTCTTTGGGCAAGCTCAGGCGCAACGGTTACTCCCGCGCAGGCTTGCCGGCCTGCCGCGCTTCGGGGGAATCGTTCGTACCGGCGGGGCCTCGCAGCCGCAGAAGCGCCGCGGCGGCACCCGGTGTGCCTTGGATTATGTCACATGGTCAGCAAGTGATGGAGGCACCGGTGATTCGACCGAGCGGTTCGCGTGGGTTCGCGGCTTCAGGAACGCCTTCCACTGCGTCTCTCATCCTCATGTCGATAGAGAAGATGGCGAAGCCCGCCATTTGAAAATGGCCTTGACCGCACTGGATTTGTTGCAGGAGAGTCAAAGGATGCGCGCCCTTTTCCCCGGGGTGGCGCGTCAGCAGCTCCCCGACCGGTTGCGCCGGCCGGGCCCCTTGCCGGTACGTCCGGCGCCGCTCACTGGAGGTCCAGATGAAGTTTGCGACTCTCTCCCGCATCTCGATGTTCATGCTCGCTTTCAC
>JANYBS010000097.1 GCA_025360715.1 Candidatus Eiseniibacteriota bacterium | reverse complement strand
ACACTGCCGACGCCATCGAAGGCGAGGCAGAGAAGCGTCGCCACAGATAGGTACGCCGCCCATGTCATGATTGAGCGCATGGCTTGAATGTGTTTCAAGCGTCGGGCGTTCATCGGTTCGCCATATCAGTGCAGTAGCGGTATCCGCACCACGGCTCTTCCGCGAGTGCCAGTTGCGCGCGCAAAGTAGATGCCGCTGCTCGTCACGGCCCCCTGATCGCCACGGCCGTCCCAGGCCACCGTAGTAGGCCCAGCCGGCATCCACCCGTCCAACAGCGAACGCACCCGTCGCCCGAAGACATCATAGATTGCGAGGTGGATCCGTCCGCGATCCGCAAGTGTCAACCGCAAGGAGGCTGACCCGCGAGCGGGACTCGCGCCTGAGAGCAGGAGGGAAACGGGCTTGTTCGTTCGAGCCCCGGCATTCGGCGCCACGTCTGTCCATACATCCGGGCAACTAAGCAGAATGCTGTCCGTTGGGCAGGTAGCGTCGGGGTGCACGATTTGAGTGAATTGGATGACGCCGCCTCCAAATAGGTTGTCCGCGAACGCGCTTAAGTACTCATGCGATCCGATCCCGACATATTCGGTAGCGTGCCATTGGTTAAGCGAGGACGGGAACCCGTGCTGTCCGCAAGTGATGGCCTTGAGCGAGTCCGGTCGAAGCCATCCTGCGGAGTCGGCGGGGCTATTCGCGGTCAGCGTGAACGTGATCTGGTCGCCGTCGACATGATTCGAGGTGTAGAGAAGCCACCATTTCCCGTTCCGCTTGAACGCGTGTGGCGACTCATCTCGGGACGCATTCATGAATGCCGCCGAAGTTCTTCTGAGCGGCCATACATCTTGCCAGACGCGCAGGTCGGTTCCCTGGGTTCGCGCCAGACCGACGACGTACTTGTTTAGTGTCGAGTCGATAGCCGCGAAGTACAGCAGCCACTTGCCGGGGTTGTCGGGGTCTTGCATCACGAATGGATCGCGGAATTGCCAGGTATCCGAGTAGAACTGAGTCGGGCTGATTTGCACGACATTGTGAGAAGAATCTCGAAACGCCCAGGACGTGCGCTTGTTCGAGTAGACCGGGGTCGCGTCCTGCGTCCACGTGTTCAAATCGACCGAAGTGGCAATGCCGATGCGCTGGATTTCGGATGTCCTGAGGTTCGGAGGTTGGCTTAGTGTGTCGAGCTGCACGCCGGTGTAGAACATGTAGTAGGTGATGTCACCGGGCTTGCGCACGATGGTCGGCGCCCACACATGCAAATTGTCCCAGATCTTGCCCGGGCGGACCTGAATCGCGCTGCGATCCACCACAGTCCAGGAGTTCAGGTGTTGGTCGGTCGAGACGGCGTGGCCGATCCGGCGAGTGTTCGACTGGTCCGTGTAGTTGGAGGTCTGATACTGCCGCGTATAGAACACGTGCCACGAGTCCCCTGCGTCGAGGAAGGCGAAGTCCTTCGGCTGCATGCCAGTTGTGTCGGAGGACCCCTCGAACGTTGCCGAACAGAACTGCGGCGAAAGCGGCGGGAAGTTGTCGGCTGGAATTGTGGACGCCCCCACCCCGCCCAGCTCGTCTTGCGCACCAACGACAATCTCGGGCAATGGCGCCGCAAGCAATGCGTGAGCGGTGACCTGACTATCCGATCTTGAACTCACTTCGAGAGGATAGGTCCACGAGGAATCGTGTGCCGAAATCGGCACGGAGGTCACCTTGAGGAGATTGGCTCCGACGAGTCGAACGTCAAGCCGCCCGAGATGGTGCGTTGAGGTTGCACGAAAGACCACCGGTGGGTAGTTGCCAACACAACCACCGTTCAGCGTGAGCTCCTCCGAACAAACCGTGGTGCCCTCCATCGAATCCGTGGCCGATGGCGCAAATGCGACGATCTTAAGCTTCGCGTTCGCCCCGCCAGGTGATGTGAGGATCAGTCGCGCCGTGCTGTAGGGGCCGGCGATTGCGCCGCAGAAGTGCGCATCGAGCTCGCGTGAAGCAATGGCACTTGGATCTGTGGGCAGAATGAATTCGCAAGCTGCCGCAGGATTCCCACGCGCTCCAGGCTCTGCGTCGAAGACAAGCGCAGGCGCTTGGCCGGAGTCGCTGGCGCTGACCCAGAGCAAGCGTCAAACCTTCGGCAATGAAGTGCCGGGGTCGAATCGCACCACCAGCGTACACGCGCGAGACTCCGCGAAACTTAGGTCCGTTGTCCCAGAGATCCAGCGCAGTTGGAGGGCATCTGTTCGTTCAGGAGTGAGCGCGAGCAGCAACAGCCCAGAGACAATCCCCACGTAGGTGAGCCATGAAGATCTCGCAGGCATCGCGCAGGCCTCTTTGTCTTGGGAAACCATGAAAGTGCGAGTTTTACTGAAGCGGATGCGATGTGCATTTGGGCGCCTACTCAATCCTGCTACCTGTGTCATGCGATGTCCAGCAATTGCGTTGTGAAGGGTGCGTTTCGGTAAAATCCGGATCATGCTTCGGTACTAGGCTCTCCTGATTCTACATTCCCTTCTTGCAATTGTCCGAGCGGAGTCCGGTTGCGAGGCGGCCCTTCGGCGGGGACGGGTGTGGGTCCGCGTCACACCGGGGAGAGAGAAGTCCGTCGTCGACTGCCGAGGGCTGTGTGCGGAACCAGGTTGTCCGTGAATGTCGCGCTCGCCGTGGTCGGCGGGTTCTCGATGTCGGCGCTGTTGCTGCTGCTCGTGCTACCGTCGCTGCTCGGCGCGATTCCAGCGCCGCGCGAGGAAGCCTGAGACGTTCACTTTGCTCGGAGGTCTGCCCCATGGCCGAGATCAAGACCCAGCCCACGAAGGCCTCTGTCCCTGCGTATCTTGCCGCCGTCGAGGATCCGCAGATGCGCGCGGATGGCGCGGCCCTCGTGCATATGCTGAAAGTCATTTCAAAGGAAAAGCCGGTCCTGTGGGGCGAGCACATCATCGGCTTCGGCAACATCACGCTGCCGGGCTCGAACGGCCGCACCGTGCAGTGGATGCGCATCGCGTGCGCGGTTAGAGCGAAGCAGTTGACGCTCTACGCGACCGGCGGCCTGGACCGCCACAAGGCGCTGCTCGACAAGCTCGGCCCCTACAAGCGCGGCGGCGGCTGCCTGCACGTGCGGCGGTTGGCCGATATCGACATGAAGGTGCTCGAGAAGCTCGCGATCGAATCGCTGCGGATCATCGATGACATCGCCGTGAGCGGCGCGCCGGTGCGGAGCCTGACCAAGAAGAAGGCCGCCAAGAAGGCGCCGGCGACAAAGAAGGCCGCCAAGAAGAAGGCTGCCAAAAAGAAGGCTACCAAGCAGCGCTAGCCTAGAACCGCGCGCCTATCCGCGCGCTCGCGCCGCCCTTGCCCGGGAACACCATCACCCAGAGCCCGCGGGGCAAGCGGCGCTTGGCGATCGTCTCTGCCTTTCGCGCCGTCCACCAGCCGAAGGCTGCCCCCGCGGTGACGTCGCTCAGCCAGTGCTTGTCGTCGCGCAGGCGCGACCACGCGACGACCGTCGCGGCGGGGTAGGTCACGAAGGGCAGCCAGCGTTGCTTGCTCTCGCAGCCCAGCGCGCCGGCCAGCGCGAACGCGATCGCCGAATGGCCCGAGGGGAACGCGTCGTGGCCGGAGAACGGGCGAAAGTCACGCGAGTCGTTCGGAGACTCGAACGGTCGGGCGCGGCCGAACACCTGCTTGAGCGCCAGCACGCCCACGCCGGCAACGCCCACAGAGACCGCCACGCGCTCGGTGGCTGCGCCGAACGCTGGGTGGCCGGTGGCGCGCGCGGCGAGGTCGACCGCGACCAGCAACGGCGCCACGACCGCGGTGTTGCCCAGGTGCTCGGCGAAGCGTGCGGCGTCGCGCGAGCCTTGGTCCTGCGCGCGCAGGGCCTGGCCTTGCGCCCAAGCGTCGTTGGAAGCGGCAGCTGCTATCGCCGCCGCCGCGCCGCCCGCGTAGAACAAGTCGCGGCGCGTGAAGAGCGGCGCGCGCATCGTGAGTGAGTCGGGCGTTCCCGCCTGCGCGCACATTGAAGTGAGCGACAGCAGCAGCGCGCAACCCAGCGCGCGCGCCCTCACTTCTTGCCTCGCTCCGCCATCTTGGCCGCCATCTGCTCCGCGGCGACTTCCGCGAGCGCCACCGCGCGCAGCATCTCGCGCAGGCGGTTGAGCAGCAGCAGGCCCTCGCCGCGCAGACGCACGCCAAACTCGCGACCACTGAAGAACTCCACTTGGAACTGTAGCCCCGCGACCACGGTCTGGATCTCGAGCGGCTTGAGCGGCCGGTGCAGCGTGGCTTCAGCGACATCCTGGAAGACCTTTATATGCTCGACGAGCGCGCTCCCCTCGGCCTTGCCACCGCGCCCGATCACACGCACGCGCCGCAGCTCCACCAGCGCGACCGCGGGCGCAGGCAACTGGCCGAAGCGGTCCATGAGCTCCAGCGTGAAGTCGTCGATCGACGCTTCGTCCTTGGCCTCGGCGAGACGGCGATACAGCGCGAGCTTCTCGTGTTCGTCGGGCACGTAGTCGTCGGGCAGGTACGCGCTCCAGTCGGTGAGCAGGCGCGGCTCGGGGCGCAGTGCGCCCACCTCGCCCTTCTCGTTCTTGAGCTCTGCGACGGCCTCTTCGAGCAGCTTCACGTACAGGTCAAAGCCCAATCCCATGATATGCCCGCTCTGCTCGGGGCCCAGCAGGTTGCCAGCGCCGCGGATCTCCATGTCCTTGAGCGCCACCTTGAAGCCCACGCCTAGCTCGTCGAATTCCTCGATCACGCGCAGGCGCTTGTGCGCGTCCTCGGTGAGCACGCGGCGGCTGGGGACCATGAGGTACGCATACGCGCGCTGGTTCGAGCGGCCCACGCGACCGCGAAGCTGATAGAGCTGCGCCAGGCCCAGCGTGTCGGCGCGGTCGACCACGAGCGTGTTCACGGTCGGAATATCGAGGCCGGATTCGATGATCATCGTGGCCACGAGCACATCCAGGCGCCCTTCCGAGAACTCCATCATCACGTTCTCAAGCTCGCGCTCGCCCATCTGCCCGTGCGCCACGCCCACGCTCACCTGCGGCACCATGTGCTGCACCATGGTGGCGGTGTTGTAGATGGTCTCCACACGATTGTGCACGAAGAACACCTGTCCGCCGCGGTCGATCTCGCGCAGGATCGCCTCGGTGGTCACCTCGGGATCGAACTCCAGTACTTCCGTGTGCACCGGCAAGCGGTTCTGCGGTGGCGTCTCGATCACGCTCATGTCGCGCGCGCCGGCCAAAGAAAGATTGAGCGTGCGCGGGATCGGTGTGGCGGTCAGTGCCAGCACGTCGCAGGTGCGGGTGATCTGGCGGATCTTCTCTTTTTGTTTGACGCCAAAGCGATGCTCTTCGTCGATCACCACGAGCCCGAGGTCGGCGAACTTCACGTCCTTGCTCAGCAGGCGGTGGGTGCCGATCACGATGTCGACTTCCTTGCTGGCCAGCTTGGCGATCACGGCCTTGCTGTCTTGCGCGGTGCGGAAGCGCGAGAGTACTTCGACCTTCACGGGAAAGTCCGCCAGACGCTCCGAGAAGGTCTTGCCGTGCTGCGTGGCCAGGATGGTCGTGGGCACGAGCACCGCGACCTGCTTGCCGTCTTGAACGGCTTTGAATGCCGCGCGGATGGCGACCTCGGTCTTGCCGTAGCCCACGTCGCCGCAGATCAGGCGGTCCATGGGAGAAGCGGTCTCCATGTCGGTGCGCACGTCCTCGATGGCCTTGAGCTGATCGGGCGTCTCGTCGTAGGGGAACGAGGCCTCGAGTTCGCGCTGCCACACCGAGTCGGGCTTGAACGCGTAGCCCGGCAGGGCGTGGCGCGCTGCATAGGCCTTGAGCAGTTCATCGGCCATGTCCTGGATGGCCTTCTTCGCGCGCGCCTTGGTCTTCTGCCAGCTCGCCGAACCCAGGCGGTGCAGGCCAGGTTTCGCGCCATCGCCGGCAGCGTAGCGCGAGACCATTCCTAACTGATGCACGGGCACATAGAGCACGTCCTTCTCGGCGTAGGAGAGCTCCAGGCAGTCGGTCTCCTGCCCGCCCAGCGTGAGGCGCTTCATGCCCTTGTACACGCCCACGCCGTGGTCCTCGTGCACCACGAAGTCGCCGCGCTTGAGCGTGCTCAGCTCGGCGATGCTCATGCCGCCCGTGCGGCGCAGTCGGCGGCGGCGGCGGCGATAGCGGCTGAATATCTCGTGGTCGGTGAGCAGCGCGAGCCCTGCGCCCGGCAGCGTGAAGCCGGCGGACACCAGCCCCACGCCCAGTGTGGCGCCGGCGTCGCCGATCATCTCGAAGAGCCGGTCGCGCTGACCTTGGTTGTCGCACAGGATGTATGGCTCGACGTTGTTCGCGTTCAGTTCGGCGATGTGGTCCTTGAGCTTCTCGATGCTGCGTTGCAGGATCTCGACCGGCTTGCAGTCGATGAAGAGGTTCTTGGCGTAGCGCTCGGCCTCGCCGGCCACCGCCACCGTGCCCATCCAGTCCGCGCCGCGCCGCGTGACGATGCGGCTCTCCCACACGCTCGCGTCCAGATAAAGTTGCGACGGCGGCGAGATCATGGGGTAGTGCACGCGCGCGGCTTCGAACGCACGCGCGATGCCATCTTGAAGATCGGCAAGGCGGTCGTTCAGTGCTGCGGGGTCATCGAGCAACACCACCGCGTCGTCCGGCAGGTAGTCGAGCAGCGATTCAAGATCGGTGTCGTAGTAGCCCGCGAAACGCTCCATGCCCTCGTGGAACAGGTTCGCGCCGCCCTGCGCCTTCTCGTCGCCCGCATCGCGCAGACGTTGGGCGATGGCCTCGGCTTCTTGGGGCTCCACAAGGATCTCGTAACGCGGCATCACGGTCGCATCGGGGAGCTTCTCCAAGCTGCGCTGCGTACCGGCATCGAAGCGGCGCAGTGAAGCGATGGTGTCGCCATCGAACTCCACGCGCAGCGGATCGGTCTGCCCGACCGGATAGATGTCCAGGATCCCGCCGCGGCGCGCGAAGTGGCCCACGGCTTCGACTTCGGGGAAGCGCTCGTAGCCCATGAACACGAGCTTCTGCATGAGCGCCTCTGGCGGCGCTTCGGTGCCCACCTTGAGCCGCAGCACCGCGTGCGCCAACTTCGCTCGTCTTGGGAGCTTCTGCAGCACACCGCGCACGGTGGCGATCACGATGCCGTTCTCGCCGGCCGCCAACCGCCCCAGCGTCTCGAGCCGCTCCGCGGTCACGCTCGGGTGCGGCGACGACGGGTCGTAGGGCAGCGTGTCGGGTTCTGGGAACGCGAACGTGGGGCCGCGGCCACGAAAGTATTCCAAGTCGTCGCGCGCGGCCTCGTATGCCTCGCCATGCGGCACCACGTACAAAACCGGCTTGCCAAGCTGGCGGTGCAGCCACGCGGCGAGATAGGCGCGCGAGGAGCCGGTCAGGCCTTTCACTGCCACGCGCGGCCAGCGTCCCGCCGCGTCGGCGCGGTCCCAGCCGTCGCGCAGCGTGCCGAGCAGGTCGAGGGCCTCGGGGCTGCGGTCGGCGTGGCGCGCGAGTTTCTCGGCCAGCTCGTCTCTCAGGAACACATCGGTGGTGGTCATCGTTCCTTAGGGCGGAAGCGCGTGGCGATAATGCGAAAAGCCGCCACGGATCCCCGTGGCGGTCTGCGGCGCATGTCCCCGCAGCGGCAGCGGGGCAGTGACGCTAACAGCGCTGGTCATGGCCGACAAGCGCGTGGCAGGCAAGCGCAAACCACGCAGGCGCGGGCAAGTGTGGCGTACGTGCGCGCGGCATGCGGCATCTCAAGACCTTGCGGCACCCGCCGATACTTTCAGTGGTCTTGTCTGGCCACCCGAGTGACATCCATCCCTCTGCGGAGCACGACCACGCGATGAGCGCACCGCTTCGCAACCACGAACCCGGCGAGATTGACCCGCTCAGCGCTGCCGAACGCGGCCGCGCAGAGGCCGAGGCCGCGGTCGCCGACTTGATGGTGGTGGAGAAGCAACGCGCCGTCGCCCGCCGGCATCCACGCCGCGAGCAGCGGCGCTCGCAAGTGCGGCTGCCGCATCTGGTATTGGCGGTCCTTGTGCTGACGCTCGTGTACGTCACCCAGGTGCGACCGCCTTGGATGATCCTGCCGATCCCGGTCAACCTCGGCACGTCCCAGTACTACGGCGAATCGTGGCGCGCGGCGGTCGATCTGCGCCAGCAGCGGGTGCAGGAGGCGCGCATGCGCCGGCAGGGACTCGGCGTCATCCAGATACCATCGTTCGTCCCGCACGCACACGCACGCCATCGCGACTACGGCTACATCCGCCGCGGCGATAGCTACCGGACGTGCGTGCTCAAGTCGCTCGCGTTCAACGCGTGGATGATCCAGCTGGGCGGGCGCTAGGCTCCACGGGCACGGCCGCACTCATCGGCTTGGTCGCGGGATCGGCGAGCAGCGCCTGGATCCTGGTCTCGAGGTCTTTCGACTCCAGGTCGCACGTGCGGTGACGCGGGTCGTCGCTTGGGTGGTATTCGCCGCCGGTGTGCACCCAGCGCACGATGCCCTTGGCGTCCATCAGGAACGACACGCTCGTCCAGTTGCGGTCGGGGTGCCCCTTGAGCCACCAGCGCTCGAGCGTGCTCCAGCGTTCATCCACCGCGAGCGGACCGTGGAAGCCCAAGCTGTCAGCCACCGACACGACCCAGCGATCCTGCACGTGGCGCTGCGGCTTGGGGTGGAACACGCCGATCACGACCAGACCCTTGGCGCCATAACGGGTGCGCAGCGCTTCGATCTCGGGCAGCGTGCTCTTGCAGTAGTGGCAGCCGTGCGTCCACCAGCGCAGCAGCACGACCTTGCCCCGCAGCTGTGCCTGCGAGAGCGGCGCGGTGCGGATCCAGCGGTCGAACGTCCACGCGCGTGCGGGTTGATCGAGCACGTCGGCGGGCGAATCGGCATCGGACGGCGCCTGCGCGCTCCCCGCGAGCGGCATGAACAGCATCATGAGCGTGGCGAACAGTGTGGCGGTCAAGGCGAAGGTGCGCTTCATGGGCCAAGAGGCTAGTCTATTCCCCGGAAGGACCCAAGCGCTCTCCGGCCCCCCGGTGAGCATCGCCATGATGGAGGTGCAACCATGAAGTCTTTCAATTCCCGCACGGCAGGCGCGATCGTCTCGCTCTTGCTGCTCACGATTCTCTTCGCTGCACCTGCGCGCGCCGATCTGCCCAAGCTGCTCGAGAAGGTCGATAGGCAGGCGCCCTGCTTCCGCTGGCCCGCCGTGGACTACGACGGTGACGGCGTGTACGACCGCATCGACCGCTGCCCGGATACGCCCAAGGGTTGCGTGGTCGACATGTACGGCTGCTCGGTCGACAGTGACGGAGACGGCGTGTGCGACGGCCTCGACCTGTGCCCGAATACGGCCAAGGGCGACTCGGTCGATGTGCACGGCTGCTCCGCCACGCAGCGCGCCGCGATGAGTGAGCGCAAGTCGGCCACGACCGCGCCGGCGCCCGAAGCGCCCAAGGCCACGCCGGTCACGCCGCCGCCCGCGCCCAAGGCGTCGGCGCCGGCCAACGAAGTGGAACGCCAGTTGATCTCCGGTGGCACCGTGCGGCTCGAGAACATCTACTTCGAGACGGGCAAGGCGGGCCTGCTGCCGGAGTCTGAGAAGACCCTGAACGAGGCTGGAGACGCGCTCGAGAAGTTCGTGGACCTGCGAGTCGAAGTGCAGGGCCATACGGATACGCGCGGTTCGGCGGCGTACAACATGAAACTCAGCCAGTCGCGCGCGGAGTCGGTGCGCCAGTACCTGGTGGACCACTTCCATCTGAAGCCCGAGAACATCGTGGCCAAGGGCTACGGCGAGACGCAGCCCGAGACCAAGGAGCGCAACGACGAAGAGCGCCTGCGCAATCGTCGCGTCGTGCTCAAGGTGCTCAACCCCGAAGCGCTGCCGAAGAACGTGAAGCTCGAAGGTCAGTGAGCCTTCGGTTGCTTGGTAAAAAAACACGGCCCGGGTCCGCGAATCGGATCCGGGCCGTGCTGCATTCGCCGGCGACTTTCAGCGGGGCGCTGCGCCGGGCGCGCGTGACGGCAGGCCGATGCGGCCCAGGATGCTCTCGGCGATCAAGAACAACAGCGCGAGCATGAGGAACCACGGCCACAGCTCGCGGCCATAGCGCGCCTCGCGCACCCGGCGCGCGAAGTCCTCGCCCGGGCGCAGGATGCTCGCGCGGCCAGCGGGGAATCCCGCAAGGAGCTTGGGTTCGTCGAACGGCGTCATGTCGGACTCACGCGGATCGGGGTTTACGGCGAAACTGCTACGCAACTTGCCGTTCTCCAGCACGCGGTAGAGCCCGGGCTGCTCCAACGGCGCGGTGGTCACGCGCGGGGTGCCGTGGCCACTGGTGAGCGACACCGCCACATCGCGGCCGTCTTCGCCCACCACGCGCCACGCACCTGTGCTTCCGGGGCCGGTCCACGACTCGCCGGGGGTGAGTGAAGCGGCGGCGGTGCCGCGCGCGAGCACGCGCACGGCCTGATGCACGAGCGGCAGGAACGCACCGCTCACAGCGAAGTCGCCGCTGGCTGCATCGAGCGCGGTGGTCAGCAAGAGCGCATGCGCGCCTTCCAGAAGCGCCGGGTGCGCGCGATCGAAACTGAGCAATACGCGCGCGTGCGAAGTGGCCGCGAAGGCTCGGGCACGCGTGAAGCGCGCGGTCGACAGCGCCTCGCCCGGGCGCGCGGGGAAACCTTCGAGCACGGGATGCCCAGCGACCTCGCGCAGCAGCCGCCACGAGGCGCCGCCGGGCGCGGTCTCGAGCGCGCTCAGGGTCCCCATCTGCAACTGCCGCAGCAGCGACTCGTTCCACGCGCCTGCATCGGCGAGAGCGCCGGGCGCCAGCAGCAAGCCGCCGCCGCCGCGCCAGAAATCGAGTACGGCTTGGATCTCGGCGGGTCCCAAGCGTGCGACATCGCCGATCACGATCGCGTCGGCGGTGTTCGCTTGCGCGGCGAGCGTGGCGCCATCGACCGCTTGCACGCTCAGGCCCGACGCTTCGCCGCCCGCTTCGAGCGCAAGCCGCAACGGCGAAGGGCCAGCGTCCTCGCGCAGCAGCACGCGCAGCGTGCCGGCGCGGCCCGCGGCGAACACGCGACGGTTATCCAAGGCCAGCGCGTCGTCGGGCAGCAGCACCTCGCCGCCGGCCTCGGGCTGGCTCGCCAGCGGCAGCAGTGCCGAGGCGTCGCCGGTCGCGGGTAGCGAGATGAAGCCGCGTCCCAGCGCTGCGCCCGCGGTGCCGGCGGCGCCGACGCTGCGCGCTTCAAGCGCGAAATCGCCGGGGGTGACGCCGCTTGCCGTGGCGCTCACCGACAGTGCCGCGCCGGCGTCGCCCGGCGTAAGCGTGGCCGACGTGAGTGCGGCGTTGGCGCGGCTGCGCGCCGCGAGCGGCACGAGGTACACCTTGGCGCTCGTGGCAGGCGCGGCGAATGCCGCAGACGCGCCGGCTTTCTGAAAGCCCGACGCTTGGAAGTCCGACACCCAGAACAGCTCGCGGTCGAGCGCGTGCGACTTTTCGAGCGCCTGGGTCGCCAGCGCGAGGGCGGCCGCGTGATCGGTGATCGATGCGCTGGTGACCAGCGCCTGGTTCGCGGCGCGCAGGCGGCCCACGTCACTGAGCGGCTTCTCGGAGACCGGGTGCGGCGAGCGGTCGTAGGGCACCAACAACAACTCGTCGGCGGGGCCGAGCGTGGCGAGCAGGTCTTCCACGATCCGCTTGGCCTGCGTGGATAGTGTGCGGCCGTCGCGGCCTATCGCGCCCATGCTGCCGCTCACGTCGACCAGCGCCACTGCCGTGGAGCTCGTCTCACCGCGCGCGCCGAAGCTGCCGCGCATGGCCGGGCGCGCTATCGCCAGCGCGAAGGCCGCAACCGCGAGCGTGCGCAAGAGCAGCAGCAGCCACTGCTTGATCTTGAGGCGGCGGATCTCGCTCTGGTGCACCTCGGTGAGGAACTCGAGCGAGGGGAACTTCACCTCGCGCGGGCGCAGGCGGGTGAAGAGATGGATCAGGATCGGCAGCGCGGCGGCGGCGAGGCCGAAGAGAAAGAGCGGGTTCAAAAAGTTCACGGCGTCACCTCGAGCCACGCCTGGGTGGCGTCATCCCATGCCTCGATGCGCGTGACGGGATGGATCTCCCAGCCCGTGAGCCGCGGCGCGCCGTGCAGCATGGTCCACGAGCTGTTCGGGCGGTCATACTGGAAGTCGTAGAGCAGCCAGCCACTCACGCGCACCTTCTGCGGGCCGCCACTCCAGCGCGTGGTGCCGCCGTCGTTGGGGCGCAGCACGGCCAGCAGGCTCTCGTATGACCACGCGGTGGAGCGATGCCGCCACCACGGCGTGATCTCGGCGGTCACGTAAAGCGTATCGCGTGCGTTCTCGCCATGCGGCGCGGGCGTGAGCTCCAGGTGCATGTCGCCATCTCCGGCGGCGAGTGTGCGCTGGACCCACCCCACCATGCTCACGCCGCGCTGCTCCAGATGCGCATAGCGGTTCCATGTGAGCTGATGCGGTAATGCCGCGAAGCTGTCGGCGGTGAACGGGGTGTACAGGGCGGGCGCCGTCGTGCGCTCTTTCATCTCGCGCAGGTGCTTGGATTCGATCGCGCTGCCGGGTGCCTCGCCCAGCAGGCCAAGGAATAGCACCAGCATCACCGCGCCCAGGGCGAACACGACCATCGCCACCACGCGGAACATCACAGGAGCTTCGCCCGCTTCTCGAGATAGGCGAGCAACGCGCGATCGAACGGCATGCGCGTATCGAGCGGCACGTAGTCGATGCGCTGCTCGCGGCACGAGCGCCGGTAGCGGTCCTGCCACGCCGTGAAGCGCTCGCGGTAGCGCGCCGCGATCTCCCACGGCTCGGTGGTGATGCGCTCGCCAGTCTCGAGGTCCACGAACGTACTTGTGTCGCTATACGGAAAATCCACTTCGTCGGGATCGAGGATGTGAAAGACCACCACCTCGTGATGCCGGTGGCGGAAGTGTTGCAGTCCCGAGAGCACTTCTTCGGGTTTGTCCATAAGATCGCTGAGCAGGATCACGAGCCCGCGGCGCTTGATGCGTTCGGCGACTTCGTGCAGCACCGGCCCCAGTTGCGTGCGGCCCTGCGGTGTGCCGCCGGCGAGGACCTTGAGCAGCACGTCAAGGTGCGAGCGCACCGCGCGCGCCGGGATGTACGTGAGCGGTGTCTCGGCGAAGAGCATGGCGCCCACGGCGTCCTGCTGGCCCAGCATGAGATACGCAAGCGCGGCGGCGAGCGAGCGCGCGTACTCGAGTTTGGAGAGCGACGCGCGCGGCGACTGGAAGCCCATCGAGCCCGACAGGTCGAGCAGCAGATGACTGCGCAGGTTCGTCTCTTCGGTGTACTGCTTCACCAGGTAACGATCGCTCTTGCCCAGCACCTTCCAGTCCAGGTTCTTAAGCGGATCGCCCGGCATGTAGGGCCGGTGCTCGGCGAACTCCACGCTGAAGCCATGGAACGGACTGCGGTGCATGCCGGCGATGAAGCCTTCGACCACCATGCGCGCGCGCACGTCCAGATGCCCGAGCCGCGCGACCACGCCCGGATCGAGCGAACGGCGGTCGCCCGCGCCACCGCGGGCGATGCCGCGGTCAGCCTGAGCGCCGCTGCGCGAGAGAGGATCCGACGCCGCGCCGCTGCGCGAGAGTGGATCCGACATCGCACCGCTGCCGGCCTTGGGATCGGACGCGCTCATCGGGGCCTTCTCATGCGCTTGCGCCCCATGCGGACCAGCGCAGGTGGTCGCCTTCGCGCGGACCTTGTCCTGCGGGATACGCGCTGGCGTCCTGATAGGCTGCGAAAAGCGACTCCACCTTCCACTGCCGGAAACCCGCCACGCGCAGCAACAGTTCCATCTCGGGCTTGAAGATGTAGCGCAGGTCGAACGTGAGGGATTCCTCGCGCGTCTTGGCGCCCGCGGCATCGAGGAACTCCAGCCGGCGTGTCATACGGCGGATCTGCTCCACGCGGTCGTCGTGTGCGAGGTCGTATACGCGCAGCCGCCCGCCGTCCGGTAGCGGCAGCTCTTTGACGAAGCTCTCGGCGCCGCTCCATTCGAGGAGCTTCTCGGCGCTCGGATGGAACACCATCAGCTGCAGGCAGCCGCCGGGCGCCAGATGTTCGCGGCAGCGGCGCAGTGTGGCGATCTGGTCGTCCTGGGAAAGATTGTGCAGGAACGAGTTGAAGCCGATCGCGATCAGCGCGTAGCGGCGCTCCAGCTTGAAACTGCGCATGTCGGCCGAATGCAGCGCGGCGTGCAGCCCGCGCGCGGCCAGCTTGGCACGTAGCGCGCCGAGCATCGTCGGCTCCACATCGAGCCCGTCGCAATCGATGCCCGCTTCGAGCGTCGGGATCAGGAGCCGCCCCGTGCCACAGCAGACCTCGAGCACCGGCCCGCCGGCGGCCTTCGCTGCCGCCACATGTGGCGCGATATCCGCCACCATGTCGGCGTAGACCAGCTCATAGAGGTCGGGCGAGAGGTAGTAGGACGTCATGGCCTAGCGGGCGCGCTTGCCCCTCCACCAGATCCAGTACACGGGGAAGCCCGTGGCCGCGATGATCACGCCGGCCATGGCGCGCGGGATCGGCGTGCCGGGGATCGCGCCGCTGTTGGTGAAGTCGCTGTAGATGATGACCGCGGTCACGACCAGGAAGATGATCGGCGTGAGCGGATAAAGCGGCGTGCGATAACTGGCGGGCTGCATCTCTCCGCGCGATTCGCGCGCGCGCTGCGTGAAGATGGTGGCGGTAGTCACGCCATAGAACAGCCACGAGGTGGTCACGAACCAGCCCGAGATGTCCTCGAAGCCGCCGGCGGCCTTGAGCCACAGGCACGAGAGCACCGCCTGCACGAGCAGCGCGAGCGCAGGCGTGCCGCGCTTGGGATCGAGCGCGGCGAGCGGCTTCCACAGCAGGCCGTCGGCGCCGGCCGCCTGCGTGACGCGCGGACCGGTGAGGATGGCGCCGTTCGTGGTGCCGAACGTGGAGACCGCCACGAGCACGGCCAGCGCGCGAGCGCCCCAGTCGCCGAGCAGGCGGTGGATCGCTTCCGAGCCTACGGCCTCGTAGCTCGCGATCTCGTCGGGCTTGAGCACGTGGTAGTAGGCGAAGTTGGTGAGCACGTAGACCGCGACCACCAGCCACGTGCCGCCCAGGATGGCGATCGGCATGGTGCGCTGCGGGTTCACGACCTCACCGGCCACGTACGTGGAGTCCGTCCAGCCGTCGTATGCAAAGAGGATCGTGATCATGCTCAGCGCGAACGCGAGCATGAGCGGATGGCCCGCGTTGCCGGCCTTCGCGGCATGCTCCATGAGCCCGGCGGGGTGTGTGGAGGGAACCGTGAAAGCGAAGAAGCACAGCCCCAGGATGCCGACCAACTTGGCGGTGGTGAAGAGCGACTGCGTGGCGGCGCCTTCTTTGACGCCCAGGTAGTTCACCAGCGTGAGGATCACGATGCCCGCGCAGCCGACCATGAACTCGGCGCCGTGGCCCCAGCCCATGACCTGGCAGAAGTAGAGCGCGAAGACACTCACGATGGACGCGATCACCGTGGGCTTGATCACCCACAGGTTGGCCCAGCTGAAGACGAATGCCCACTGATCGCCGAAGCCCTCGCGGATGAACACGTAGAGGCCGCCGGTTTTCGGATGACGAACCGCGAGCTCGGTCAAAACGAGCGAGCCGCAGATGCTCAGGATGCCGCCGACGATCCACGCCATGAGCACCGGCGTGAATCCGTGCAGCTCCTGCGCCACGGAGTGCGGCGAGCGGAAGATGCCCGAGCCGATGATGTTGCCGACCGTGATGGCGGTGGCGGCGTAGAGCCCGATCTGGCGCTTGAGTTCGACGTTCGTACCAGCCATGCGGCAAGGCCTCCGGTGATGGTGCGGAGTACTAGTCCGTCGGGATCTGCTGCAGCAGGTCGGCGATGATGCGGTCGGGGCGGATGCCTTCGGCCTCGGCCGTGAAGTTGGTCACGACGCGATGGCGCAGCACACTCAACGCTACCGCTTGCACATCCTCGATGCCCGGCGCGAAACGCCCGCGCAGCACGGCGCGCGTCTTGGCGCCCAGCACCAGGAACTGCGAGGCGCGCGGACCGGCGCCCCAGCTGACCCACTGCTTCACGAACGCCGGCGCGTCCTCACGGCCGCGCGTGGCGCGCGCCAAGCGCACGGCATAGCGCACGACGTGATCGGTCACCGGCACGCGGCGCACGAGCTGCTGCAGCGCCAGGATGTCGGCGCCGCTGAGTACGCGCTCGATCGCCGGCGTGTAGGCCGACGTGGTGGAAGCGACGATTCTCTCTTCTTCGTCCTGCTTGGGATAGTCCACCTGCACGTTGAACATGAACCGGTCGAGCTGCGCTTCAGGCAGCGGATAGGTGCCTTCGAGCTCGATGGGGTTCTGCGTCGCCAGCACGAAGAACGGCTTCGGCAGCGCCATCGTCTGGCCGCCGGCGGTGACTTCCTTCTCCTGCATGGCCTGCAGCAGCGCCGCCTGCGTCTTGGGCGGTGTGCGGTTGATCTCGTCCGCCAGCACGATGTTCGCGAAGATGGGGCCGCGGATGAATCGCATCGCGCGCCGGCCGGTCGTGGCGTCCTCTTCGAGGATGTCGGTGCCGGTGATGTCGCTCGGCATGAGGTCGGGCGTGAACTGGATGCGGTTGAATTCCAGGTCCAGAACCTTCGCGAGACTTGAGATGAGGAGCGTCTTTGCCAGGCCCGGCACGCCCACGAGCAGCACGTGGCCGCCCGAGAAGAGCGCCGTGAGCAGGTGGTCGATGACTTCGTCCTGACCGACGATCGCCTTGCGCAGTTCGGTGTTGATGCGTTCGCGCGCCTGGTTCAGCTGTTGCACGGCCTGCAGATCGGAAGGGGCGCCGGACAATCGGACCTCGGGAGTGGGCGGCCGGTGGACCGCGGGCGGGCGCGAGCGCGAGCCCGGGCCATGACGCGGCATTCGATTGAGGGCGCGAAGGTTACACCCTTGGGCGCGGGCTCGTGAAGGTTTATCGAGTCTTCGGGCTCGCCGGCTCAGCCCGCCGCGGCGGTGCGGCCGACGGGCGCGGCGCGATGTTCCCGGCTTGTCAGGGCGACGTTGCCAGGGCGACGCTGTCATAGCAACGGGGTGATGCGTACCAGGCGCACGCGCGGGCCCATGGCCAGCTTCTCGATCCACGCCGCCCAGACATGGCGCGGCCCGCCGGACGCGAGCACAGCGGTGCGCACGCCGGCGCCCAGGAACAGCCACGGGCCTGGCCGCGCCGAGAGATCGAGCGCTCGGACCGCCAGCACATGGCGCGTGGAGTCCTCGCGCGGCACCGCGAGCACGCCCAGCATGGCGCCATCGCCCATCGCGGCGAGCATGGGCCGGTTCGCGCTGCGCAGGCTGTCGGCCATCGCGTGACGCAGCCCCGTGCGGCCGGAGACGTGCCACGTCTTCACGTAAACGCCGGGCGGCGCGCCGTCGGCTGTGCTGTCGGAACCCGTGTACCACGCGTAGAGCCCGCCTTCGCTCGTGGCCGCGAGCGCCGGACCGATCGACGGACAGCCGTTGAGCCGCCAGTGGTCGGCGCTCACCAGCGTGTCGTTCGCGAACGAGAGGCCGTCATCGATCGATTGCGCCAGCCGCGGATCGCGCATGTCATCCTTGGCGCCGCGATAAGCGAGCGCCACGTGGCCGTCGCTTCCCAAGTGCAGCGCGAGCCGGCAGCACGAGCACACCTCGCGCGCCACGAGCGTGTCGCGCGCCCAGGTGCCGCCGCCGTCGCGGCTCACTGCGAGCCGCACCTCGCTGCGCGCGGGTTCGTCTTCGCCTGGCGCGAGCACGGTGCTGCGGCCATCGATCCACGCCACAGCGGCCTCGCCGGCGTTGTTCGTGGCGATCGTGAGGAAGCCATGATAGGTCGAGAGCGAGTCCTGCGCGTCGCTGTTGAGCGCGACCGGTGGTTCGAAGTGCGCGCCGCTGTCATCGCTCATGCGCAGCACGATGTCGTCGGCGTCGCGTGCCGTGCCGCCGGCGGTTTGCGTGCGCCGCGCGGCCCACGCCACGAGTACCCGCTCGCCCGCGCCGAACGCCACCACTGGGCGGCTCTCGGCGTACGAGGCCACTTCGCCATGCGTGGCGTTCACGCGCACGGGCGGCGCGAAGTGCGCGCCGCTGTCGCGCGAGACCGCGAGCCAGACGTCGGAGCCCGCGGTGTCGCTCGTGACCCACGTGAGCGCGACGCGCCCCTGCGCGTTCGCGGCCAGGCTGGGATCGTGCGCATCGACATCGCGCAGTGCGGCGGGCGTGTGTTCGCTCACGTCCGCCCAGCGCGGATCGCGCGCGGCAGGCGAGCAGCCGAAAAGCATGAGCAACAGCAATGGCACGAATGGCAGAAAAGAGCGAAGTCGCATGCCATGAGTCTACGCGGACGCTGCGCAAGGCGCACGCGCGTGCAGTGGCCGGCGTCACCCGCCCAGGCGTACCACCCGCGCCGTGCGCGTGCTGCGGCCATCGTCGAAGCGGATCAGATACAGCCCGGGCGCCACGTCGCGGCCGGCGTCATCGCGGCCGTCCCACAGCGCTGCACCCGCTGCGGCGTGGAACACGCGCCGCACGCGGCCCTGGGCGTCGAGCACCTGTACGCGGCCGCTTGCAGGCACGTGGATCGTGAGTGCGCCGCGGAACGGGCTGGGGCCTGCGCTCAGGTGCAGCGCTGCGGCCGCGGGCGGCACGAGCGCGGGACGCACGCCGCCGGTGCGGTTCACCTTGCCGATCACCGTGAAGCCGAAGCGCACGTATTCGGGAGACAGTGGCACGTAGTGGTCGGTGCACGTGGAGCACGTGTCGTCATCGAGCTTGTACAGATACCCGCGCAGCGTGAACGTGCGGCCGGTTTGGGCGACCACCTGCGCCGTGGCGGCAAAGTGCGGCAGTTGGAAGTCGCCGCGCACCGCGAGCGTGCCGCCCACACGCGGCCACACGCGGATCGAGTCCACGAACGAGTCCGGCAGCGTGACCGTGGCGAGCGCCAGCAAGCGCGTTGCCGCGTACGTGCCGCGCACGCGGTCGAGCGTGCCGGGCCCGCTCTCGCCCACTCGCAAGAGCCCGGGGCCCTCGGCTACGAATGAGTCCGCAGCCACTTCGTCGTGCCAGATACCGAACGTGGGCGGGATCGCCGCGAGCGCGCGCGCGACGTTGAGCCGGCCGTAGCCGGTCTGCGCGTCCACGCCGGGCGCGCCGATGTCGTCGGCGCTCTCGCGCAACAGGTGCTGGTAATCGGTGTCCTCCAATTCGGGACGTTGCGCGGCGAGCAAGCCTACTGCCGCGGTCACGAACGGGGCCGCGAATGACGTACCCGAGGCGGCCACGTAGCCGTCGTACACCGCGCCGTAGAAGCTGGGGTACGTCATGAACGTGGTGAGCACGTTCACGCCGGGCGCGACCAAGTCGAGGCCGGGGCCGTAGGACGAGAACGCCACGCGATCGTCGAACGGTTCGGTTGCTCCCACCTGGATGCACAGTCCCTCGCCGGAATAGGCCGACGGATATTGCGCGAGCGTGGGGTCGAGCGTGCCCTTGTTGCCCGAGGCCACCACGACCACACAGCCGCGCACGATCGCGTACGCGAGTCCCAGGCGCTCGATGCGGCTCGCGCCATCGCCGGCATAGCTCAGGTTCATCGCGCGCGCGCCCACGTCAGCGGCGTAGATGGCGGCGCGCGCGATATCGAACGACGTGGCTTCGCCAGTGTGTCCTGGCGAGATCTTGATGGGCACGATGCGGCAGCCGGCATTGCCCTGGCCATCGCCGCCGCACAAGCCCGCGATGCCACGGCCCGAAAAATGCGGACCATCGTTGGTGCGCGCCGCAACGACGCCGGTGACCGGCGTGCCGTGACCGTACTGGTCATAGACCGTGTGGACCGAATCGTCGCAGACCTCGAGTGAGTCCACGATGCGCGGGCTCGCGTCGGGCATGAGCCCGCCCAGCTCGGGCTGCGCCGGATCGATGCCGGTGTCGGCGATGGCGAGCTTGAGACTGTTCGCGCCCACACCGATGCGCCAGCCTTCGAGCGCGTGCACGTCGGCCCTCGCGCTGCCGCCATATGTACCGGCGCCGCCGATGTTGTAGAGCCCCCACTGGTCGCCGCTGCGGAAGAGCGTCTCATTCGGAAAGGTATCAAGGGTGGCGGCCCGCGTGGGCGCCGGTGCGGCGCTCATGCCGGTCATCTGTAGCGCGCGTGTGCGCAGCGGCTCGACCCAGTCGATGGCGGGATCATCGCCCAGCACCACGCGCGCGTTCTCGGCCAGCGCCGAGTCGGGCGCCTCGAGCAGCACCACGCGCTCGGGCGCGAAGCCCGGCACGCGCGCAAGCGCTGCAGCGCGCTGCGGTTGCGCCATGCGCGTGGTGGAGGTGGTCAGGCCATCCATGAGCGTGCGGCGGATCTGCAGGCCGAGCGCGGCGAGTCGCGGTGCCGCGCGGCGCATGGCGGCGGCGCCTGCGTCTGGGTTCTCTGCGCCGGCGCGCGCGGTGCCGGCGTCTCCCGGCGCAGCGCTCAGTTGCGCGACGAGCAGGCGAGAACCGGCCGCGGCCGGAGTCGTGGCAAAGGCAAGGGTGCTGATCAGGAACAAGCTGAAGAAGCGGCGCATGCGATTCCCGTGCGGGGTGGTCCGTGCGAGCGGGAGCGATGTCACAAACCTAACGCCTGGCCCGTCGCGGCCACCAGAGGCACGTTGTGGGCAAAGCGTCGCCCATGTTGTCGCCCATGTTGTCGCCCATGTTGTCAGCCATGTTGTCAGCCATGTTGTCGGTCATATCGTCGGCGAGCGGGACGCGTTCGCCCCTGCTATCGCAACGGCGCGCTGTCGAACACGTGGCGCGCGGTGGCCGACAGGCGCACTTCGTCGATGCTGCCGTCGAACTGGTAGAGCAACGCGTCGTTCGTGAGATTCTCCAGGCGCAGGTCACCGCCGAAATCCGTGAGCTTGCGTTCGTTGAAGATGCTGCCCACCACGAGCGGCGCGGCGCTGGCGCGAATCCCACTGGCGATCACCGCCTGCGCGTCCATGCGGCCGTCCACATAGAGCCGCACCACTTCGCCGTCGCACGTGGCAGCCACGTGGACCCAGCGGTCCATGGGCAGCGCCGTGATCGAATACGTGCCGCGCGCTGCGGCTGCATTCTCGGGCACGAACCCGAACACGAGATGGTTCTGCGGCGCGCCCACGACCATGTCGTCGAACAGGCCGGGGGAGTCTTTGTAGAGCTTCTGCCCGACCACACCGAAGACCCAGCTCTGTTCGCCGGGGACCGTGGACCAGCGCGCGGCGATCGGCTGCAGCTCATAGGGCGCCACGGAGCGCATGTCGATCCACGCTTCGACCGTGAACCCCCGCGGCGAATCCATGACCGGGTTGTAAGGCACGTAGACGAATGACTGCACCGAGCGCTGGAAGCTGCGCGCACTGCGGAAACGCCCGAAGTCCGTGCGCGTGTCGTCGCCCGCGATCGCGTGCAGGCGGTACGGGCCGGAGTCCGCGCCGCGCGTGCCGCCGTTCTCGTCGAATCGCCAGAGTGCGATCGTCACCGAGTCGGCCGCGGGCGCGGCCACCGGCCCGGCTGGCGGCGCGGGCGGCCGTGCGCCCTGCTTGCCGGCGCAGCTGCCCAGCGCCAGCAGCAACAGCGTGGCGGTGAACGCGCGGCCAAGCGTTGTCGGGCCAGACGTGGTGGGCCCAGGATTCGTGTGGGTCATCGGGCGGCTCCTGTCTCCGTCATGCGCTGGCGCACGGCGGCGGCGCCGTCGGCGTCGTGAAGGTTCGTGTACAGCTCGAGCATGCGCTTCAGGGTCGCGGTGTCGTCCGCGAATCCGATGACCGGCTTCCACAGCTCGCCGGCTTCCTGAGGATGTTCCATGAGCAGCACCGCCCAGCCACGGCCCAGGCGCGCCTGGGCGTTGCCGGGTTCGATGCCTTCCGCGCGCACGAACACGTCGTTCGCCTCACGGCCGCGCCTCAGGCTCACCAGGTTCTGCCCAAGCGGCAGCAGCACCGCCAGTTCGTTTGGCACGATCGCGTGGGCTTCATCGAGCAGCGCCTGTGCCGCTGCGAAGTTCCCCGTGCGCTGATCATCGACGGCAACGAGCACGCGCGAGCTCCAATCCTTGTCGTTGATCAGCAATCGCGCGCGCGCGCGGGCAATCGAGCTGCGCCGCGGATCCGTGTTCCACTCGGGCTCGGCGCCGAAGGCGGGTGTGATCTCGTAGAGCACCGCCGGATTGTGGCGCGTGACGGCGCGTGGGATCAGCCCCGGCACCGTATTGATGGTATCCAGCAGGTATTCGAAGGCGGGCCGCAGTTCGGCCTCGGGCCACGAGAAGTACAGCCAGCGCACGTGCTCGCGGCGCGCGGCCGCCGCCAGCTGCGCGAGCGAATCCGCGAACGGGAACGGCACGGCTTCCAGGCCGGCGTGCCACGCGAAGTACGACTTGCGCGCCATCACGCGGTCGCCCGGGCGCAGCAGCGGCTTCACGTCGCGCGCGATGCTCAACGCCTCGAGTGGCAGGTAGCGCGCCTGTTGCTTCTGCAGCGCTACACTGGCTTGCAGCGACAGCGCCAGCGGGACGATGACGAGCAGCGCCTTGAGCCACACGTTGCGGCCCGCGGCGGTGAACGCGCCGGCGAAGCGCGGGGATGCGACCGCGACGCCGGCGAGCAGCGCCCAGCCGGGCAGCACCGCCAGTGCGTAGCGCTCCGAATAGAACGCGGGCACGAGCGTCAAGAAGAACAGCACCGTCTGTGTGAGCGCGGGTGCCAGCGCTGGCAGCAGGTCCGTGGTGGCCGCGATCGCGAATCCGGCCAGTGCCGTGAGCGCCATGGGCCAGAGCGTGAGCTGGATCATGTCGAGGCGTAAGTGGTCGGCGACATTGAACAGCATGTGCAGCATCACCGCGCCCGGATCGCGCGCGAGCACCGACCATGGCGTGGGGAACTGCGACTGCATGCTGCGCTCGTACTCGTCCCACGAGATGCCCTTCGCGCGTGCGAAGACCTCGTACGCGATGTTGTGGTGAAGTTGGATGCCCGCATGGCCGCCATGCGCCATGCTGAACGCCACCCACGGCACGAGCAGTCCCAGGAAGCCGGCGGCGAACAGCAGCGCGCCGCGCCGGCGCTGGGCCGCGGGCAGGTCTGCGCCGCCCGCCAGGATCACGATCAGGCCGGCGGGCAGCAGCGCCACCGCGTTGTAGCGCGTGAGCATGGCCAGCGCGCCGATCACGCCGGCGGCGAGCAGGCGCCGCGGGGCGTGCTTTCCGGTGAGTAGTAGCCCTGCGAAGAGAGCCTGCAGGCCGATCGCGAGCGCATCGGTGGTCGCCGAGTAGCCGTAGCGCAGCCATGTGCCGTTGGTGATCAGGAACAGCGCGGTGACCAGGCCGGCGGCCGCGCCCACACGCGCGCGTGCCACGCGGAACCACAGCAACGTCGCCGCGCACATGGCCAGTGCCGAGAGCAACTCGGCGGCCACGAACAGGTCGCGTACCACGAATCCCACAAGCGCGAGCGCCACTTCGTGCACCGGGCCTACGACGGCATAGCGGGCGGGGTCGAAGTGCCCGCGCTCGATCATGCGCGCGCCCAGACCGTAGGAGCCGTAGAAGTCGGTCTCGGTGTAGATGTCGCCGATGCGATGCACGCGCGTGATGATCACGAGCAGCGCCGCGGCGAAGAGCGCGAGCGCGGCATAGCCAAGGCGCGACCACAGCGCGGAACCCGAGAAAGCGCCGGCGTGCAGGCGCACAGGGCTGCGTCCGGCGGGCGGCGAAGCGGTGGCAGGCCGGCGCGCGGCGCGGGTCACTGCCATTCGGATGGCTCGGGGTGGCTCATGGACCGGGACATGGAGCAGGGAGTCTACCGGAAACGGACACGGCGACGAGGGAGTTCCCTCGTCGCCGTCCCACCGGGGGATCCAGATGGGTTGGTGCGTCCGTGCGCGCCCGTGGGGACAAGCGCGCGATGTGTGAGGCGACTAGCGGTTGAAGCGCTTGCGGGCGGCCGCGCCGAGGGCGATCAGGCCCATCGAGGCGAGCGCCATCGTGCCGGGCTCCGGCACGGGCCGCGTCGGCTTGTCGTCTTCGTGATCGAGGTCGGTGCCGCTGGAGCCCTGTGAGTGACCATAACCCTGGTCGACGCCAGAGGCAGGCGACGCATACGCAGGCGCCGCCATCAGCGCGAGGCAAGCGAGCAAGAGAAGCAGCTTCTTCATCTGTGGACTCCTTCGGGGAGGGACCGAGGTTGAGGCAAGGGGGTTTTGCTATCGGTTCTGCGGGACTACAATGCAAGGGCCGGGCCACGAGCTCCTGCGATACCGCCAGCTTGTTGCGGCGTAACGCGGAACGGGGCGTTGGGAGGTGGCTCCGCGGGCCTCGTCGGGCCCCCGCCCTGGAACAATCGTAAGAACCACCGACACCCGTCCTGGCGGTCGCCGCCGGGCAGGCATCCCAAGGAGGCAGGCGATGGCGAGCGCTACCGGCGATCGCGCTGGGCTGTGCGCGCGGTGCGTGCACGCGCACATCGTGGCAACGCCACGCAGCCGCTTCTGGATGTGTCTGCTCTCGCGCACGGACGCGCGCTTCAGCCGCTACCCGAGCTTGCCGGTGCTCGAGTGCGCCGGGCACTCGCCCTTGGCCGAGGGGCAGGAACCGCCGAGCGGGCCGCCGCCGCGCGATACGGCCGGGTGACGGGAGCCTTTACGGCAGCAGGGCGAGCCTCGCGACGCGCGTGAGCCCCGGCGTCTGGAAGCGCACGAAGTAGAGTCCCGCCGGAACGGTCTTGCCGCTCTCATCCTGGGTGTTCCAACGCACCACATGGTGGCCTTCACCCAGTGGGCCGTCTGCGAGCAGGGCCACGCGGCGGCCGCTCAGGTCATAGATGGCCAGCGATACCGGCGCCTCATGTGCCAGATCGAACGCCAGCTCGGTCGAGTGCGTGAACGGGTTCGGCCGCGGCGGCAGGAAACGCAGCGTTGCCGTGTTCGGGCCGACCGCGGTGCTGGCGCTGGTCACGCGCGCCTGCAGCTGCACGCGGAGGGTGTCCGCGGCGGCGCCGCCGGGAAGCGATTCGTCAGCGCCCGTGACCTGCAGCGTGCCCGTGTAGGTGGAATCGAGCGTGGCGAATGCGGGGTCGAAGTACACGTCGAGCGTGAGTCCCGTGCCCGCGAGCAGCACGGGCGTGAAGGCATCGCGGACCTTGAAGTGACCGTCGCCGCCCAGCAGCCACGCGGTGTTCAGCTGCAGTCTCGAGCGCAGCGCGTTGTACCCCGCGTTGTGCACGCGCACCGGGAGGTCGGCGAAGCCCGCGGCCGGATGCACGCCGAAGTCGAACGAGCCGGTCGTGACCTTGCTCACGGAGTCGAGCGAGGCGGCCGCGTGATCGAGCACGACCGCCGACAGCTTGACGGTCTTGAGCGTGCTGTCGACATCGTTCGTGGCCACACCCAGCGTGCCGCTCAGGGCTCCGGCCGCCGAAGTGACCACGCCGATGTCGTGCGTGTTGCCGCCGCCGCCTGTGGGTGTGGAAAAGCTGCCGGCGGGTGCGGTGAAGCCCGCGGGCGCGGCCAGCGTGTAACGCAGCAGGTCGGCCGGCGCCGTGGCCACATTCGTGATGTTGAGCGGCGAGGTGACGTTCGCGCCCACGATCATGCGGCCGAAGTCGATCTGCGAGCTGGCCGCGATCTTGGCGGGCAACTGCAGGTTCGAGACGACCGGGATGTGGTCCGCGGCGTCGTGCATCGCGGTCGCGACGGTGTAGCCCACGGCGGCGTTGAAGCCGCCGCCGTTGATGTCGGTGTTGAAGTGCTGGCCGTCATTGCCGAACGCGCCATAGCCGCCCGGCAGGCTGCCGGTGCGCATGTCGAGGCCATTGCCATCCTGCATCGACGCCGAGCTCAGGATCATGTCGAAGCGGTCGTCCATGCCGCCGCCCGAGAAGTCGCTGGTGGACGGCGAGAGCTGCGGGCACTGCGTGTCGTTGAAGGCATACGCGGAGTTGCTGTTCCATGTGCCCGGCATGACGAGCATGTCGGTGCAGCGGCCATTGTTGCTGGCTTGCGATTCGGTCAGGCGCTGGTAGCCGCCCTCCCAGTCGCCATAGAAGTTCGTATCGCCGCCCAGGATGAAGTTCGTGCCCACGTTAGTCGTGATCACATTGTTGAGCGTGGTGCGGATGCTTGAGCACTCCAGCCGGCGAGTGGCGGAGTCCGCCGCCGTGAAGCTGGGATTGCCGGCCTTGAGGTGCATCGTGTAGATGCGGAACCAGCCGGCCTTGTTGTTGTAGCCGACCGGCTTGCACAGCGCCTGGATGATCGGCCGCGGACCGCCCGTCGTGATCGTGCCGAAGTTGCTGATCGCCACCTTGGCGGGCTTGTAGAAGATGCCGCCGCCCTCGCCGCTGGTGGCGAGTGAGGTCCATTGCACCGCCCACTGCCCGGGCTCGAGCACGTTGAACACGTTGTTGAGCAGCGAATCACGCGCGCCGGAGTCGTTGACCTCCTCCACGAGCACGATGTCGGGCTGCATGGCCGAGATCACGGTGCGGATCGCCGGCGTGCGTGACGCGACGGGCGTGACGACATTGTTGGACTGGAACCGCATCAGGTTCCACGTCGCGACTCGCAGCGCATGCGCCGGGGCGGCGAAGCTGGTGAGCGCGGCGGTGCAGAGCGCGGCCAGCGCGAGCGCGCGGTGAGGCCGGAGGAACACGTGGGCCACGAGAGACTCCATGCGAAGGATGCCAGGCTGCTGGGCCGGTGCGCGAACGCGAAGCCCGAAAGGGTCCGTTCAAGTCTACCGGGCGCCCGCGCGGCGCCGCCAGCGGTTCCGAGGCGGTTCCGAGGCCCTGCCGGGGTGCCATGTCGCTAAATGCCGGAAAACACAGGCGGGACCTCAACCTTTGCGCGCCCGCGACCGATACTTTCGGTGTGTCATTGCGTTCCCGTAAGCCCGCCCCCGAGAGCGTCCGACTGTCGGATGTCTTCTCTGCCCTGTCCTTCGCGCTCGACCTCACCGAAGGTCAGCCGATGGGACACGCGCTGCGCTCGTGCCTGATCGCCATGGAGCTGGGCGGCCGCGTGGGCCTGCCGCTGCAACTGCAGCGCGACTTGTACTACGCGGCGCTGCTCAAGGACGTGGGCTGCTCGAGCAACGCGAGCCAGGTCTTCGCCCTCTTTGGCGGCGATGATCGGCTGGCCAAGGGCGCGCGCATGCGCGTGGACTGGTCGAACTACTTTCGCGCCGCGGCCTATGCCATGTCGCACACGGCGCCGGGCGCGTCGCTGATCGAACGCGCGCGGCGTGTGGCGGGCCTCGCCCGCCGCGGCAGCAAGGTCGCGACCAAGCTCGTGCAGGTGCGCTGCGAACGGGGCGCCGAGATCGTGCGGCAGCTCGGATTGGGCGAGGGCGCGGCCGTGGCGGTGCGCGACCTGGACGAGCACTGGGATGGCCGCGGCGAGCCGCGCGGCTTGCGCGGCGAGGAGATCCCCATCGTCGCGCGCATCCTTACGTTGGCGCAGACACTCGAGGTGTTCGCGATGCGCGGAGGCCCGGTGCAGGGCCTGCAAGTGGTGCGCGAGCGCGCCGGGCGTTGGTTCGATCCGCTCGTGGTCGCTGCTTGCGAGGGACTCGAGCGCCCGCTATCGGCGTGGTGCGCGCTCGAGACGCGCGAGCTCACGCGCCTGGTGACCGAGGCCGAGCCCGGCGGTGCCGCGCTGCTGGCCGGGCCGCGTGCGATCGACCGCATCGCGCAGGTGTTCGCCGAGGTCGTCGACGCCAAGTCGCCCTTCACCGGCGCGCATTCACAGCGCATGACGCAGCTTGCCGTGAGCACCGCGATCGAGCTGGGTTGGAGCGAGCCGGATGTGAACGAGGTCCGCCGCGCCGCGCTGTTGCATGATCTGGGCAAGCTCACAGTGCCGAACATGATCCTCGACAAGCCCGGCGCGCTCACGCCGTCGGAGTGGGAGGTCATGCGCATGCATTCGTACTACACCGAGCGCATTTTGGAACACGTGCAGGGCTTCGAATGGCTCGCGTTCGCGAGCGCGGCGCATCACGAGCGCCTGGATGGCAGCGGCTACTGCCGCGGGCTGCACGGCGAGCAGATCCCGGCGCTCGCGCGCGTGCTCGCCGTGGCCGACGTGTACGATGCGCTTTCGACGCGGCGGCCCTACCGGCCCGCGCTCTCGCCCGAGCGCACGCTCGCGATCATGGAGCGCGACCGCGGCATCGGCCTGTGCGGCGTGTGCCTTGATGGCCTGATCGGTGCGCTGGAATGCGGCGGGCTCGAGGACGGCGAGCAACGCGAAGCAGCGTGATGAGCAACGCGAAGCTGCCTGAGACGGCCGCCTCGCGCAGCGGTGCTTACGCCGTGTACGAGAGCTGGCGGTACTTGCGCAGGTAGCCGCCGTCGACCGGCTCGAAGATGTGGCAGTGGTCCATCTCGCCGCCGTAGACATGCAGCGTGACCGCCGGGGTCTCGAGCGCGTTCTCGAGCACGTGGTACTCGAAGGGCGGGATCAGCGCGCCGGCTTCACCAACGCCTGCGTGGATCACGGTCTCTTGATGAAACTGCACGATGTCGCGTTCCGGATCGCCGCCGCGCGGCGAGAACGACGTGACCTTGATGCGGCCCTGGTAGACGCATTCCACGCACCAGATGCCCGCGTGATCGTGCAGCGGCGTGCCCTGCCCGGGGCCCCAGACCATGGCGATGAGCCAGTAGTGGCGCGCGGGGTCCGCGTGCACGAGGCGCCGCGCGTAGCGCTCGGGGTTGGGCACCAGGAACGAGGGGTCGAGGAAGTCGACGCCCTTGCTCATGACGTCCTCGAGCACGGCCTTCACGGCGCGACATCGGCCGGCATCATCGGGCGGCGTCATGGCGCCATCGATGCGCGCGATGAGTTCGCGAAGACGGGAATCCTGCGTGACGGCCATACGAGCTCCTTACTGAGGTGAGACAGCGGGTGCCATGTGGCAAGTCTAGCAGAGCGCCGCGGACGCATTCACGTGCTAAGGGGGGCTAGGGCAGGAGGAAGAACGCCACCGCCAGCACGAGGTAGACCGCGATCAGCAGCGCACCTTCAAGCCAGTTCGACTCGCCATCCTGCGATACGAGGTTCACCACGCCTACGGCCGCCAGCACGGCCAGCACCTCGAACGGCGAGAACCGCAGGTCCATGGGGCGCGGCGCGATCCAGTGCGAGGCGAATACCAGCACGGGCGCCACGAAGAGTGCGATCTGGATGCTCGAGCCGATGGCGATATTAAGCGCCAGGTCCATCTTGTCGCGAATGGCCATGATCACCGCGGTGGAGTGCTCGGCCGCGTTGCCCACGATGGCGACCACGATCACACCCACGAAGACCTCGGTGAGCCCGAGCGCATGGGTGGCGGCCTCGACCGCGCCCACGAGCAACTCGCTCATCCACGCGATGAGCCCCGTGGCAACCAGAAGCGTCAGCAGCGCGCGGCGCGTGTCGACCGGGCCGTGCGCGGACGCCTCGCTGCCGCCCGTGTACAGGTGCTTGTGCGTGCGCAGCGTGAACAGCAGGCTCAGCAGGTAGGCGATGAACAGCACGATGGCGATGAGCACGCTCAGGCCATGTTCGCTCACCGCCTGGCGCACGGGCGAGAGCGTGCCCTCGGCGCGCTCGAGTTCGCTCACGAAGTGGAACACGGCAGGCACAACCAGGCCGATCGCGGCGAGCGTGAGTAGCGTGGACGAGGCCGCTGCGGCCGCGCGGTCGAACGTCTGGCGTTCGCGCTTCGCGCCGCCCGCGATCATGGAAACGCCCAGCACCAGAAGCGCGTTGCCGATGATCGAGCCGGTGAGCGAGGCCTTGACCACCTCGAAGTGCCCGGCATGCAGTGCGACGAGCGCCAGGATGAGCTCGGCGGCATTGCCGAACGTGGCGTTGAGCAGCCCACTCGCACCGGCGCCCAATCGCGAGCCCAGTGCTTCGGTCGCTTCGCCCATGAGCCCGGCCAGCGGCACGATGGCCAGCGCGCTGCACGCGAAGATGGCCGTGCCGCTCCAGTGGAGCATCACGCCCAGCGGCGCGAGCGCCACGAATACGAGCAGCAATTGCAGCGGCTGGAGCCGCAGTGGGGATGCCCAGGCACGAGTCATGCTCGGTACTCTGCACGAGCGAGGCGATGCGGCGCAATGCGTCTCGGTGGGTGTAGTACTTTATCGCCGTGATCAAATACATCGGCTCCAAGAGGTTGCTGCTGCCGCGCATCGTCGCGCAGGTGCAGGGCTGCGCCGGCGTGACGAGCGTGCTCGACGTGTTCTCGGGCACGGCACGCGTGGGACACGCGCTCAAGGGCGCCGGCTATCGCGTGCACGCGAACGACCACAATACCTACGCGCATGTGCTCGCTGGCTGCCACGTGGCGGCCGACGCGCGGCGCTGGCGGGTCAAGGCGGAGCGCCTGCTCGAAGAACTCGACCGCGTGAAGGGTCGCCCGGGCTGGTTCACCGCCACGTTCTGCGAGCGATCGCGCTACCTGCGGCCCGAGAACGGCGCGCGCGTCGATGCGATCCGCGAGCGTATCGAGCGCATGGGGCTCGAGCCGCCGCTGCGGGCGATCGCGCTCACCGCGCTCATGCGCGCGGCCGATCGCGTCGACAGCACCACCGGAGTGCAGATGGCGTACCTCAAGCAATGGGCGCCGCGCGCCTTGCGCTCGCTCGAGCTGCGCATGCCCGAGATCCTGCCGGGCCCAGGCCGCGCCACCTGCCTGGACGCACTCACGGCCGTGCAACGGCACGCGGCCGATCTCGTGTACCTGGATCCGCCGTACAATCAACATAGCTATCTGGGCAACTATCACGTGTGGGAGTCGCTCGTGCGCTGGGACAAGCCCGAGGTCTACGGCGTGGCCATGAAGCGGACCGATGTGCGCACGCGCACGAGCGTCTACAACCGCCCGAGCACCATCGGCGCGGCACTGCGCGCGGTGGTCGAGGCCGCGCAGGCCAGATGGCTGCTGGTCTCTTTCAGCGATGAGGGTTTCCTGACGCTGCGCGACCTTCGCGAGATCCTGGCCATGCGCGGCCGCGTGCGCGAGGTGTCGATCGACCACCCGCGCTACATCGGACACAAGATCGGAATCCACGACCGCCAGGGCCGCAAGGTCGGCACGCCGGGCAAGGCGCGCAATCGCGAGCACTTGTTCTTGGTGCAGGTCGGCGCGCGTGCCGCGCGGCTGCGCCGGGTGACACCGCGCGTGCGTGCGGTCGCGGCGGGGGCATAAGACCCCTTCAGTTCCGCGCAGGCGTGCCGAGACTTCCCGCGGAGACGCGTGCATCTCGTGCGCGTCCACAGCGCTCTCGAGGGAGGCTCTTGCAGATCCGCGGCCTGACCCATGTGATGCCGATCGCCGAGCGCCTCGCGAAAGCGGCGGCTTCTCCGAAAGAGGCCGCCGTGCGCGATGCCGGCTCGATCGCGCTCGCGTCCGACGTGTGGGCGCCTTCGGGCGAGGTGCCGCCGGTGACGCCGGTCAAGCTCTATGGCCGCGAGTCGGGCTCGGACACGCCGGCCGATGCGGGCGGCGATCCTACGGCTGATGCCGGCCTGCCGCCCGATCCCGTGACGGCTGCGGCGCAGAAGGCGTGCGGCGCCACCTGAAGCGCCTGAAGCGGGCCGGGTGCCCGCGCGAGGTGGGTCAAAGACCCTGTGAACGATTTTGGCGATCAGATTCGTCAAGTCTTGAGGGCGACCCTCAAGGAGCTCCGGCGCCACGACGATAGCAAAAGGTAAGGTGCGCGTACTGCGTCATGTGGCGCCTCCATCCGCGCGCGCTCGTGAAGGTGCGTCATGCACATCCGAGGTATCTCCGAGAGCTTGCCTTCTCGCGCGGAACTCGCGATGGAGCCTGTAGTGCTTCATCCGAGATTGTCGGACTCGTTGAGTCCGATGCAGCCGGATCACTACGCCCCGGACACGTTCAGAGCCCAGAAGCAGCAATGCATGTTCTACTCGCCCCAGCTGGTGCGCGCTTCGGCCAACGGGCATAGGAAAGGGGCACGGTCCTAAGGACCATGCCCCCTTGTCGTTTCTGTGAAGCGAGCGCGATACGCTACGAGCAGCCCATCGAGCTGCCGCAGTTCACGCACTTGTAGCAGGTGCCGTTGCGGATGGTGATGTGGCCGCAGCTGTCGCACGCGGGCGCATCGCCGATCATGCGTTTGTTGTAGCTCTGCTGGACGTTGTTGACCACTTCTTCATTCTCCATCACGCGCGAACGCGCCGGATCGAGCGTGAGCACGCCGCTCTGCGCACGCTTGGCCTCGCGGTGTTCGCGGCCCACGGGCGGCTGCTCCGAGGACTTCTGCGTGATGACGCCGATCGGGCCGGACTCCGGCACGACGTGCGCCAGATCGGTGCGGTCCAGGTACTCGAAGCCGAGTACGCGGAACACGTAGTCGATCACGCTGGTCGCCACCTTGATGTTGTCGTGGCCTTCGACACGGCCGTGCGGCTCGAAGCGCGTGAAGCAGAACTGGTCGACGAGGTCATTGAGCGGCACGCCGTACTGTAGGCCCATCGACACTGCGATGGCGAAGCAGTTCATCATGCTGCGGAACGCTGCGCCTTCTTTGTGCATGTCGATGAAGATCTCGCCCAGCGTCCCGTCCTCGTACTCACCGGTGCGCAAGAAGACCTTGTGGCCGGCGATGCGCGCTTCCTGCGTGAAGCCGTGACGGCGCTTCGGCAGGCGGCGGCGGTTGAGCTTGGGCGGACCGGCGCCCTCCTCGACCACGACCGGCTTCTCCTCGGTTTTCTTGGTTGTGCTGCTGAGCGGCTGGCTCATCTTGCAGCCGTCGCGGTAGAGCGCCACGGCCTTGAGTCCCAGCTTCCACGACTGCGTGTAGATGTCCTGCACGTCATCGACCGTCGCATCGTTCGGCAGGTTGACCGTCTTGCTGATGGCGCCCGAGATGAACGGCTGCACCGCCGCCATCATGCGCACATGGCCCATGGCTTGGATGTAGCGCGTGCCGCGGTTGCCGCAGCGGTTGGCGCAATCGAACACGGGCAGGTGCTCGCTCTTGAGGCCCGGCGCGCCTTCGACCGTCTGCGTGCCGCAGATGTAGAGGTTGGCCTCTTCGATCTGCGCATCCGTGAAGCCAAGGATCGGCAGGGCATTGAAGCCGGGGCGCTCACGCTCCGGCATCGTCACGCCCAAGCGCGTGAGCAGTTCCTCGCTCACCATGCCACGGCCGAACGCCTGACGGATGTCGAGCACGAAGGGTAGCGAAGCCTCGACCTTCTGGATCTCGGCGTCGGAGAAGCCCTTGTTGTGCAGGTACGAATCGTTCACATGTGGCGAGCCTTCGAACGTGCCGTGGCCGATCGCATAGCGCACGATGCGTTCAGTCTCGTCATGCGTGTAGCCCAGACGCTCGAGCGCGAGCGGCACGGACTGGTTCACGATCTTGAAGTAGCCACCGCCCGCGAGTTTCTTGAACTTGACCAGCGCGAAGTCCGGCTCGACGCCCGTGGTGTCGCAGTCCATGAGCAGGCCGATGGTTCCGGTGGGGGCCAGAACGGTGGCCTGCGAGTTGCGGTACCCATGCAGGCCGCCGTACGAGACCGCGCGGTCCCAGCACTCGATCGCCGCCTGCCGCATGTCGCGCGGCGCGAGCGCCGGGTCGATGGAGCGGGCCGCGTCGCGGTGCAGCTTCATCACGTTCAGCATGGCGTCGGCGTTCTCGGTGTGACCCTTGAATGTGCCCTTGCTCGCGGCCATCTCGGCCGACAGCGCATAGGCCTCGCCCGTCATCATCGCGGTGATCGACGCCGCATAAGCGCGCGCCGCGTCACTGTCGTAGGGCAGGCCCTCGACCATGAGCAGCGTGCCCAGATTGGCGTAGCCCAGGCCGAGCGGACGGAAGTCCTCGGAGCGACGGGCGATGCGTTCGGTGGGGTACGACGCGAAGCTGACCAGCATCTCCTGCGCCAGGAAGAACACGCGGTTGGCGTGACGGTAGCCTTCGACGTCGAACGAGCCGTCGTTCGAGCGGAACTTCATCAGGTTCACGCTCGCCAGGTTGCACGCGGTGTCGTCGAGAAACACGAACTCGCTGCACGGGTTCGTCGCATGGATGCGATCGGTGCCCTTGCACGTGTGCCACTTCTGGATCGTGTCGTCGTACTGGATACCTGGGTCGGCGCACGCCCACGCGGCTTCGGAGACTTCGCGCCAGAGCTTGCGCGCCGGGTGCGTCTGGTAGACCTCGCCGGTCGTGCGGAAGATCGTCGACCACTCGCCGCCGGTCTCGACCGCGTTCATGAACCGATCGGGAACGCGAATGGAGTTATTCGAGTTCTGGCCGCTGACTGTGGCATAGGCTTCGCCGTTGAAGTCCGACGGATAGCCGGCCGCGATGAGGGCCGCGACTTTCTTCTCTTCGCGCATCTTCCAGCGCACGAAGTCGGTGATCTCGGGGTGGTCCATGTCGAGCACGACCATCTTGGCCGCGCGCCGCGTGGTACCGCCCGACTTGGTGGCGCCGGCGCCGCGATCGAGCACCTCAAGGAACGACATGAGGCCCGACGACGTGCCGCCGCCCGAGAGCTTCTCCATGCGGCCGCGCAGCTTGGAGAAGTTCGTGCCCGTGCCCGAGCCGTACTTGAAGACGCGGGCTTCGTTCTTGACGAGCTCGAAGATCGACATGAGGTCGTCGTTGACCGACTGGATGAAGCAGGCCGACACCTGAGGATGCGAGTACGAGTCGGTCGTCATCTTGACTGTGTCGTCGGCGCGGTCGGTGAAGAAGCTGCCGCCCGAGCCCGTGATGCCGTACTCATGGAACAGGCCGCAGTTGAACCACACCGGCGAGTTGAAGGCGCCGATCTGGTGCACAAGCATGTAGGTGAGTTCGGCCTCGAAGGCCTCGGCGTCCTCGCTCGTGGCGAAGTAGCCGCCCTGCTCCTCGCCGGTCACACGGGCCGTGTGCGCGAGGCGGCGGACGACCTGGCGCACGCTGGTCTCGTGACCGGGCGTGCCGGGAAGGCCGGCCTTGCGGAAGTACTTGCTCACGACGATGTCGGTCGCGAGCTGCGACCACGTGGACGGCACCTCGACGTCATCCATCTGGAAGACGACCGAGCCGTCGGGATTGGCGATGACCGTGCGCCGCTTGTCCCACTTCACGTCCGCGAGCGCATCCTTGCCCGCAACGGTGAAATGACGCGGCACTCGGACACCGGCCTGCGTGGGCGCGGGTGCCTGGGTGCGGGTGCTCTGTGGTTCGAGTGTCTGGGACATGGCGGACCCTCCTGGTCCTCGAAGCGGGTGTGGACCTGCTCCTTGTTGGCGACCCTGCCGGGATGGCGACCGGGCCCCGAGGGGGCCGCACGTATCGCCAGCCCGAGTGGATCAGGCGTGGGGGACCTACACTACTGCTGATGCGACTACGATGTTGCCAGTCGATGCTGTTGTGATGCGCGCGTGAGGTGAGAAAACCGCTGGCGCCGAAGAGTCGAACGGCGACAGCGGTGAGTTGCGTTTATACCACCGCGCGCGCTCACCGTTTCAAGATTGAAAATTCACGCGCCGCACTAGGCGATTTTTCTTCTGGACACGCGCGGGCCGCGATTCACGCGAGCGTCGCGCATGCTCGCGGAATTACCTGCGCTTCTGACGCGAAAACGCGCGGGATGTGGAGAACTCCTCCCGCGCGCCTCGTGGTTGTGGAGAACTTCGCCTGCCGATCAGTTCTGCGCGGACATCCCCAGCTGCGCGCGCAGGAACTGCAGCACGTCGGCGTCATCCTCGATCGACTTATCCACACCCTGGCCGCCGGAGTGGCCGGAAGACGCGTCGTAGTGCAGAAGCACCGGCTTGTCTCCGCCCTGTGCCGCCTGCAGCAGCGCCGCCATCTTGCGTGCGTGCAGTGGATCCACGCGCGTATCCGAATCGCCCGAGACGAACAGCGTGGCGGGGTACTTCGTGCCTGCAACCACATGCTGGTAGGGCGAATACGCGCGCAGCCACTGGAATTGCTCGGCATCCTCTGAGGATCCGTATTCCGGCACCCAGAAGCGCGCTACGAGGAAGCGGTGGAAGCGCAGCATGTCGAGCAGCGGTACCTCGCAGACGGCCGCGCCGAACAGGTCGGGGCGCTGGGTGATCGCCGCGCCGATCAGCAGGCCGCCGTTGCTGCCGCCGATGATGCCCAACCGCTCACGCGTGCAATAGCCATGCGTGAGCAGCCACTGCGCCGCGCCAAGGAAGTCATCAAAAGTGTTCTGCTTCTTGGCGCGCATGCCGCCCTGATGCCAGGTGTCGCCGAATTCGCCGCCCCCGCGCAGATTGGTCGACACGAACACGCCGCCCATGTCGAGCCACGCGGCCGCGAAGGCCGCGAAGCCCGGCGTCTGGTTCACGTTGAAGCCGCCGTAGCCTGTCATGAGAACAGGATGCGAGCCGTCGTATTCCATGCCCTTGGGCTGGGTGACGAACATGGGCACTTTCACGCCGTCCTGGGAGAAGTACGTGATCTGCCGCACTTCGTAGCGGTCGCCCGCGAACGGCACGGTGAGCTTCCACCATTCGCTGTCCGCTCCTGCGGCGAAGTCGTAACGGTGGATCGCCGTGGGGCGGTTGAACGACTCGAACGAAAAGTAGCCTTCGTTGCCCTCGAACGAGCCGCTCACTGCGCTGACCGAACCGATGCCCGGCAGCGCGATCGCACCGCGCGGCGATCCATCCAGGCCGAAGGTCTCGAGCTTGCTGCTCACGTTCTGCAGGTATTGCACGACCAGCCGCCCGCCCGCGACGCTCACGCCCTCGATGACGGCGTCCTTGCGCGTGGGAATGATCTCCTGCCAATGCGCCGGAGCCGGGTTGTTCCAGTCGGCCACGAGCACGCGGCCGTTGGGCGCCTGCCATGTGGTGCTCAAGATGAACTTGCCGCCCGCGCTCTCGATCGACACCTTCTCGTGCAGGTCGCCCGTGACGAGCGTGAACCTGGTGCCCTTCATAGCATCCATGACCGAGAGCTGGATGTCGTCGCCCGCCGAGCCCGTGTAGACCCACGCCACGACCCAGCGGCCGTCGTCGGTCAGGCTCACGGCCGGGATGCGCTCGGGGCCGAAGCCTTCGCCGAAGACCGTCTTGTCCTTGGAAGCGTCGTCTCCAAAGCGGTGCCAGCGGATGCGCGAGCCCAAGGCGTCCCAGCGCGAGTACCAGCAGCCCTTCTTGTCGGGCGAGATCGCCACGCCCAGGTAACGCGCCTTGGGCAGCCCGCCGGGCACGTCCTTGCGCGTGCTCACGTCCAGCAGGCGCACGTCGGTCTCGTCCTCGCCGCCCGTGCGGATGCCATAGGCCACCAGCGATCCGTCGTGCGAGACATCGAGCAGCGCCACGTTCGTCGTGTGGTCGGCGCCCATGCCATTGGGGTCGACCAACGCCACATCGGCGCCCTCCGCGCCCTCGCGCATGGTGAGCACCGCCTGCTGCTGATCGGCCTTGCGTGCGCTGAAGAACAGCCGCTTGCCGCGCACCGTGGGCACGCTGCGCGCATCCACCTTCTTGTAGGCGGCGAGCTTGGCCTTCACGTCGTCACGGCCCGGCACCTTGGCGAGCTGCGCCTGCGTGAACGCCATCTGGTCGTGTACCCATGCGCGCGTCTCGGGGCTGTCTTTGTCTTCCAGCCAGCGATAGGGGTCCTCGATCACCACACCGTGCAGCGTGTCGCGCACCACATGCACCGGCGTGGGCGGCGGCGCGGGGTTCGGGGCGGCAGCGGCGCTGCTGGCCGCAGCGGTCACGAGTGCGGCGGCGATCGTCGAACGCAGTCGGGAGTCCATGGACGCATCTCCTGTGAGTGTTTCGGCTTGCGGGTCGGGCGAGTGGGGGTCGTGGGGTGTCATCGCTGGTGTTTATACAATGAGGTGTCGCTCGCGTGCGCCTACTGAAATGCCGGAGCGTGGCAATTCTGACAAAACGGCAGTTCAGGAGCCTCGCTGGCAGTGCGGCAGCGCCTCGCTCGTACGTCATGTTTCTGGCAACCGTCTGCATGCCTTGTGTTTACGCCCATCTTGCGCGGCCGTGACCGCGCCCCCTGCTGGCCCCGCGCTTGCAGTACCTTGGGCGTGTGATTCCTCTGTCCTCCATCCTCTGCACAGGAGCCTCGCCATGACCGATCCCGGCGCCACTCTCGCCGCCGCCCCTTTGTCTGCCATCCCGCCGCGTCCCGCTCCCGGCACCGGCCTGGAGGCTGTCTTCCGCCCGCGCTCGGTCGCGGTGATCGGTGCCTCGCGCACGCGCGGCAGCGTGGGCGGCGAGATCTTCCATAACCTGCTCGCGAACGGTTACCAGGGCGCGGTCTATCCGGTGAATCCCAAGGCGCCTGTCGTGCAGTCGGTGCGCGCGTACGCGACGATCGATGACGTCCCTGAGGTGGTCGATCTGGCCGTGATCGTGGTGCCTGGCGCGCACGTGAATGATACGCTCGAAGCCTGCGGCAAGCGCGGCGTCAAAGCCGCCGTGGTGATCAGCGCCGGCTTCAAGGAAACCGGTGAAGCTGGCCGCGAGCGCGAGCGCAAGATGGTCGAGATCGCGCGCCGCTACGGCATGCGCGTGATCGGCCCGAACTGTCTGGGCGTGCTCAACACCGAGGCCGGCGTGCGGCTCGACGCCACGTTCGCGCCCACGTATCCGCCCGCGGGCTCGGTGGCGTTCTCTTCGCAGAGCGGCGCGCTGGGCCTGGCGATCCTCGACTACGCCAAGGCGCTCGGCATCGGCATCTCGCACTTCGCCAGCGTGGGCAACAAGGCTGACGTAAGCGGTAACGACCTGCTGGAGTTCTGGGAAAAGGACCCGGGCACGCGCATCATCCTTCTGTATCTGGAGAGTTTTGGTAACCCCCGCAGGTTCCTTGAAATCGCCCGCCGCGTCGGCCGCACCAAGCCGATCATCGCGGTCAAGAGCGGCCGCACGGGCGCCGGCATCCGCGCGGCGTCCAGCCACACGGGCTCGCTCGCGGGCGCCGATTCCGCCGTGAGCGCCCTGTGCGCGCAGGCCGGCGTGATCCGCACCGATACGATGGAAGAACTCTTCGACGTCGCCATGCTGCTGGCCAACCAGCCGGTGCCGCGCGGCCATCGCGTGGGCATCGTCACCAACGCCGGCGGCCCGGGCATCATGGCGTCAGATGCGCTCGAGGCGCGCGGGCTTGAAGTCGCGACCCTCGAAGACGCCACGATTCAAGCGCTCAAGCAATTCCTGCCGCCCGAGGCCAGCACGCGCAATCCCGTGGACATGATCGCGTCGGCCACTGTGGAGTCGTTCGAGAAAGCCGTGCGGCTCATGTCGAACGATCCCAACGTGGATTCGCTGCTGGTGCTCTACGTGCCGCCGATCGTGACCACCGCGAGCGACGTCGCCAAGGCCATCGTGCGCGGCAACGAGGCCGCCAAGGCCGATGCCCTCGCGCGCGGCACGCAGCCGAAGCCGATCTTGTCGTGCTTCCTGGGCTCGCACGGCGTGCCCGAGGGCCTGCGCTCGCTGCAGGCCGGGCACATCCCGTCCTATTCATTCCCCGAAGCCGCGGCCATCGCGCTCGCGCGCGCGGTCAAGTACGGCCAGTGGCTGGAGCAGCCCGAAGGCCAGAGCCGCACCTTCACCGACGTCGACCGCGCCAAGGTCGATGCATTGCTTGCCAACGCGATGAAGCGCGTGAGCGATCCCGCCAAGGGCGTGTGGCTCGAGGCCGCCGAGACGACCGCGATGCTCGAGGCGTATCGCATCCACACGCCGTCCATGCGCTTCGCACAGACGGCCGAGAACGCCGTGCTCGATGCGAATGCGCTGGGCTACCCGGTGGTGCTCAAGCTGGCGAGCGATACCATCACGCACAAGTCCGACGTGGGCGGCGTGCGCTTGGGCCTGCGCGATGGTGACGAGGTTCGCGCGGCGTTCAACGCCATCGCCGAGACGCTCACGGGGCTGGGCAAGCGCAACGAGATGAGCGGCGTGACGGTGCAGCCCATGATCACCGGCGGCATCGAGACGATCGTGGGCATGACGCGCGATCCGTCCTTTGGGCCGCTGCTCGTGTTCGGTCTGGGAGGCGTGCAGGTGGAGCTCATGCAGGACGTGGTCTTCCGCGTCTCGCCGATCACCGACCTCGACGCCAAGCAGATGATGCGCGGCATCCGTGGAGCCGCCTTGTTGGACGGCTACCGCGGCGCGCCGCCGGCCGACCAGATCGCGATCGAGGAATCGATCCTGCGCCTGGCGCAGCTCGCTACGGATCATCCGCTGATCGCCGAGATGGAGCTCAACCCGCTCAAGGCGCTGCCGCCGGGCCGCGGTTGTGTGGCGCTCGACGCGCGCGTGCTGGTCAAG
>JANYBS010000049.1 GCA_025360715.1 Candidatus Eiseniibacteriota bacterium | reverse complement strand
GAACGTGGTCGTGTCATCGAGCGCGGCGATGTGGAAGGAGTCGCCCACGACCGCTACCGATAGTGCGTGCGGGGCCACCGTTTCGGCCGGGAGCCGCAGGTCGCAATCGGCCGCCGAGCCCAGCACGAGCTTGCTGCGCTGTTCGAAGTCCACGCGTTTCACGGCGGCCAGATAGGAGGTCGCTCCGCTTTTGAGCCATTCTTGAGTATCCTGCCGATCCTTCTGCGATGCAGCGCGCAGGGAATCCTGCTCGGCTGCGCCCAGTTTCACGGAAGGCGTGCCCGAGTGGTGCGCAGCAGGAGTGGCCAGGGCAAGCAGTGCTGAGAGCGCGAGCGCAATCACATGAACCCCCATTCCAGAAATATATAGCGGGCGATGTCTCGATGGTGCAAGAATACCCGCGGTCTCTCGTGACGTCACTGGGGGCATTCCCCGGTGCTTGCGGGCTGTGCGAAGCACCCGGACGTTGACGCCTCCCCGCGCTCAACCGGCGACGTGACGATCCTCCCCCAAGGGCTCAAGCCGATGCCGCCATCCCGCGAACACGTTGGTGTCGACCTGTTGCGCGCCGTGCTCGATCAATCGCCTGTGGCCATGATCGTGACCGACGCGAGCGGCGTCGTGCTGCTCATGAACCAGGAAGCGGAGCATCTGCTCGCGCGCGATCACGACTCGCTTGCCGGGGTTGCCGTGGAATCTCTGCTGCCCGAGCGGCTGCGCGGTGAGCGCGCGCTGCGGCCCGGCGCGAGCGGACGCGACGAAGTCTCGTTGCCAGCCTTGCGCGGCGACGGCGTCGAGGTCTCGCTCAGCTGGCGCGTGCAGCGCGTGCAGGGCGGCGCATACCTCACCTATGTGATCGCGCCCACGCCCGGGCCGGAGGCCAGCGACGAGCGCTTCGAGGCCGCCGTGGAATCCGCACCCAGCGCGATGATCATGATCGACCGCGATGGCGTCATCCAGCTGGTCAACCGCGAGACCGAACGCTTGTTTGGCGCCACGCGCGAACAGTTGGTCGGCATGAGCCTCGACAAGCTCGTTCCCGAGCGCATGCGCAGCGGTCACGCGCACATGCGCGCCGGCTACTTTGAAGCACCGTCCATGCGCCGCATGGGCAGCGGACGCGAGCTGTTCGCGCGCCGCCTGGATGGCACCGAGATGCCGGTCGAGATCGCGCTCAACCCCATTCGCGCCGGCGGCCAGACGTTCGTGCTCGCGTCGATCGTGGACATCTCCGCGCGTCGCGAGGCCGAGCGCGCGCAGCGTGAGCGTGAGGAGCGCGACCGTCAGCGCCAGAAGCTCGAATCCGTGGGCACGCTCGCCGGTGGCATCGCGCACGACTTCAACAACGTGCTGGGCGGCATCGTGGGCTACACCGAGTTGGTGCAGCGCGCGCTGCCCGAGGCCGACCCGTCGCAGGCCGACCTGCAGCAAGTGCTGCGTGCCGCCGACCGCGGCCGCCAGCTGGTGCAGCGCATCCTCATGTTCAGCCGCCAGCGCGATGCCGCGCGCCATCCCTTGCCGCTCGATCGCACGGTACACGAGGTGCTCGACCTGTTGCGCGCCACGCTGCCCAGCAGGATCGAACTGCGCTGCACGATCGATGCACGCACGCCGGTGATCCTGTGCGACGAGACCGAGCTGCACCAGGTGCTGCTCAATCTGGCCACGAACGCGAGCCACGCCATGGAAGAGGGCGGCAAGCTCGAGGTCGAGGTCGCACCCTATGTCGTGAATGCAGAATTCGCCGCCCGCCATGAAAACCTCAAGCCGGGTCCGCACGCGCGCCTGACCGTGATCGACAATGGCCACGGCATGTCCCCCGAGGTTCGCGAACGCGTCTTCGAGCCGTTCTTCACGACCAAGGCTCCGGGCAAGGGCTCCGGCCTGGGGCTATCGGTGATCCACGGCATCGTCCAGAGCCTGGGTGGCGCGATCGAGCTGTGGAGCGAGCCCGGAGTGGGCACGCGCATCGACTTGTTGTTTCCGGCCGTGGCCGAGTCCGTCGAGGTCAGCACCGTGAGCGCCACCGGTGCGCCAGCGCCGGGCGCCCTGCATGTGCTTTTGGTCGAGGACGAGCCTGCGTTGGCGAGCATGGAGAAGCGCCAGCTGGAGTCGCTGGGCTACCGCGTGACGGCCCATACGTCGAGCGTGCAGGCGCTCGAGGCGTTTCGCGCCGCACCCGCGACTTTCGACCTGCTCGTGACCGACAACAACATGCCGCGGCTCACAGGCCTGCAGCTGGCGCAGGAGCTGCTGGCCATGCGGCCCGATCTGCCGATCCTCATGGTCTCGGGTATCGCCGAGACATCGGACATCGATCGTCTGGCCGAGATCGGCGTGAGTGGCGTGCTGGCCAAGCCGCATACGGCTCGCCAGCTGAGCGAGGCGCTCGAGTTGCTGCTCGAAGGCCGGTAGACGCTCCGCCATTGCGCCAGATGCCCCGTGCCGTGATAATCCGCGCGGCTCGTGCACACCGCTTGCATACACGCAGCGCGGCACCATGATGGTGCTGCGCCTCGTGCCTTACTCGGGACCTTCGACAGGGATGTTGCGACGATGACGCCCACAATGGCTACCACCTCTTCGGACCAAGGACTCATGGACGCTCTCGTCATCCACGGCGGCCGCAAGCTCAATGGCCGCGTCGCGATCAGCGGCGCCAAGAACGCCGCGCTGCCCGTGATGGCAGCGACACTGCTCATGCCGGGCGTGCACCGCCTGCGCAACGTGCCGCAGCTGCTCGACACACATACCTTCGCGAAGGTGCTCGAAGTACTCGGCGCCAAGGTGCGATTCGACAAGAACGAGTGCGTGATCGACACCACGCAGGCCGACAAGGTCGAAGCGCCCTACGATCTGGTGCGCACCATGCGCGCGAGCATCTACGTGTTGGGCCCGCTGCTTGCGCGCCTGGGCGCGGCGCGCGTTTCGCTGCCCGGCGGCTGCGCGTGGGGGCCGCGGCCGGTGAACCTGCACCTCACCGGCCTGGCGGCGCTCGGCGCGCAGCTCGATATCGACCACGGTTACATCACCGGTCAGAACGTGAAGCTGCACGGCGGCAACTTTCATTTTGACGTGGTCTCGGTCGGCGCCACTGCGCAGGTCATGATGGCCGCGACGCTCGCCGAGGGCACCACGGTGCTCGAGAACGTGGCGGTGGAGCCCGACATCACCGTGCTGGGTGACGTGCTCAACGCCTGCGGTGCGCGCATCGAGGGCTTGAACACGCGGCGGCTCACCATCCACGGCGTCAAGAGCCTGCAGCCGATCGACACCACGATCATCCCCGACCGCATCGAGGCCGCCACGTTCGCGGCGGCGGCGGCCATGACCGGCGGCAGCATCACGCTCGAGCGGGTGATCCCCGCGCACTTCGAAGCGGCGCTCGCGAAGCTCGAAGAGACAGGCTGCGTGGTGGTGCGCGAGAGCGATGAAGTGACCATCACCGGGCCCTCGCGGCCGCGCGCGGCCGATGTGACCACCATGGTCTACCCGGGCTTCCCAACCGACATGCAGGCACAGATGATCGCCGTGGCGGCCATCGCGAATGGCACGAGCGTGATCACCGACACCATCTATGTGGACCGCTTCACGCACGTGCCCGAACTCTCGCGCATGGGCGCCAACATCGAACTCAAGGGCAACGTCGCCATCGTCCGCGGGGTCGACCGGTTGTCGGGCGCGCCGGTGATGGCCACCGACCTGCGCGCGAGCGCGGCGCTGGCGCTGGCGGCGCTCGTGGCCGAAGGCGAGACGCACATCTCGCGCATCTACCACCTGGACCGCGGCTACGAAGCCTTCGACGCCAAGCTCACCGCTCTGGGTGCGCGGGTCGAGCGCGTGCGCGAGTAGTCGAAAGTCACCGACACGGCAGGCCTCTTGCACGCGGCGGCGGGCGAACCCCGCGACCGCGACAGGAGGCCTTGTTCGTGAATGAGATCGTGATGCATCTGCCCGAGCAGGATTGCATGAAGCGATACGACCAAAGGTATTTCGACCGATGGTACCGGCGCTCGCGCGTGGGGGTGGGCCAGCGTGAGTTCGTGGAGCGCAAGGTGCAGCTTGCACTGAGCGCTGCGGAATACGTGCTGGGCCGCAAAGTGCGCAGTGTGCTCGATGTGGGTTGCGGCGAAGCACCCTGGCGCGCGCTGCTGCGTCGCAAACGGCCCGGCCTGAAGTACACCGGCGTGGACGGCAGCGAATATGCGGTGCAACGCTACGGACGCTTGCGCAATATCAAGCTCGGCCTCTTCGGCGACCTTGGCTTCATGCAGTTGGGCGGGCCATACGATCTGGTGGTGTGTTCCGACGTGCTGCACTACGTGCGCGCTTCGGAGATCCGCAAGGGGCTTGCGGCCCTGGGCCCCATGGTCGGCGGCGCCGCGTTTCTTGAAGCATTCACCAGCGCGGACTCCATCGAGGGCGACCACGTGGAGTTCCAGCACCGCACGCCGGCCGTGTACCGCCGGCTGTTCGACGAAGCCGGCCTGGTGCCGCTGGGCCTGCACGTGTACACGAGCCGCGCGCGTTTCGGCGAGCTGGTGGCACTGGAACGCGGCGGCGCGGGGGCGTAGAGCGCAAGGCAGACAAGGGCTCAAGGCGAAACACGGACGGTAGTGAAGGCGAGGCGTCCGAGAGATGGGCCTTGAATCGCTCGCGGTGTCTATAGTAGAATCACTATATGCTGGATTCGTCGCGCCCCCTCAAGCCGGTGTGCTGGGTGGGGTCTGCGCGCGATGATCTGCGGGAGTTTCCGGCTGCCGTTCAGCGTTTCTGCGGTCAGGCGATCCTGGTCGCCCAAGCGGGTGGCAAAGCGTCTGATGCCAAGCCACTCAAGGGATTCGGCGGCGCGTCGGTCATCGAGATCGTATGCCGCCATGAGGGAAACGCATTTCGGGTCGTCTACACGACAATGTATCCCGACTCGATCTGCATCCTGCACGTTTTCCAGAAGAAGTCGCGCAGCGGGTTCAAGACATCGCTTGCTGACATCAAGGCCGTCAAACGCAGGTTGAAGGAAGTGGAGGACGCCCGTGGCCGCTAGACGAGATTCGAAGCCGTCTCCACAGACGAGGAGGGCTGCCGTTACGCGCGGAAGCGGCAATGTCTTCGCGGATCTTGGGCTTCCCGACGCCGACATGCTCTTCGCGAAAGGCATGCTCACGGTTCAGATTCAGCGGATGATCCAGGAGCGCAGTCTCACTCAGGTCGCAGCCGCCCGAGTACTGGGCATGCACCAGTCCGACGTATCGAAGCTCATGTGCGGCTACCTCGATGGCTTCTCGACCGACCGGCTCTTCCGAATGTTGAATGCGCTTGGCCAGGACGTTGACATCGTCGTGCGCACCAAGCGGATGCGTAGGGCGCACACGCGCATCCTGGACGAATACCCGGCACCCCGTGCGGGGCTTCGGCCCGCCGGCAAGAGCCGCCCGGCGCGCTGAGCCGCGCCGGGCGTTCCTGCGTCACCTGGCGCTGAACTTCGCTCGCGCCCAGGCCACAGTGAGTGCGGCGGCCTCGGGCAGCGGTGTCGGAGTCGTGCCGAACCTGGCGCGGAACTTCGCGTCGTCCACCCGGTAGGGCTCGTTCCACTGGTAGCTCATCTCGGGGAACTCGCGCAGCAGCGGCATGAACAGCGGCAGGATCGCGCGAATGGGTCCCGGCACCCGCTCGACCTTGATCTCGCGCCCGAGCGCACGAGCGAAGTACGCGCCGAGTTCGCGGATCGTCATCGCGGATTGGCTGGGCAGCATCCACCACTGGCCCGTCACGTCGTCACTCGCGGTGCCCAGTGCCGCCAGGCCCGCGGCCACGTCGTGCGTGAACGCGAATGCGTGCGGCACGTTGGGATCGACGAGCACTTGTGCTTTACCGCTGCTCAGCGCGCCCTTCCAGAAGAACTCGCCGAAGTTCGTCTGGTCGCCGCCGGGGCCATAGAAATCCGGCGCGCGGCCGAGCACGACGCGGGCGGTGCCGGCCGCGTGTGCTTCGAAGTACTGCGCGGCCACGCGCGAACGGACCTCGCCCTTCTTGCTCACCGGCCCGATGGGCGTCTGCTCGTTCATGGCTGCACCGTTCATGCGGCCGAACATGTACAGGTTGTCGAGCACCACGAGCCGCGCTTTGTTCGCAGCCGCGGCGCCGATCAGGCTCATGGCCAGACGCGGCAGTTGTTCGCTCCAGATCTGTGCGGAGTAGGGCGGGTTCATGCAGTTGTAGATCGCGGTGGCGCCTTGCGTGACGCTGCGTGTGAACGCGGCGTCCATGGCGTCGCCCGCGACGACCGTGATGCCGTCGATCGCAGCGGCACTCGAGCGGCGCACGATGCGCACGTCATGACCCATGTCGCGCAGCTTGCGAGCGAGCGGCGGGCCGATCTGGCCGGCGCCGAAGACGACGTGCTTTTGGGGCGTGGTCATATCAAGGCTCCATCTTGAAGCAGTAGCGCGCGAAGAAACGGCGGTCGCCTCAGCGCCTGCGAAATCCTTCGAGCACCAACTGCATGCCCGATTCGGCCATCGCCGTGACCTGTGGCGGGTCCATGAACGGCATGGTGAGCGCGAGCGCGACCACGCCGTGCACCTGCGCCCAGATCGCGTGGCTCACGGTCCTGGCCTGCGTCTGCGACGACTCGCCTGTGGCGATCGCGCGCTGCACCACTGCGTGCAGCACCTCGAACGACGCCATCATGGGCTGGCAGAAGTCCTCGGGCATGGTGCTCCAGAAATCGGCGCGCTGCATGAACATGACCCGGTAGTGCATCGGGTGGTTGAGTCCAAACGTCACGTAGGCGCGCCCCAGCGCCTGCAGCTGCGCGAACGGATCGTGTTCGCCGTATATGGCCTGGCGCAATTTTTCTTCGAACAACACGAAGCCATCGCTCACGACGGTCATGAGAAGCGCGTCTTTGTCGCGGAAGTAGCGATAGACCGTGGTGGGCGTGTAGCCGATGCGCTCGGCGAGCTTGCGCATGGAGAACGCCGCGTAGCCGCTCTCGAGCAGCAGCTCGCCCGCAGCAGCCAGGATCGCGCGGCGCACGCCCAACTTTTCGCTCTCGCGCCGGCGCAAAGAAGCTGCGCGAATAGCGGTGGCGGAGTTGATGCGCGGCTTGGTGGTGGCGCGAGGGTTCATGGCGGTCTCGGGTGCGGCAGGTAACGGCGTGCGATTAGTTAACGGTGTTAACTATATCGGCTAGCCGCATGCGGCGCAAGAGGAATTCGTTGGTGGCCGGGGCTGGCACCTCTAGGCTGACCTTGGACGCCTTAACCAGTCGGAGCTCGCATGCCCGCCAAGCAGAAGCCCGCCCCAAAGTCGGAGCCCCGCAGGCCCAGCGCCCCGAGCGCGCAGAAGCAGATCGACACCTTTGCCGCCAAGTACCTGCCGGCGATCGCGCGGCAGTTCAAGGCAGCGAACGCGACCATGCGCAAGCGCCTGCCGGGCGCCTACGCCATGGCCTACGACAACTACAACGGCCTTGTGGTCGGCTACGGCCCCACCGCGCGGCCGAGCGAGGCGACCTTCTCGATCCTCGCGCAGAGCGATCACATCACCCTGTGCTTTCTACAGGGCGTGCATCTGCGCGACCCGGACAAGATCCTGCGCGGAGCCGGCAACCAGGTGCGTAGCGTGCGGCTGATGGATGGCATCACGCTCGAGACGCCGGCCGTAAGATGAGGCAAGCGATTGCGCCAGAATGGGTTGGGACGCAAGATTCGCATGTTCATTCTTCATAGCTAAGTGACGATAGGTCAGTTATCATCTGACCAACGGTCATCTAGCTAGGAGATATGATGCTCTTCCGCACTCCCGAGATACCCCCCATTGGCTTGCAGGTGCTGTCGCGGATCGATGATCTGCGGCGCCGGCTGGGCGTGATGCTGGAGCACCCTCGCCGATGGGACGGCCTGCTGCGCCGCAATGCGTTGGCGCACGCGATCCGGGGTTCGAACACCATCGAGGGCTACAACGTCACGGTCGACGATGCCATCGCGGCGGTGGAGGGCGAGCCACCGCTCGATGCCGACGCGCAGACATGGGCGGAGATCCAAGGCTACCGGCGCGCGATGACCTTCGTGCTGCAGCTGGCGCGCGACCATGACTTTCGGCTGTCCGCCGATGTGATCCGCAGCCTGCATTTCATGATGCTGGAGCACGATCTGTCGAAAGGCCCCGGGCATTGGCGGCCCGGGTTGGTGTTCGTTCGCGACGACAGCACTGGCGAAGTGGTGTACGAGGGGCCTGACGCTGCGTTGGTTCCCGCTCTCATCGAAGAACTCGTGGCGAGTCTGGCCGCAAAAGATGGCACGCCTGCGATCGTTCGTGCCGCCATGGCACACCTGAACCTGGTGATGATCCATCCGTTCCGAGATGGCAACGGCCGCATGTCGCGCTGCCTGCAGACGCTGGTGCTGGCGGG
>JANYBS010000048.1 GCA_025360715.1 Candidatus Eiseniibacteriota bacterium | reverse complement strand
CCCAGCGGAAGCCGGTCTTGGAAGTGTGCTGCTTGCACCGCTTTCGCGGGCAGAAGGGCGGGCAGAAGGCTGCGGCGGTCTCGGACATGACCGAGTGCCACCGCAGTACTCATGCCATCCACATTCTTCGCTACACAACCTACTATTCTCGCGTGAGCCGGGCCACTAGGAGTGACGTGAACCTTCGCGCTCCCTTGTCGTTCAGGTGGGCGTGGTCGTAGAAGCACCTTGTGTCGCCGACGATCGTGGGCTCTTCGGCATCGTCCCAGAGCGGCAGGCCAGTCTCGCGCACGAGCGATGCGAGCTTCGCGCGCGAGGCGCGCGCGCGGTCCGACGGCGCGATCGGTGAGACGATCGCGATCACGCGACAGCCGTTCGTGCGCGCCATCTCGGCGATATGGGCCAAGGCTCGCCGCTTGATCGGGTCGATCGGGCCGGCGGGAGTGGGATCCTCGCGTTCGCCCAGACGCGGGGCGAGCGCGTGACCGTGAAGCGGCAGGTATCCGCGTGTATCGAGCGGCTGCCCACTCCCCGGGGCGATGTGCCAGATGATCGAGAGCACCATCGAATTGAACGGATAGACACGGCTCCAGAGCTTGAAACGCTCGAAGTTGCCTCGCATATCCGCATAGCGCCGCAGTTCAGGATGTCGCCGCACGTACGGCAGCAGTTCGCTCAGCCGGTCGTAGGACCGATTGTCGTGCTCCAGTTCACGCGGGTTCAAGTCCAGCAGCACGAGCTTGGGATGGTAGCGAGCGAACGTCAGCTCGAGCGCCGCCTCGGCGAAGAGCAGCCCTTGGCCGTCCCGTCCCGAATTCCAGCAGGCGATCCCGAGCGAGTCGCTGAGGATCTCGGGGACGTAATGGTGAAGCGCGCGCGAGCTGCCCAGGATCAGGACCGGGGCACGAACCTGTTCGAGGATCTGCGTGCATTCCGCGAATGCACCCGTGCGCTGCTGGAAATACAGCCGTTCAAAGCTCGCTCCCAGTGCAGCGTCCATGAGGAAGAGCAGCGCGGCGAAGACCGCGGTGCGCATCGCGAAGGTCGTCCACTCCTGGCGATCGCGTGGCATGGGGGTGGGGTCAGAATTGGAAGTAGATGAACTGACCGCCATCGAATACCCCGATCAAGAGGATGGTCATGACCAGCGTCGCATACGAGGCGTAGCGAACCGGGCGACGGGGACTCTGGAAGAGGATTCGTGTCCCGGGGCGGTACTCCTGTGTGAGTTCTGCGGCGAGCAGTAGCGCGATGCCAAGAAGGCAGTAGGCGAACTGCATCGGGACGCCGACGAAGAGCGGGCCGTGCCGCTCCACCAGTCCCCTGCAGATATCGAATGCCGCATCGATCGAGTACGCACGGAAGAAGATGAATGCGAACATCGTGAGCGCGATCGTTCGCAGTGTCGCGATCACGCGCGCGAAGCCACGCGCCTCGGTGGTGGAGCCGGGGCCCAGGAATGCCTGCTCGGCCATCAGGTAGATGGCGTTCAGGGCGCCCCAGACCACGTAGTTCCAGTTCGCGCCGTGCCAGAGTCCGCTGATCATGAACACGATCATCAGGTTGGAGTACAGACGCCAGCGGGTCACCCGGTTGCCACCGAGCGGCAGGTAGACGTAGTCCCGGAACCAACTCGAGAGCGAGATGTGCCAGCGCGACCAGAACTCACCGATCGACCTTGAGAACCAAGGCCGGCGGAAGTTCTCCATGAGCCGGAACCCCATCACTTGGGCGCTTCCAAGCGCGATGTCTGAATAGCCAGAGAAGTCGCAATAGACCTGGATGCCGAAGAAGATGGTCGCCACGATCAGGCTGAGCGCGGAGTGATGCGCGTGCCCGCTGTAGACGGCGTCCACGTAGATCGACAGCCGGTCTGCGACGACGAGTTTCTTGAAGAAGCCCCAGAGCATGCGCTTCATCCCGTTCGCGGCGTCCTCGTAGCGGAACGGATGGTATTCGTGGATCTGGTGGAGGATGTTCTGAGGGCGCTCGATCGGGCCAGCCACCAACTGCGGATAGAACATCACGTACAGCGCATAGATCCCAAAATGATGTTCGGCCTTCTGGCGTCCGCGGTAGACCTCGATCGTGTAGCTCATGGCCTGGAATGTGTGGAAGGACAGGCCGATGGGCAGCAGGATCTTGAGGAACGGGATCGGGTTCGTATGCCCGAAGATCGAGAGCAGGCCACTCACGTTGCCGTTGAGGAAATTGTAGTATTTGAATACTGCAAGTACGCCGATGTTCGCGACCAGGCTGGCGATCAAGAATCGCTTCTTGCGACGGGGCTCCGTGGTGCGCTCGATCAGAATGCCGGCGAAGTAGTCGATGACGATCGTGAACAGAAGGATCAACACGTAGATCGGCTTGAAGTACATATAAAAAAAACAGCTCGCCGCGAGCAGCCACCCCCAGCGGAAGCGGTGGGGCAGCATGAAGAAGCCCAGCGTGACGAGCGGGAAGAAAAGCAGAAATGAGAATGAATTGAAGAGCATGGCGGCCGAGTAGACGTCAGTATCCGGACAAGGTCAAGGCTTCCGTGCAGCGCTACTGCACGCCGAAACGCGTCTCGCCCTGCGGGCGGTGGAAGACGACCTGGTTCTTGGGCGGCCGCTTGGCTTTGAGCAACGCCGTGTTGGCCGCGCGCCAGAGGTCCTGCGGATTGTCGGCGTGATCGGGGAACATGGCGACGCCGATGCTGATCGTGACGTGCACGCGGTGCGCGCGGCCATCCAGACCCTCGAGCCGGATCGCGGTCTGCTCGATGCCCGCGCGCAGACGTTCGGAGATCGCCATCACGTCGTCTTCCACGACCGGCGGCGTGAGCAGCACCACGAACTCCTCGCCGCCCCAGCGCGCCACGGTATCGAACGGCCGCACGCCCACGCGCAATGCCTGCGCGACCTGCACCAGTACCTGGTTTCCGGCCTCGTAGCCGAACGATGTGTTGAAGCTCTTGAAGTCGTCGATGTCGCAGATGAGCAGTGCGATCGAGCTCTGCTCACGCTGAGCGCGGGCGATCTCGTTGCGCACTTGCAGGTCGTAGTACGAACGGTTGTACGCCGTCGTGAGCGGGTCCACGAACACGAGTTTTTCGATGCGGTGCGCGCGTTCGATCACGCCGCCGCAGAAATCGGCGAGCAGCGCGACCATGGCCAGGTCGGCCGGCGCGAAGGGATCCACATCGGCGCTGCGGACTTCGAGGTAACCCACCGGCGTGCCGTCGCTGCCGAGCACTGCTGCGACCACGAGCGCGCGCACATCGCGCCGCGTGCTCTCGAGCGAGAGCGCGCTGCGATCGATGTCGGGGCAGTAGAAGAGCACATCGTGATGCTCGAGCACGTCCTTGGCCAGGCTCTTGTCGACCGGCAGGTCGTCACCCGGTTCGGGCTCATCGTCCTTGCCGAAGTAGCGCAGCACGGCGTGGCCGAGCAATTCCGTCGCCGCCTGATCGAGTTGGCCCTGCAGCCCGGCACGCGTGGTGCCCGTGCGCGGATCACTGAAGATGAGCGGGTCGTCCAAGCGAATGAGCCGGCGCACCTGGTCGAGCCGCGCTGGCGCTTGCATGGGCAGCCCCGCGCGCGGATACGTGACGACGCCATCGCGCACCTTGGGGCCAGGCAGTTCGAGCGTGATCACGTCGTGCTGGCCGCGCGCTTGATAACGCACGAGCGGCGTGCCCTGCGCCTGCTCCAGCGGCAGGCGGCGGATCGCGCCTTGCTGCTCGAGCAGATCGATCGCGTGCATCGCGGCACGTTCCATCTCAAGGCCTACGCCGGAGCGCAGCGCACGCTGGACGCGCATGCGGTCCACCGGCGGCAGCTCATCGACGGGCAGCAAGCGTTCGAGCAGGTCGCGGAATCCGATCTGTTTCTGCTTCATGGGCGCACCAACCTCCTTGCTGGGTGCCCGACGCGCGTCCGTAAAGCCCTGGCTCAAGGGGGGATGCCTCACGAGGGGGTCATTGCACGAGATGCACAAGCCAAGTCTGGACATGACAAGTCTAGCATAGGCGAACACGTGCCAGTCGCGGGAAGTTGTTCTCATCGCGCGGCTTTCGGGGCGCTTCCCCCCGGGCAGCAAGACGCCGGCGGACCGAAGCCCCCCGGCGCTTGCCGAGGCGCCCGGATGGACCGAGGCACCCCGTCGCACGGGCCCCGCTACCTTGAGATCACCACCCGCGCCGAGCTCACGTGGGTCCCGGCCTCGAAGCGCGCCAGGTAGACGCCGGGCGCGGCGCGCATGCCGCTCGCATCGCGGCCGTCCCACGCGACGTCGAACGTGAGCTGATCCAAGCGCCCGCGCCAGAGTTCGCGCACCTGCCGGCCGCTCACGTCGTAGAGCGCGACGCGACCGCGCAGGCCCGACGCACGGCTCGCGCCCGCTTCACCGGCGCTCACGCGCAGCAGTCCGGCGCCGCGCCACGGCAAGCCCAGCGCGCGCACCGCGAAGCCCGTCACGGGCGCGCCGATGCTCACGCGATAGGGGCCATAGCTCACGAGCGTGCCACTGGATGTAACCAGGTCGAAGCGATACTGGTACGTGCCGCCCACTTGTGCTGCGGAGTCGAACACGAAGCAATCGCCGGTGCACAGCGCAGCGGATTCGCTGATGGGCGTGAGTGTGCTCGCGGACGTCTCGCCGCGGTACACGGTGTAGCGCGCGCCGGCGTAGTCGCCGATCAGCGCGATGCGCGCTTGGCCGCCCTGCACGTCCACGCGCACGCCGGGGTCGGCGTATGCGAGCGAGACCAGCAGCATGACGGCGGCGGTGGC
>JANYBS010000031.1 GCA_025360715.1 Candidatus Eiseniibacteriota bacterium | reverse complement strand
GGGCTGCTGGCCCACGGGCGAGGCGATGGTGTTGTCGATGGTGACCACGGCGCCACGCTGATGGCCGAGCGCGGCCGCAGCGGCGATGTCGAACACCGCGAGCGTGGGATTGATCGGCGTCTCCAGATGCAAGAGCCGCGTGTGCGGGCGGAACGCAGCCGCGAACGCTTCGGGCTTGCGCGCGTCCACGTAGGTGATCTCCCAGCCCATGCGGTCGCGGCCGAACTGCAGCAGGTCCTGCGTGCCGCCATAGCACGGGTCCACGCACACCACGTGGTCGCCGCTGCGCAGGATGCTCAGGAACGCACTCGAGATGGCACCCATGCCGCTGGGGAACAGCAGCGCGCCCTCGGCGCCTTCGAGCAGCGCCAGATGCTCCTCGACGGCGCGGATCGTGGGATGGCCGGTGCGCTGATAGAAGTAGCCGCCGGGGCCGGCGGCTTGCGCGGCATTCAGACCGGCCAGGCTATCGAACGAGAACGTGGCGCTGCGCACGATCGGCGTGCTCACCGCGCCCGTTCGCCCCACGTGCGGGCCGTGCACGGCCGAGGTCTCGACTGCCGGTGGCGTTTGTTCGGGATCGTATTGCTTGGTCACCGGAGGTTCTCCCCAAGAGGTGGCAGCAGACGAAGGCAGTGATGTACGGTTCGCCGCAGTCTACCACCCATTCCCAAGAGGCCCGTGCTCCCGTCCGACGTCCGCCGCATCGTCTTCATCCGCCCGCGCTTCCTGGGCGACCTGTGCCTGACGCTGCCGCTGCTCGAGGCCGCGCGCGCCGCGTGCCCAGGCGCCAAGGTGGCGTACGTGGCCGAGCGCGGCATCGCCGGCATACTCGAGCACGACCCGCGCATCGATGAGGTGATCAAGGTCGCGGCGAAGCCATCACTGAGCGAGACGCTCGCGCTGGTGCAGCGCCTGCGCGCGTTCGCGCCCGATGTGGTGTTCGATTGCTTCTGCAACCCGCGCACGGCCGTGTGGACATTCCTTACTGCCGCGCGCGCGCGTGTGGGTTACCCCAACAAGGGCTGGCGTAGCGCTCTCTATACGCACCACTCGCGCCCGCGCACTTTGAGCGCCACCGGCTTCCACATGGCCTCGCTCGAGGCGCTCGGCTGGCCGGCGCCCCAGTCGCCGCCGACGCCGCGCCTGCACGTGAGCGCCGCGGCCCTGGCCGAGGCCGACGCGGCGCTCGCGCAGCTCGGCGTGCCCGAGGGCGCGCTGCGCGTGGGCCTGCACGCCGGCGCGCGCTGGCCCACGCGGCGCTGGGCGCCCGAGCGTTTTCGGGCCTTGGCGGCGCGACTGCTGGCGGCGCATGCGAACGCGTATGCGCTCTTCACCGCCGGAGGCGGCGAGGAGGCGGCGCTGGCACGCGAGTGCGCGCGCGGCCTGCCACCCGAGCGCGTGCGAGTGATCGAGCAGTGGCCGCTCACGCGTTTCGTGGCATTGCAGGCGCGTTGTGCAGCGTTCGTCTGCGGCGATACGGGCCCCATGCACACGGCAGTCGCGGCCGGGGCGCGCACGCTGGGATTGATGAGCCGCAACCGCCCGAGCATGTTCTTCCCCTATCCCGAGAGCGAAGGCCACCGCGCCTACTACGCGCACGCGGAATGCAGCCCATGCCACCGCGACGTGTGCAGCGACCTCAGGTGCCTCTCAAGGCTCACCGACGATGGAGCATGGACCCTCTTGTCGGATATGCTGCAAGCGCGACCCCAAAGCACCTCTCGATCCACCGACGTCTGACCGGAGGTTTTCCATGTCCCGCCCCATCGTCACCTTCACGTCGGACTTCGGCACGCAGGACTGGTTCGTGGGAGTCGTGCACGGCGTGCTGGCCGCGCATGCGCCCGACTCGCCGCGCGTCGACCTGGACCACGCGATCGCACCAGGCTCCATCGCGCACGGTGCGTTCGTGCTCGAGGCGGCCGCGAGCGACTTCCCTCCCGGTACGGTTCATCTGGCGGTCGTCGATCCCGGCGTGGGCACCACGCGCCGCGCGATCGCGGTGCAGGCGCGCGGACAATTCTTCGTGGGCCCCGACAACGGCCTGCTCGAATACGCGCTGGCCTCGCCCGAGGCCAAGGTCTACGAGTTGACCGAGGAGCAATGGTTCCGCCGCCCGGTGAGCCGCACGTTCCACGGCCGCGATGTGTTCGCGCCGGTAGCGGCGCACCTGGCGAAGGGCGTGCCCATCGCGTCGTTCGGTCCGCGCGTACTCAACCCCGTGCGCTGCACGCGCACCGAGCCGCAGTTGGACGGCGACACGCTGCTCGGCCATGTCGTGTTCATCGACCGCTTCGGCAACGCGCTCACCGACCTTACGGCCGCCGCACTCGCACAGGTCTTCGGCGACACACCCGATGAGAAATACGAGGTCGCGGTGCTCGAGCGCCGGGTGCGCGGCCTTGCGCGCTCTTACGGCGACGCTCCCGTGGGCGCGCTGGTGGCGATCGTGGGCTCCAGCGGACGCCTGGAAGTGGCCCAGGTGGGCGGCGATTTCGCCAACCGTCTGGGCGTGGGTGAGGGCGATCCGGTGACAGTGCGCGTGCTGCCAGAGGGTTGAGCGGTGCAAATGGCGGCGCCGGCGTGATCGCCGCGGTGCCCTGACAGTGAAAATCCTGAAAATCCCTACCCGATTTGCCGATGACGCTTGGACGACAGGGTCCCCCCGCCCGAGCGACGTCCACGGCTGCCGCTTGCACCCCACCCCACCTTGGTGACCTTGCGCATGACCTTGAGCACCCAGACACGCCCGGAGCCACCTGAGGCCGAGAAGCACCCTCATGTCAGCACGCTGCACGGCGAGACGCGCCACGACGACTACGCGTGGCTGCGCGAGAAGAGCGATCCCAAGGTGATCGCGTATCTCGAAGCCGAGAATGCGTATGCCGAGGCACTCACGGCGGACTCGGCAGCGCTTCAGACATCGCTCTACACCGAGATGCTCGCGCGCATCCAGCAGACCGACCTGTCGGTGCCCTACCCCAAGGGCGGCTGGCTGTATTACGCGCGCACGGAAGAGGGCAAGCAGTATCCCACCTACTGCCGGCGCCGCGGCACCATGGACGCGCCCGAAGAGGTGCTGCTCGATCTTAACGCGATGGCCGAGGGCCTGGCGTTCATGGCGGTCGGTGACTTCGAGGTCAGCCCCGACGGCAGCAAGCTCGCGTACTCGACCGACACCACGGGCTACCGCCAGTACGTGCTGCATGTACAGGATCTGGCCACCGGCGAGGTGCTCCCTGACACCGCCGAGCGCGTGACGAGCATCGCGTGGTGCGCCGAAGGCCGCACGCTCTTCTATACGCAGGAGGACGAGACCTCCAAGCGCTCGTACCGCGTGTACCGCCATGTGCTCGGTGACGCAGCGCACGACCTGGTCGCCGAGGAAGGCGACGAGCGCTTTGGCATCGGCGTGCACCGCACGCGCAGCGGCGAATGGCTGGTGGAGTCGCGCACGAGCCACACCACGTGCGAGACGCGCGTGCTGCGCGCGGATGATCCGAAGGGCACGTGGACACTGATCGCGCCGCGCGTGCAGGACCGCGAATACTACGTGGACCACCGCGGCGGCTTGTTCTACATCATGGTCAACGACACGAGCCGCGAGTTCCGCGTGGTCACGGCGCCAGTCGAGACGCCCGATCCCGCGCACTGGAGCGAATTCGTGGCCGCGCGTGAAGGCGTGACGATCCGCGGCGTGAGCTGTTTCGCCGACTTCATCGTGCTGAGCGAGCGGGAAAGCGCCCTGCCGCACATGACGGTCATGGACCTCAAACGAGACACGTCGGTCCGCGTGCGCTTCGAGGAGCCGGCCTATTCGGTGGGCTCCTCGACCAATGAAGAGTTCGCGGCGACCACGTTCCGCTATGCGTATCAGTCCTTCGTGACGCCTCCGTCGGTGTTCGATCTGGATCTGGCGACACGCAACAGCAAGCTGCTCAAGCGCACCGCCGTGCTGGGCGGCTGGGATGCATCGCGCTACGAGATGCAGCGCATCTCGGCCAAGGCCGCCGACGGCACGGCCGTGCCGGTCACGCTGCTCTACCGCAAGGGCACCCAGCCGGACGGCAGCGCGCCCTGCCTGCTGTACGCCTATGGTTCGTACGGCATCTCGATCGACGTCACGTTCAGTTCCGCGCGCTACAGCCTGGTGGATCGCGGCGCGGTGTTCGCACTCGCGCACATCCGCGGCGGCGGTGACCTTGGGCAGCGCTGGCACGACGATGGCCGCATGGCCAAGAAGATGAATACGTTCACGGACTTCATCGCGTGCGCCGAGCACCTGATCGCCAGCAAGTGGACGAGCCGCGACCGTCTGGTGATCCAGGGCGGCTCCGCGGGCGGACTGCTCATGGGCGCGGTCACGAACCTGCGGCCGGACCTGTTCGCGGGCGTGGTGTCACAGGTGCCGTTCGTGGATGTGATCAACACCATGCTCGACACCAGCCTGCCGCTCACGGTGGGCGAATACGAGGAATGGGGCGACCCCCACGACGCCACGCAGTACGCCTGGATCCGCGCGTATTCGCCGTACGACAATATGGAGCGCAAGGCGTACCCGGCGATCCTGGTGAAGACGGGCCTCAACGACAGCCAGGTGGGCTACTGGGAACCGGCCAAGTACGTGGCCCGGCTGCGAACGCTCAAGACCGACGCGAATCCCCTGCTCTTCAAGATCAACATGGGCGCGGGCCACGGCGGCTCGAGCGGCCGCTATGACGCGCTGCGCGAAGTGGCGTTCGACTTCGCGTGGATGCTGGGCCGCATGGGGCTGAGCAACGTCACGCCGCTGGGGTGACACCCGGCCCTCTCCGAAAGCACGAAGCCCCGGCGGATCGCTCCGTCGGGGCTTCGTGCTTCTTCTGGACGCCTCTGGCCCGCTGCGAGCTAGTTCTTCTTGTCCTTCTTCACGGGCAGCGCCGCAGTGGCCATGAGCTTCTGCGCGCGGGGGAACAGCTCCAGCGCCGCGTTGAGCTGCACGTCGTCCTCGACCGCGATCTTGTAGCGGTCGAGCGCGCCCAGCTGCGCACTGGCGAGTTCGGCGCGGACCTGGCGGATCATGAACGGCTTCTCGGCGGTCCACGTGGAATCGTTCATGACGATCTTCTTGTTGGTCATGACCGACTTCACCTTGCCCCACTCGGCGTCATCAAGCTTGAACTTGCCCTTGTCGAGCTCGTCCTGCGTCCACTTCACGTCTGGATGCTGGGCGATGTGGTGCGTGGCGTACTCGAAGAACGCGCGCTTGGTGATCATGTCGACTTCGGCGCGGGTCAGGTTCGGCGGGTCTTTGATCACGACGTCGGGATAGATACCGCCGCCACCGTAGACCACGCGGCCGGCCGCGGTCGCGAACTTGGGCCGGGCCTTGAGCGCGGAGTCGGTGGGCACGTCCTCCTTGAACGCATCCTCCTGGTAATCCGAGTTGTCCGAGAACTTGGTGTAGTCGCGCTGGATGCCGCGTCCGCTCGGCGTGTAGTAGCGCGCGATCGTGAGCAGCAGCTTGCCCTCGGTCATGTTGAGCTGGTTCTGCACCAAGCCCTTGCCGAACGTGTTGATGCCCACCACCAGGCCGCGGTCCAGGTCCTGGATCGCGCCGGACACGATCTCGGACGCCGAGGCGCTGCCGTGATCGACGAGTACGACGACGGGACCGTCGGTCCACTTCCCGGGGCGCGTGGTGCTGTAGTAGTCCGCGTTGGCCGAGCTGATGCGGCCGCGCGTGTAGACCAAGCGCTTGTTGTCGGGCACCAACTGATCGAGCACGTCGACTGCCTGCGAGAGCAGACCGCCCGAGTTGCTGCGCAGGTCGATGAGCAGGCTCTTCATGCCCTGCGCGCGCAGCTTGGCGATCGAGGCCTCGAGCTCTTCGCCCGTGGTCTGCGCAAAGCGGATCATGCGCACGTAGCCCACGCCCGGACGGATCATGTAGGCGTAGGGGATGCTCTCGATCGGGATCTTGGCGCGCTCGATGGTGAAGTGCATCGGCGCCGATTCGGTCTCGCGCTCGACCGTGACCTCGACCGTGGAACCCGTCGGGCCGCGTAGCGCGTGGAACACGTCGTCGTTGGTCAGGCCCTTCTTGAGCGGCTTGTTATCGATCTCGAAGATCTTGTCGCCGGCGCGGATGCCCAAGCGATAGGCCGGGGTCCCCTCGAGCGGCGAGATCACGATGATCTTGTTGTCCTGCAGATCGAACTGCACGCCGATGCCCGAATATTCGCCGTGGAACTGCTCGTCCATCTGCTGCGCGCGCTGCGCGGGCAGGTAGATGGTGTGCGGGTCGAGCGTCTTGAGCATGCCGTCGATGGCGCCCTTGATGAGCTTCTGGTCGTCGGGAGCTTCCACGTAATTGTTGTGCACCATGACCAGCACCTGCGTGAACAGGTCCAGGTTGCTGCGCAGGTCATCGGTCGCCGACAGCGCACGGGCCAGACCAAAGCCCAGCAGTACGGAGAGCGCCATCGCCACCATGAGGGGGCCGAAGGAAGAACGGCGAGTGGGTGTCATGTCCGGTTACGATCCCCTTGGGGTCCACGAGTGTGGCTCGCAGCGCGAGCCTTGAGCGTCTGCAATCGCTCCACGGCCGCCTCCAGAGTCTCGCGCTTGCGCGCGAAATGGAAGCGGAGTCTCTGCCGGCCACGGGCCGGGTCCGAATAGAAGCTCGAGCCGGGGACTCCCGCCACGCCGACCTCGCTGACCAGCCAGCGTGCGAACGTCACGTCGTCCTCGAACCCGAAACCCGAGATGTCGGTCATACAGTAGTAGGCGCCTTTCGGCGCGAAAACGCCGAATCCTGCCGCAGCCAGCGCGGGCACCAGGAACTCGCGCCGCGCATGATAGTCGGCTGCCAGCTTGGCGTAATACGCATCGGGCATCTCAAGCGCGACCGCAGCGGCCTCCTGCAGCGGCGCGGGGGCACCCACGGTGAGGAAGTCGTGAACTTTGCGGATCGCGCCCGTGAGGTCCGGCGGCCCCAGGCTCCAACCGATGCGCCAACCGGTGACGCTCCAGGTCTTCGACAGGCCGCTCAGCGTGACCGTGCGCTCGCGCATGCCGTCGATCGCGGCCATCGACACGTGCTGGCACCCATCATAAAGAATGTGTTCGTAGATCTCGTCGGTGATGCAGATCACGTCCCATTGCTGGCACAGCGCCGCGATGTGGTTCATCTCCTCGCGCGTGAAGACTTTCCCGGTCGGGTTATTCGGCGTGTTCACCACGATCGCGCGCGTCTTGTTGTTGAACGCAGCCTCGAGCTCGGCGGGATCATACGCCCAGTCGGGCTCGCGCAGCGTGATGAAGCGCGGCTGCGCGCCCGACAAGATGGCGTCGGGTCCGTAGTTCTCGTAGTACGGCTCGAAGATGATCACTTCATCGCCGGGATCGACCAACGCCAACATCGTCGCCGCCATACACTCCGTGGACCCGCAACACACGGCGATCTCGCGTTCGGGATCGTAGGTGACACCGGTGAAGCGCTGCTGCTTGGCCACCAACGCGTCGCGCAGCCGCTTGGCGCCCCACGTGATGGCGTACTGGTTCACGTCGGCCTGCACGGCGCGCGCGGCTTCATCCTTGATCGCCTGCGGCGCGGGGAAATCGGGAAAGCCCTGCGAAAGGTTGATGCCGCCGTGCTGCGTGCACAGGCGGGTCATCTCACGGATCACCGACTCGGTGAACCGCAGGCTTTTCTGCGACACACGCGCGCGGCTGCTCAACGCGGCCCCGACGGCGTGGCCATGCCCGTGCCCGCGAACTGGTAGGTGGCGACCCAGTCGCGGTAAGTGGCCAGGTTCTTCGCGAAACCCGCGGCGTCGCGCGACTGCAGGACGAGCAACTGTACGAGCGTCTTCTCTTCGAAATACGCGACGGCCTCGACCGGCTTGCCACCATCGGGCGCGAAGTAGCGCACCTGCGCGGTCTGGCCCTTGGCGCTGGTGATCGGCGGCGCAGTGGCGACCGTGCCGTGCGGATTGGCCTTTTGGAATTCGTTCACGTCGCGCTGGATCATGGTCGCGAGAGGCACGTGCGTATTGGCGGCCTGATGGATCGGATTCGCGTACATGACGACCGGCGCCTTGGCCCATGTCTGGCCCTTGGGGTAGAGCACCACGCGGATCTTGGCGCCCAGGCCGCTCGTGTCATCGAGCGCCCAGCCCGGCGGCACGACAGTGCCGAACACGTGGTCATCGCCATAGACGAGTTCGAGCGTCTTCTGTTTGGCACTGGCGGTGCCCTTGCCGGCGCCCTTGAGAACAGGCGGCGCGGGCTTGGCCGGCGCAGCGATGGCCGCGGAACCCAACGCGAGAAGCGAGGCAGCCACAAGCGACAGCGCGATGAGGCGCGAGACGTTCGGAGACTTCAGATCCATCCTCCGGGCGCGGAAGGTCAGTGGGGGCAGTCCAGTCCAATCAAGAGTGTAACGGTAGCGCGCGCCCTGCCCAACCACGTTCCTTCACGGGCGCTGCGGAATGCGTCACGGACGGGGCGGCGGCGCGTGCTTGCGGCCGAATCATTGACATCCGCTGGACGCTCGGGGAGTCTGCCGCCCACATGGACGCCCAACGCATCGTCGCCCGCCGCGCTGTGATCGGTCTCCCGAAGGACGGGCTCACTCCCGCCTTCGAGCGTGACTTCGCGCAATACCCGCCTGCTGGCGTGATCATCTTCTCGCGCGACTTCCGCGACCTGGATGACTTGCGGCGCCTCACCTCGCGCCTGCGCACACTCGCCGGCCAGAAGCGCCTGTTCCTGACACTCGATGAAGAAGGCGGCTGGGTCTCACAGCTCGCCGGGCACCTGGTGGTGCCTCCCAACGCAGCGCTGCTTGCGCGAGGCGCGATGCCGGGCGACATCGGTTATGTGGCCAGCGTGACCGCGCGGCGGCTGCGGGCGCTGGGATTCGAATGGGATTTCGCGCCCGTGGCCGATGTGCACAGCGAGATCGACAATCCGGTGATCGGTCCGCGCGCGTACGGAACGGACCCCGCTTTGGTGGCGGTGGCCGTCCGTGAGATCGTGCGCGCGTTCCGCGAGGCGGGCGTGGCGAGTTGCCTCAAGCACTTCCCCGGCCACGGCGACACGCGGTTGGATTCGCACCTGACGCTGCCGGCGATCGACGCCGACGAGGCGCTCTTGCATGCGCGCGAGCTGGTGCCATTCCGCGCGAATCTGGACGCCGACTCGGTCATGACCGCGCATGTGATCGTGCGCGCGCTTGACGCCGCGCGCCCTGCCACGTTCTCGCCGCGCATCGTGCACACGCTGTTGCGCGAGACGCTGGGCTACAGGGGCATCGCCATCACCGATGCGCTCGAGATGAAGGGCGCCTCGGGCGAGCGCGGCGAAGGCGAAGCGGGCCGCTTGGCGCTCGAAGCCGGATGCGACCTGCTGCTCTTCGCGCACTGGAATGAAGATGTGCGCCGCGCGCGCCTGGCGATCGCCGACGCCATCGTGGACGGCCCGTTCGACCGCACATATCTGGATCTCTCGCGTCCGCGGCTTGCGGCATTCGACGCGGCACGTTCGGCGCCCAGCCCTGCGGAGTTGGCGGTGCCGCTGGAATCGCTGACGCCGCCGGATTGGGAGTCGCGCTTGGAGGCGATCGTCACTCGCGGGTTGCTTGTGGATGGCGCGCTTCCTGCGGCGGCTGCTCAAGGCGGCTGGCGCGTGAGCGAGGCCGAGTACAAGCACGGCGGCTCGCTGGCGGCGGACCTTGCGGCACACGGAGTGCCCGACGGAGGCGCTGCGCCGACCGCGCAGGTGATCGCGGTGAGTTCGCGTGTGCCGCTGCCGGCGGCGGCGATCGCCGACTTGCGCGCGCGTGCCGCGCAGCTGCCGACGGTGCTGCTGGGCCTGCAGAGCGACGCGTTCTTGGCGCAGGTGCCCGAGGCCGCGCTGCGCGTGAGTGCCAGCGACCAGACACCGCTCACGCGGCGTGTGGTGGCGAAGGCGCTGGCGGAGCTGCGCGCGAAGGCGGCGGCGGGGGGGTAGGCGTAGGTCGCTCGGTAGGGTGGTGGCGCTTCACTCCTGCGACAGCTCGCGGATCTCCACAGTCCCGCCGGTCTCGTACGAGCGATTGCCCTCGAGCAGCCGGCGAGCGGCGTCCATGCTCTCGGCCTTCACTCGGATGAAGCCTGAGATGCTGGCCGAGATCGCGCGCGAGTCAGGGCTTGACAGGATTTCGCGAGCCACCAAACACACATCGAGACTACTCACGCCACACGTTCGTAGCGCGCCTGTCGCGTGTATGGGCGCCGCCCACACGATGAACGCTCGCGCGTTGTCGTGAGTGCGTGCTTAACGCTGCGTGCGTGGCTCTACGAGCGCCGAAAACACGCATGCGACAATGCACACGCCACCGCGAACTCGCCCCCGCGATGGGTTTCACATGCACCATCATCGTGTCGATGTCCTCGCTCCGTCCAAGCTGCGCCGCGGCATGTTCACGTATCTCAAGCGTGACCGTTACAGCTTGGCGATGTTCCTCGTGTACCTGAGCGAGTTCGATGCCCAGCAGCTCTACCTGCCCGAAGCGTACCCGTCGATGTACGCGTACTGCCGCGGCGAGCTGGGCCTTGCGCACGACGCCGCAACGCGTCGCATCCACGCGGCCCGGCATGCTCGCCGCCACCCGGTGCTGATCGATGCCATCGCGGACGGTCGCATCGAGTTGAGCGCGATCGGCCTGCTCGGCCCGCACCTGAGCGACGGCAACGCGGATGCGTTGGTGGCACTCGCCGCGGGCAAGAGCTGCGTCGAGATCCGCCAGGCGCTGGAGCGGGAACTCGGTTTGAACCGAGTCCCGGGCACGCTCTGTGAGGCCGATGAACTCGGTTCAAACCGAGTACCGCAAGGCGCTAAGCGTCACGAACTACGCGGCTTACTCTCGCCAGAGGTGCAGGAATTACTCGACCGCGCGCACGATGGTCTCTCTCACACCGTCGGCTTCGAGGACTCTCAAGAGGTCCTGAAGCGCGCGCTCACGTTGCTCGTGGAACAGATCGAGCGCGAGCGCTTCGCCGCGACGGACGCTCCGCGCGAGCGAACGAGCGACGGTGATGGCCGTTACATTCCGGCCGAGATCCAGCGCGAGGTGTACGAGCGAGACAACCACCAGTGCACGTTCGTCGGCGACAATGGCCGGCGTTGCGAGAGTCGCGCGCTGATCGAGTTCGACCACCGTGTGCCTCTTGCGAAGGGCGGCCAGACGACAGTCGACAACCTGCGCCTGCTCTGCCGCGCGCACAATCAGTTCGAGGCAAAGCGCGCGTTCGGCGCAGGCTTCATCGAATCGAAGCGCGCGCAAGCGGCCGCAGAACGTACCGAGCACGCTGCCAAGGTCGAGCGAGCCCAGGAGCTCCTGCCCTGGGTGCGCAGTCTGGGTGTGCCGAAGGCCGAAGCGCTCGATCTGTGCATCCACCATGGCGACATCCCGGGCGCGACGCTCGAGGAACGGCTCAAGGCGGTGCTCAAGCATCTCGCTCCTCGTGGTACCAAGTACGAAGGCGCGCGGCGTAAGGCCACGCCTTGATCCCATGGCCCAACGCCCATCCACCATCCGCCGACCGGCTGCCAATTGGCCGCAGGCGCATGAGATGCAGCTCTCGCGGCACCCGCAAGTGCTGCAATCGCAGCGCGCGGCACGCGCGGGGCGGCCGGGCCCGGCTCTTGCATTCTGCACGGCCGGCTTCCCTTGTCCTGGTCTCGTCGCCTTCTGGGCGCGGGCCGGTCACCCCATCACTGCCGTATCGACGGCCCCTTGCACGGCGCCGGCGGAGCGCGCTCGTAGGAGAATCCCGATGGCCTCCTTGTTCAAGAACCTGCTCGGCAACACGACGAATGAGAAGGAGCTCGGCGAAGAGATGCGCACGCTCCTTGAGGAGATGCGCAAGGAACGCGACCGCTACGCCGGCCTGGTGGATTCGGGCGCCGTGGCTGCGCAACGGCTCGAAGCCATCCAGACGCCGCTCGCCAAGGCCGGCGATGCCGCCGACACGGTGATGCAGCGCCTGGCCGAGATCGAGCAGCGCTTGGAGGGCGTCACGCGTCTCTCTACTCTGTACGAGAACCTCGATGCGCGTGCCGAGGAGATGAGCGCCAAGCACGAGGCCGCCACTTCGCAGCTCGCGCGCCTGGCCGAGGATTCACAGAACACACTCACGATCATGGAATCGCTGGCGCAGAAGGCCGAACAGGCCGAAGCGCTCAAGGCGCAGATCGACATCTTCATGCAGACCGACAAGCCCATCCAGGCGCTGCGCGCCGAGGCCGACACGCTGCGCACGCAGGTCGAAGGCTCGGGCGAGCAGATGACGCGCCTGCGTGAACAGCATGACCGCCTGCTCGATGCGAACAAGCTGGCGCTCACCAAGATGGAAGCACTCGATCGCCGCCGCGATGAGTTGGGCCGCTCGATCCAGGACAAGGAGCGCCGCCTCTCGGGTGTGGAGCAGGCCGTGCGTGGCATGGACGGCGTGCAGACGCGCGCCGACGAGATGCGCCGCGAACTCCATGGGCTCAAGACGCTGGCCGACCTCGTGCAGCAGAAGACGATCGCGCTCGAAGCCCAGCGCGACTCGGTGGATCGCGCGCTCGCGCAGTCGGAGCATCTGGACCGCGCCATGCGGCAGCTGGCCGAACATGTGCAGCAGCAGAAGACGAACGAAGCCGCGCTGGCGTCGCTTCAGGAGCAGGTCGGCTCCTTGCGCAACTTGCACGAGTCCGTGCTCGAGCGCTCGGGCGAGATCACGGCGTTCCAGCAAGAAGTCGACTCGCGCACGGCGCAGGCCCGCGAAGAGCTGGCCGCTGTAACGGACGAGTCGCGAAAGACGGTCGAGCGGTTCGACTTCGAGCGTCGCGGCCTGGAGAGCGTCACGCAGCGCGTGGCTGACCTGCGCAACTCGGTGACCGAATGCGAGACGCGCTTCCGTCCGCTGACCGAATCCAGCCGAAACATGAATGAACTGCTGTCGCAGACCCAGAGCCTGGACGCACGGCTCAAACACATCGCCGACGAGGCCAACTCGCTCGAGGGCGAGATCGCGAAGCTCTCGGGCCTCCAGCAGGGTCTGGCCGAGGCGATCGAGTTCGCCAACGAGCTGCACGCGCGTGTGCGCGCCATCGAAGACGCCCGTCCGGCGCTCGACTCGGGTCTTGCCGACCTCCACTCGCTTGCGTCGTCGCATGCAGCGGTGCGTGAGGCGTGGGACCAGGCGAAAGGCGCTCGCGAAGAGTACGACGGCATGCGCGGCACGCAGGCCGAGACGCGCACGTGGCTCGCGAACGTGCAGCAGTCGCTGGCCGAGATGCGCACTCAGGCCGCTACGTTGCAGGAGAAGGCAGCGACGCTGGGGTTCATCGAAGCGCAGACTCAGCGCATCGGTGAGGCCATGAGCCAGATCGAAGCCAAGCGCGAGTTCACCGAAGACCTGAACCGCCGCATGACCGAGTTCGCGTCGCAGGCCAAGCGTCTGGACGAGCGCGGCCAGCAGCTGGCCACTCGCATGGAGGCCGCCGAGCAGCACTTCGTGGCATTGCACGAACAGGCGGAGGTTGCGGAAAAGATGACGATGACCATGGCCGCGGTGGCGAGCGAAGTCGCGGGCGCCAAGGACAAGAGCAACGCCGTGCTGCAGACACTCGACGCCGTCGCGGCGCGCTGTGAGTCGGTCGAGGCCCTGGCCGGCAAGACGCAGGCGCTCAAGAAGGAGATCGAGCAGCGCGCGAAGTCGCTGCAGTCCAGCGCGCAGGAACTCGAGCGTGCGGCGACCTTGCGCGAAGAGGCGTCCACGCTGGCGCAGCAGTTGGCCGAGACGCGCACGCAGCTGTCGTCGGATCTCAAGATCGCGCAGGTGCAGGCGACCGATCTGGGCCGTCTGGCCGGCGAGCTGGAGCAGCGCTCGACAAGCCTGAACACGGTGCAGAAGCGGTTCGACACGTTCGAGCGAAAGCTGGCGTCCTGGGAGGTGGCCGACACCAACGTGTCGCAGGCGCTCGAGGAGATCGCGGCGCGTCAGGCGACGGTGGGCTCGCTGCAGGCTGAGCTCGATCGCATGATCACGCTCACGAGCGAGACCGCCGGGCACGTGCGCGAGATCGCATCGGCGCACGGCGAGATGTCGCAGGCCCGCGAGCAGCTCGAGAATGTCCGCGAGCAGCTGCAGGGCCTGGAGGAGACCACGAGCACTCTCGATGAGCGCAAGCGCCAGCTCACGCGCGCCGAGGAACGGCTGGCGCGCAGCGAAAGCCTGCTTACCGACCTGCGCTCGAACCTGGAAGCCCTGCATGGCCAGCGCGCGCTGGTCGAACAGGCGGTGGAGAAGACCGGCAGCCTGCAGTTCCTGCTGAAGCAGGCCGACGCCGCGATCGACAGCCTTCGGGATGAGCGCAATAGCTCGGCCAAGGTGAAGTCCGCCATCTCGCTGGTGGCGCGCGATGAAGCGGATGGCGAGCGTGACGAAGCGGAAGAGGATGACAAGGAGAACGTGGCCAAGGCTGCGTGAGTCTCACTCGGCAAGGACGCCGAACCACAACACGACGCCGCCGGGGTTACGTGCCCGGCGGCGTTCGTGTGTGTTGCGCGCTTGCGAAGATCCGTGCGTCAGTATGAGAAATGGAACTGCACGAAACCCTGCTTCTCGGTCTTGAGTTCCTGGTTCGACAAGTCGACCTTCGCGACCGGATCGATCAGGCGGAAAGCCCAGCGGATCTCGGCGAAGGGCACCGGCACCCACTCGCCTTCCAGTGAGTAACGGTTGAAGGAATTCAGGTCCTTGATCGTCTTGTCGCTCGCGCGGTCGAGTTCCAGATGGTCCACACGCACGCGCACGTTGTACTCGCGCTCGGGCGTCCAGTCGACCTCGCCCCATGCGGCCAGGCTGTTCGTGGCCGCGCCCTGCGGCGCCGAGTCGTTCTTGATCTTGTCGGTGCCCGCGGCGGCCTCGCCCAGCAGCGCGAACTTGCCCGCGTGCGTGAGCGCGTAATAGCCCCAGCGCGTCTGGCGCAGGTTGCCGTTGCCGGCGCCAAGATCGCTCCAGTCGTCGTAGAACGAGAACGCGCCCTGGTAGTGCGCCATGTTGCCGCCCAGCTTGGCGGCCACGGCCTGTGCGTGGTTGGGCTCGCTGCCGAGCGGGTTCGACAGGCCGTTCAAGATGGCGACGCGGCCGAACATGCTGCCGTGGCTGCCGCCCACTTCGAGGCCCTGATCCGGGCGGCGCGGGTCGTAAGGAAGGAAGCCGGGACCACCGATCACGTCGAGGAACGCATTGCGCGTGGCGACCGTGTGGTCGTCCATGCGCAAGCCGAACGGCGTGCGGAACTGGCCGGCTTTCAGATAGATGTCGGGCGTCACGCCGATCAGGCCGAACGCGTCCTTGGTCGTGGAACCCGAGTTGAAGCCGTCGCGCGAGTACACGAGCGTGAGGCGCGAGTGCGGCTGGAACGTGGTGTAGATCGCGTTCTCCATATTGTAGAAGCCCGCGCGATCGACGCCGCTGCTCTTGGCGAGCTGGTCGCTGAGCAACATGAAGCGCTGGTTCAAACCAAAATACAGCGGGAAGTTCGCGCTCACTCGGTTGCTCAGGTCCAGGTCCTTCCACTCGCCCGTCGTGTCGGCCTCGAGCGAATGTCGGTTCTTGGCGTAGTTGAAGCCGAACTCGTTGCGGGGACCGCCGCCGTTGGGATCGAAGTGGCAGCTCTGGCACATGAGGCCCGTGCGGGCGGCGTAGAGCGGTACGCTCTGGCCCGGCTTGGGGCTCAGCGCGAGCGAGACAAGACTGATCGCCAGCAGCGCGACCGGGAACACGCGCAACATTCGACGCATGCGGACCTCGGGGAATGGGCGGATGATGACAGCTTCATCCCCGCCGCACGGGGCGGCGGGACGACTTGGGGGCGCGCGGGCGACCATAGCCGCCGCCGCCGGGACTGGCCACAGTCAATACGTCGCCTGTGCGCAGGTCAAACGTGAACTTGGCGGGAAGCGTGCGGGGCTTGGCCTGCGTTCCCCCCTCCCGAACCTGCGTGACACCGCACTGGCCGCTTTCGCCCCCGGCGAGGCCCCACGGGCCGCGGGCGCGGCGCTCCGAGATGACCGTCACCCGCACATCGGCGCGCATCTCGAGCGCGCGCTCGATGCCGTCGCCACCGGTATGCAGGCCCTTGCCGCCGCTGCCGCGGCGGATGCGCGTGGCCACCGCGTGTACGGGATACGCGTGCTCGAGTGTCTCGATGGGCGTGTTGCGCGTGTTCGTCATGTGCGCCTGCATGGCGCTCTCGCCATCCCACGATGGCCCGGCGCCGTGACCGCCACCCAGCGTCTCGTAGTACGCGAACGCGCGGCCGGTGCGCGGGTCGGTGCCGCCGATGAGCAGATTGTTCATGGTCCCGTTGCTCGCCGCGGGCACGCGGCCGGGCAGCGCCTTGGCGAATGCGCGCATTACCGTGTCGACGATGCGCTGCGAGGTTTCCACATTGCCCGCGCCCACCGCCGCGGGCGGCAACGGATTCACGACGCTGCCCGCGGGCGCGATGACCTCGATGCATCGCAGAAGTCCGTCATTCACCGCAATATCCTCGGCCAGCACGCAACGCACCACGTAGAGCGTGGCGGCGCGCGTCACGGCGGCCACCGCGTTCACGGGCCCGCGCGTCTGCGGCGCGCTGCCGGTGAAGTCCACTCGCGCGCGGCCGCCGCCGATCGTGAGCGTCGCGCGGATCCGGACCTCGCCGGGCACCAGTCCATCGCCGTCGAGCACGTCCTGGGCGCGCCACGTGCCGCGCGGCAGGCGGCGCAGCGCAGCGCGACTGCGGCGTTCGGTGGCGGCGAGTAGCGCGTCGGCCGCTTGCACAAGCGTCGCGGCGCCCACGCGCGCGGCGAGTTCTCGTAGCCGCCGCTCGCCCGTGGCCTGCGCGCCTTGCTGCGCCGCCAGGTCGGCGCGGCGCTCATCGGCCGTGCGCACGTTGGCGAGCAGCAGCGCCATCACATCGCGCTGCACCACGCCGCCGCGCACCAGGAACACCGGCGGGATGCGCAGGCCTTCCTCATACACTTCGCGGGCGATGGGAAGAGATCCGGGCGCCGCGCCGCCGACGTCGGCGTGATGCGCGCGGGACGCGAGGTAGAAGTGAGCACGCGGCGCGGCGCCTCGGACGCTGCCGCGAGCCGCCCGGCCGGAGGCCAGAATCTTCTCATCTAGAAAAGCACCGCTCACGAGCGTCAGATCCGGCAGGTGCGTGCCGCCTGCGAATGGGTCGTTGAGCAGCACGATGTCGCCGGGCTCGAGCGGGCCCACCTCGAGCGCCGCCTCGACCGCGCGCGGCATGCTGCCCAGGTGCACGGGGATGTGCGCGGCCTGCGCGACGAGTCGCGCATCGCGATCGAAAATGGCGCATGAATGGTCCAGCCGCTCGGTGATGTTGGGCGAGTGAGCGGCGCGCTGCAGCGTGGCGCCCATCTCCTCGGCGGCCGCGGCGAAGAGGCCCTGGAAGAGCGAGAGCTGGACCGCGTCCATCGAATGGCGATTCTTCGCGACCTCCGGCCGCGAGGCGCGTGACTTGGCCGCCTTTCTCATTGCGCCCTCCCCTTGCGCGGCATGCTCGCACGTGTCGCGAGCAGCGCGCCGTGCGGTGTCACGCGGGCGCTCCAGTCCGGCGGCAACCAGCAGGTCGCGCCGGCATCGAGCACGATCGCCGGGCCGCGCAAGCGCGCGCCGGGCGCGAGTGCGGCGCGTGCGAACAAGCCTGCGCGCACGTCGCGGCCGGCGTGGCGCACGAGCGTGTACGCGCGCGCCGCTGCCGCCACCGCGCGGCGTCTCGGCACCGGACGCGGCGCCGGACGTGGCAACTCGCTCGCCACTTCGCCGCGCACCTCGAGCGTGACCACGATCACCTCGCGCGTGCGGTCGGCGTAACCGAAGCGCCGCGCGTGCGCTTCATGAAAGCGCGTCTCCAACGCTCCAAGATCATCCGCCGGCACGCTTAGCTCATGCGCCTGGCCGCGGTAGCGCACCTCGGCCCAGCGCTCGAGCCTCACCCGGCGGCGTTCGCCAGCGCCGAAGCGTGCGCGCACGCGCCGCTCGAGCGCTACGATCTCGCGCGCGAGTGGCGCTTGCGGGCGCGCGGGCAGCAAGACCGTGCGGCTCGCCTCGCGCCGCGCGCCGCCCTCCAACGCGCCCAGCGCGCACAGCACGCCTGCGTGCTCGGGCCACACCACGGCCTGCGCGCCCAGCGCTTGCGCCAGCGCGCATGCGTGCAACGCGCCGCCGCCGCCATAGGCCACGAGCGCCGCGGCGCGCGGATCCTGGCCGCGCTCGATACTCACCTTTCGCAGGGCCGCTTCCATGCGCGCATCGGCCACCGCGATCACGCCCTCGGCCGCCGCGCGGGCATCGCGGTTCATCGCGCGCCCGAGCCGCGTGAGCGCCGCGAGCGCCGCTGCGCGATCCAGCGCCAGCGCGCCGCCCGCGATGCTCTCGCCGGGGATGCGGCCCAGCACCACCAGCGCGTCGGTGACCGTCGCAGGGCCGCCGCGGCCATAGCAGGCGGGCCCGGGATCGGCGCCGGCACTCTGCGGGCCGACCTGCAGCATGCCGCCCGCGTCCACGTACGCGATCGACCCGCCGCCCGCGCCGACCGTGTGCACATCGAGCGTGGGCAGCAGCACCGGCACACCGCCCACCTCGCGCGCACGGCGGCGCGGCAGTGCGTCGCGGCCTGCGCCCGGGGCTTGGTCGTCGCCGCCCAACCACGCGCAGTCTGTGGAGGTCCCGCCCACATCGAGCGTGAGTGCCGCCGCGAAGCCCGCATCGCGCGCCGCACGGAGCGCCGCGCGTAAACCCGCCGCGGGGCCGCTGAGCAGTTGGCGCACCGGCTCGCGCGCCGCCTGCGCCGGCGGTGCGGTGCCGCCATGCGACAGCACGATCTCGAAGCGCCCACGGCCGCTTGCCGCAAGGGCACTCATGTAGGCGTCCATGCGCGGCGCCAGGAATGCGTTCGCGACCGTCGTGGCGAAGCGCTCGTACTCGCGGATCTCGGGCGCCAGTTCGCTGCTCACGCTCACGGGCACGCCGAGCTTGCGCAGCGCACGGGCCAGCGATCGCTCGTGCCGCGGAGCGGCGTAGGAGTGCAGCAGGCCGATCGCGATGGCTTCGGGCCGCAGCGCGCGTACACGGGCCGTCACGCGCGCGATCTCACGCGACGTGAGCGCCACGCGCACGCGGCCGCCGGCTTCGATGCGCTCGGCCACGCCGATGCGGCGCGCGGCGGGCACCAGCGGCGGCGTGCGGTGCGGGTCCAGTGCGTACAGGTCGGGCCGGTCCTGACGACCGATCTCGAGCAGGTCTTCAAACCCCTGCGTGGTCACGAACACCACGCGCGCGCCCTTGCGCTCGAGCAATGCGTTCGTCGCCACGGTGGAGCCGTGCCGCACCGGTGTGATGCGCGTGCTGCCTGCGCGCGCGAGGCCCGTGAGCACCGCCTGTTCGGGCGCCGCTGGCGTGGAGGGCACCTTGAACGCCACGCGTTGGCCGCCTTGCCAGAGCACGAAGTCGGTGAATGTGCCGCCGGTGTCGACTCCGGCGCCCTGCAGGCGCGCGCGCTCACGCGGCGGCATCGGCGCCTCTGCGTGCTGCGGCGCGAATGCGATCGACGACCACGCTCGCCGCCAGCACACCGACGATCGCGAGGATCAGCCACGGCGGCAAGCTCAGGTGCTTGCCCAGGCTGGCGAGCGCGAACGTGTAGGGCAGCGCGCCCAGCACCACGGCCGCGAAATAGCGCGGCAGCGGATAGCGCGCGACCGCCGCAGCGAGCTTGAGCGGCGCGTCGGGCACCGGTGTGGCGCGCGCGATCGCGATGGCCATGAACGACGCGTTCGGGTACTTGGCCAGCGTCGCGGTGATCCGATCGCGCGAGGGCAGGAACGGCCGCATCCACGCGCGCTCGTGCGCCAGCATCCAGCGGAAGACCATCAGCTGCAGCACGCTGCCCACCGCGCTCGCGCCGCCGCCCGCCAGCGCGACCTGCCAGGGCTCGAAGCGCTTCGATGCGAAGAGCAGCAGCGGCGTGCTCCAGAGCGACAATGTCGCCGCGTCCACGAAGAGCAGCGCGCAGAGCTTCCAGAGCGCATCGATGGCAGGTAGCGCGAACGGCAGGTGCACGGGGGACCCTCGCTGCGCCGCGACACGCGACGCGAGCGGGCACCATACCGCAGCGCCCGCGCGCATCAAACGCCACGACCCGCAGCGTGGGCTGCGGGCCGTGTGGCGTTTCGCGATGTCGAGCGCGAGGGCGTCAGGCGATCGGCGCGGGGGGCTCCGGCGGCGTCGGAGGCGACGCCGGTGATACGGGAGGCCGGAACGCCTCGGGCGGCGACGGCGGCGCGACGGGGGCCGCCGGGGCTGGCGGTGCTGGCGGCGCCGGCGGTGCCGGAGGCGACGCGGGCGCTGGCGGTGCCGGAGGCACCGCGGCTCCGAAATCCATCGGCGGCGGCGGGATGTCATCGTTGCGATCGTCGACGCCGCGGCGGAACTGCACCGGACGCGAACGCCGCCACCAATCCTGCACGGTGCGGCGGCGGTATTCGTCGCGCACGAGCGCGCCGGCGCCAAGGGTGCCAAGCGCGAACGCGATCACGAAGCACATCACGCGCAGCAGGCCGCCGAAGAACCCGAACAGCGGCACGATGTGCATCAGGTCGCCGCCGATCCGCAGCGCGCCCACACCGATGATGCCCCAGAACGCGTAGGTGACCAGATCGGCCTCGCCACCCTTGAGGCGCCCGTGGAGCCGCATGCCCAGGACGGTGTGGCCGATGACACCTCCCCAGATCGCCGCGAGCGCGAAGAACGCCGCGTAGCCCACCGCGACCGCCACCGCGAGGGGGATGCCGATGATGGTGATGCAGAGGATGGCCATGGCCAGCGCCAGCGCGATCACCGACGGGATGATGAGCGCCCAGATGAGCAGGCCGACCATGAAGCTGGCGCCCGGCTCGCTGCGGATCGTGTCGACCGCGCTCTGCGAGCGGCCGGGCGCGAGCTTGAGCACCAGGAACGCGATGCCCAGGAACAGCAGCATGCTCACGATGCGGCCGACCACCTTGAAGCCGGTGCCGACCACATTGAGCATCGGCATGAACAGCCGGCCACCCGGCATGCGCGGCGCGGTCACACGCTGGCCGCCCACCGACGAGCCGGGCGATTCGTGCAGCGTCCCGCCCATGCAGACGACGTCGCCGTCCACGCGCGAGCCGGGCTCCAGGGTCACATCGCCGCCCATGGAAGTGACGCTGCCATGCACGGTGCCTTCGACCCGTACCGAGCCACCCATGCTCATGACGTCGCCCTGTACGGCTTGCGAACTGCCGACCGTGATGTCGCTGCCGAAGCGCACGATCTCGCCGGTGGTCTCGCGGCCGGCGTCACTCGCGGGGGCCTTGGGGGATCCGAGCGCCGCGGGCGCCGCAGGCGTATCCGGAGTCTCGACGCCGGTATCGGTGTTGTCGGAGCCGAGGTCGATCGTCTTGCGCGCGCCGGCGCTGTCGATGTCGACGGTGACGCCGTTCGAGCCGATCGTGACACTCTTGAGCTTGCCTTCACGGACCGCCGAATGGACCTGGCGGCGGATCTCATCGCGAGTCAGGCGATTGCCGCCGTTCGTGTGAGCCACGCTCTCGGGCGGCACGGGGCGGAACGTCATGGTATCGGCGGCGTGGGCCATCGCCAACGGAGTCGCGATCAGGAACAGGGCCAGTCCGGCCTCGAGGAACCACAGTGGGATGCGTCGCATGGTCAACGGCCCTCACTCTTGACGGAGATGTCGCCGGACGCGGTCCGGATCCTGATCGCTTTCCCACCCTTGCCCGAGCGGCCGCGAAGGCTGTGCTCGGAATGCTGCTGCAACACCAAGCCTGCGGCGCTCGTGACGTCGCCGCTCGTCGTCTGCACGTCGACATCGGCGTCCGCCTGCAGCGGCAGAAGAACGCTCACGTTACCACTCATCGTATGCACGTCCACCGCCGTGAGGGGTAGCATCAGGCCGAGCGTGATCTCGCCGCTCGAGCTCTCCGCGTTCACGCGGCGCCCGGCGCCACGCACATCGATGCCGCCGCTCACGGTGCGTACCCACGCGCCTTTGGGCGCGCTGTCCGCTTGCACGTCGCCGCTGGCACTCTCGATGCGCACGCTATCGGCCACCGCGGCCACTTCGATGTCACCGCTCGTGGTGTGTGCCACCAGTGAGCCCAGGTGTCGCGCGTCGATGTCGCCGCTGGCCGAACTCGCCTGCACGGTCACGGCCTCGTCCACGACGATGTCGCCGCTGGTGGTGGTCGCGTGCACCGGGCCCGCGGCCTTGCGCACGGTCAGGTCGCCACTCGTGGTGCTCAGCTCTTGCGGACCCGCCATGCCTTCGGTGACGGCGTCGCCGCTCACGCCGTGGGTCTCGACGACAATCGCGCGCGGCGCTTCGATGACGAGCGCCAGGTCGATGAGGGTGATGAACGGATCGTCACCGCGGTGCGGGCGGAAGATGTCCCAGAAGTCGATCTGCACGTCGATGCGCTTGGGATATTGCGCGGTGATCGCGTAGGTGTCGCCCTGTCGCTCGGCGCTCACCGTGGTCAGGCGCCGGTACTCCTCGACCTTGCCCTGGCGGCCGGCGCGGATGGTCTTGATGGCGGTCACGTGCAGCTTGCCATCGGCGCTGGGGCGGACCTCGATGCGGCCGCGCGAGTTCTCCACGCGCAGGCGCTTGAGCCCGTCGGCGGCGATTGTGGCGTCGCTGCGCTCGACACTTGGCGTGGAGGCCAGGGCCATGGCTGCCGGCAGCGCTGCGCCCAGGGCGAACAGGGCGGCCGCGGCGAGCGTGGGCTGCCAGCGGGCGGAATCCATGGGACGGGCGAGTCGATCGTGGGCACTCATGGAACGATCCTCCTGACGGTGTGCAAGGAGGTACGGTCCGAGGACCGTCCAGGTTGCGCGAAACTGCGCTGCCATGCGGGGATGGCCGACTTCCGGGCACTCGTGGCGAAGGGAAAAGCGAATGGGAGCCGCGTCATCCGCGACTCCCATTCGATGCATCTGTGCACGCTGGCCTTACTTCTTGGCCGTCGTGTCCGCCATCATCGAGTGGGTCGAATCTGCCATCCCACCTATCTTCGCCGTGCTGTCCGACGCCATCGTCGACGTCTCAGCAGGCGCCGGCGTTGCGGCCTCTTCCTGCTTCTGGCCACAGCCGACCGCCGCGATCGCGAGGGTCAGCGCCAAAAGGGCGACCATCGAAAGAGCGAAAAGCTTACGCATCGTGTTCATGTCACCTCCTCTCACTCCGCCGTACCGGAGTGACCGGCGACGGCCGTGTTTTCTGCTTATGTAGGGAAATCCGAGCACCACTGGGTGGATCTACAAGCGGTGTCTTCTCTGGCAGCGTCCATGTACCGAAGGCTGGGCATCCTGAAGGCTTCCGCATCCGCCCGGACCTGGCGCACAGGGCGCGGTGTGAAAGCGACCCGCAGGCTAGGGGCGCACCCCTCGCTTGTCAAGTCGATTCAGGGCTTTCGACTCACTTGTGGAGAAGGTGCAAACTCAAGGCGTCAAACATCTTGGAGCGCCTGATCGAGGTCTGCGAGAAGGTCGGCGACATCTTCGATGCCCACCGAAAGCCGCAACAAGCCGTCTGCGAAGCCCATCGCGAGCCGTGACTCGCGCGGCACCGAGGCGTGCGTCATGGATGCCGGATGGCAGACCAGGCTCTCGACACCGCCCAGGCTTTCGGCGCGTGTGAATAACTGGAAACGGTTGAAGACCTTCTCGCCGGCGGCCAGCGATCCGTCGCCGGGGATGAAGCTGATCATGCCGCCGAAGCCCGAGGCCTGGCGCTTGGCCAGTTCGTGCTGGGGGTGCGAGGCGAGCCCCGGGTAGAACACCTTGGAGACGCGCGGGTGCTTCTCGAGCAACGCCGCCAGTTCGCGGGCATTGGCGTCGTGCTGCTTCATGCGTACGGCCAGCGTCTTGGTGCCGCGCAGGCACAAGAAGCAGTCCATGGGCCCGGGCACCGCGCCGGCGGCGTTCTGCAGGAACCGAAGCTGGGTCGCCAGTGCTTCATCGGACGTGATCAGCGCACCGCCGATCATGTCGGAGTGGCCGTTCAGGTACTTGGTCACCGAGTGCATGACCAGGTCCGCGCCCAGTTCGAGCGGGCGCTGGAAATACGGCGTCATGAACGTATTGTCGACCGCGACCTTGATGCCGCGCTGGTGGGCGCGCGCCGACACGTCGCGGATGTCGGCCAGCTGCATGAGCGGGTTCGTCGGTGTCTCGAGCCAGATCAACTTGGTCGCGCTCGTGAACGCCGCCTCGACCGCCGCAGCGTCCGAGCAGTCCACGAACGTGAACTGCAGGCCGTGGCGCTTCCAGACCTTCTCGAAGAGCCTGTACGTGCCGCCGTACGTATTGTTGCCGCAAACCACGTGATCGCCCGCCGAGAGCGTCTGGATGAGCGCATTCGTCGCCGCCAGGCCCGAGCCGAAGCAGAAGCCATGGGCGCCGCCCTCGAGCGCCGCGAGGTTCCCTTCGAGCGCCGCACGGGTCGCGTTGTGCGTGCGGGCGTACTCGTAGCCCTTGTGGTGGCCCAACGATTCCTGCGCGTACGTGCTTGTTTGATAGATCGGCGTCATGACGGCGCCGGTCTTGGGGTCGGGCTCCTGGCCCGCGTGCACGGCCTTGGTACTGATCCCGGCCTTGGCTGGCACCTGCGACATCATTCGCCTCCCGCGATGAACTGCAGCATGTCGAAGCGCGTCAGGATCGCGCTGATCTTCCCGTTCTCACGCACCAGCACGGCCGAGGTTCGCGCCGCCAGCAGCTTGGTGATGGCATCCGCGGGCTCGTTCGCATCGACCACTGGCAACGGCGCGCTCATGAGCGAGTCCACCGGCCGCTCGAGCGCCGTCCTATCGGCCAGCGCCATGCGCAGCACTTCGCCTTCTTCCAGAGTACCCACGACTTCGTCGCCCTTGAACACCGGCAACTGCGAGACGTCGTGCTGCTCGATCAGCGCCAGGGCGCGCTTGAGCGGCTCGCCGGCGTCGACCGAGAACAGCTTGCGCACGCGCGCCGTCTTGCCCGCCGCCACGTTGCCCACCCGCGTCGAGGCCGGGTCGAGCAGGTGGTTGTCGCGCATCCATTCGTCGTTGTGCACCTTGCTCAGATAGCGTTCACCGGTGTCCGGCAGCAGCACCACCACGATGTCGGTGGGCTTGCATTCCTTTGCGACTTCCAGCGCCACCCAAGCGGCCATGCCAGCCGAGCCGCCCACGAAGATCGCGTCCTCGCGCGCCAAGCGGCGCGCCATATTCAGACCGTCGTGGTCATTGCACGCGATGGCGCGGTCGACCATCGCAAAATCCAGCGCCGTGGGGATGAAGTCCTCGCCCACGCCTTCGATCTTGTACGTGTGCGCCTCGCTCATCTGGCCGGTCTCTTTGTAGTGCTTGAGGATCGAGCCCACCGGGTCGGCGCCGATCACTTGCACGGCCTTGTTCTGCTCCTTCAGGTAGCGCGCCGTGCCGCTGATCGTGCCGCCCGTGCCCATGCCCGCAACGAAGTGCGTGATGCGGCCTGCGGTCTGCTTCCACAACTCGGGTCCCGTCGAGCGGTAGTGCGCGAGCGGGTTCGAGGGGTTGTGGTACTGGTTCATGAGCACCGCGCCGGGGCGCTCGGCGGCGATCCGCTTGGCCACCGAGTAGTACGACTCGGGGTGCTCGGGTTCGACCGCGGTGGGGCTCAGGAACACTTCAGCGCCGAAGGCTTTCAAGAGATACACCTTCTCGCTCGACACCTTGTCGGGCATGCAGAACGCGGCTCGATAACCTTTGACCGCCGCGACCATCGCCAGCCCCAGGCCGGTATTGCCCGAGGTGCATTCCACGATCGTGCCGCCCGGCTTGAGGCGGCCCGAGCGCTCAGCGTCTTCGACCATCGCCATGCCGATGCGGTCCTTCACGCTGCCGCCGGGGTTGAAGAGCTCCAACTTGGCGAGCACGGGGCACGGCAGCCCCTTGGCGACTTCTCGCAGCCGCACGAGCGGCGTGTTGCCGACGGTATCGAGGATCGACTCGAAATACTGGACGCCCTGCAGAGTGCTGCTCACGCGGCACGCTCCTGATGCTTGGGGATATTGCGCAGTGGGAGCGGCCGGCGCGCCCCGCGTGGAATCACTTGCGGGGCCGCATGCTCTGGGCCAGCGCAAAGAGGTTAGGCGGGCGCGTGAAGGGGCGTCAAGCAGGCGCACCCTCGCGAGACTGCGTCGAAAGCCCGGGCCGGGCTAGTTCGTGCCCTTGTTGCCCTGCATGCGCATGAGCTTCTTCGCCGGGCTCTCGGGCAGCGGCTTCAGGTCCGCCGGCGGCGTGTGCAGGATGTGCGGGCGGTATACGGCGAAGTCGAACGTCGGGCTCGACGTGCCGTCGTGGCAACCGCGGCAGGTGAGTTCGCTCACCGGCGCCAGCGCACTCTTCATGCTCTCGTGCTGCGTGCCCATGCCGTGACAGCTCTCGCACTGCACGTTCGCCAAGCGCGGCGCATCGTCGCCCGTGCGGAAGCCGCCGACCTTCTGGTAGCCGAGCACATGGCATTTCACGCACTCGGGCGTGGCATCTTTCTTCTGCGCGACCAAGGTGGCCCACGCGTGCGCGTGCGGCGTGCCCTGCCACTGCGTGTACTCCTTGCTGTGGCAGCGAGCGCAGAGTTCGGCGCCGATGTAGTGGTCCGGCTGGTCCTCGGCATCGTCGGCCACAGCAAGGTTCTGGCGCACCGCTTCCTCATGTTCATGTGCGCGCAGGCGCTCGTTGAGCTGGTCCTCGAACGCCTTCACCTGCGTGAGCACCTTCTCGTCGGTGGGCACTTCCGGGCCCAGCATGCTCATCTCGTTCTCGCTGCTGACCACGGCGTGCTTGGCGTCGAGCGTGAGCTTGGTCAGGCCCACATACCAGCCCTGGTCCCCACCGTAGGCGGCGATCGTGTGCTTGATCAGGCGGCCACGCTCGACCAGCGTCACGTCGCGGCCCAGGATCACGGCGTCGATGCCATCGACCGACGCCGCCAGGTCCTCGCCCTCTATCTTGCCCAGCTGCGAGAGCATCACGATCACCGTGGCACCGCGCTTGCGCAGGTCCTCCACTGCGCGCGCCGCCGCCGGCAGCGGATCCTCCACCCGCAGCGAATCGCGGCCTGGGCCGAGATCCGCCTTGGCCGTGATCACGCCGAAGACGCCGACCGTGACGTTGCCCACTTTCTTGATGAGCGACGGCGCGAACGCTGGGCGGCCGCTGGCCTTGTCGTACAGGTTCGCGCACAGAAGCGGCATGCCAGCCGCCTTGGCATTGTCGCGCAGGAACGCATAGCCAAAGCGCATGTCGCGCTCGCCCACGCCGGCCGCGTCGGTGCCCAATTGCTTCATGAGCCGCAGCGTGAAGGGCCCGGCGTCCTTCTGCAGCTCGACCTCGGGGAAGAACCCGCCTGCGTCCACGACGATCATCTGGCCATGCTCGGCGCGCATGCTGTCGATATACGCGGCGCGGCGCGCCAGACCGCCCTTGGGCGTGTGGCAGCCGCACGGGCTCGTCTTGCCCTTCACGTCAGTCGTCGAGAGCACGATCAGGTGTTCGGGATCGGCCATGGTGGCCACGGGCGCGGGTGCAGCGCCGCTCACGAGCACCGCGAGCAGCAGGATGGACATCGCGCGGCTGGGACCGTATTCGAGCAAGCGCTTCATGAAAGCCCTCTCCCGGAAACGAAATGGCTCCGGACCGGTGCGCCCGGTCCGGAGCCCTCTTGGTCGCATGGAACAGCCGTCAGTGTCCGCCCATCATCTTCTGCTTCGCCGGATTCGGCGGCAGGGGCGGCATCGAGGCCGGCGGGTGATGCAGGATATGCGGCTCGTAGATCGCGAAGTCGAACGCCGGGCTGTTGCTGATCGTGTGGCAGCCCTTGCAGGTTGCCTCCGTGATCCGCTTCGTCTGCGCCGGATACGACTCGTGCGTCGTGCCCATGCCGTGGCAGCTCTCGCACTGGACGTTCGCCAACCGCGGCGCATCGTCGCCCGTCTGGAAGCCGCCCGACTGCTTGTACCCGAGCACGTGGCACGGGATGCAGTCGGGAGTCGCTTCCTTCTTCTGGGTGACGAGTGTCTGCCATGCGCCTGCGTGCCCCGTTCCCTGCCACTGCTTGTACTCTTCGGCGTGACAACGCTGGCAGAGCTCGGCGCCCAGATAGTGGTCCACCGCCTGCTCGGTCGTGCCCGTTCCACCGTTGGCCTTGTCGATCTCGGCCTTGGCGGCGCGGGCCTTCTCGGCCTTGCGCAGCTTGTCGTTGAAGTTGTCTTCGAAGCTCTTCACCAGGGTGAGCACTTCGGGCTTCTCGCCGACTTCGGGGCCAAGGATGTACGTATCGTTCTCGCCCGTGGTCATCTTCTTGCCCGCATCGAGCGACACCAGCGTGCGCCCGATGTACTGACCCTGCTCACCGCCGTAGCAGGCGATCGTGTTCTTGATCAGCCGGCCCTTCTGCAGCAGCGGCGTGTTGCGTCCCACGATCACGACGTCGATGCCATCCACCGAGCTGACCAGGTCCTCGGCTTCGACCTTGCCCAGCATCGACAGCAGCACGACGACCGTCGCGCCTTTCTTGTGCATCTCCTCGACCGTGCGCTTGGCGGCGACCGACGGGTCTTCCACCGTGAGCGAATCACGCGAGATCCCCATGTCCACTTTGTCGCTGGTCAGGCCGAAGAATCCAACATTGACCGCGCCGATCTTCTTGATGAGGTACGGGGCCACCAGCGTCTTCTTGGTCGCCTTGTCGTACAGGTTCGCGCACACGAGCGGAGCCTGCGTGCGCTTGTAGTTGGCCATGAGGAAGCTCTTGCCCCAGCGCAACTCCTTCTCACTGACGCCGATCGCGTCGATGCCAAGGAGCTTCATCGAGTCCATCAGGAACCAGGCGACGTCCTGATAGTCCTCGAGTTCGGGGAAGAACCCACCATTGTCGACCAGAGCGACCTGGCCGTACTGCGCTTTGAGACTGTCCGCGAAGCTCGCCCGCCGGGCGAGGCCACCTTTGGGCGTGTGTCAGCCACAAGGGCTCGTCTTCCCCTTCACGTCGGTCGTGGAGAGGATGACGAGCTTGTCGGGCGAAGCGATCGTCGCGCTCTTCGCGGCAGCGCCAGCGAGCAGGACGACGGCCACGAGCGCCAGCAGAGCGGCAGTCAGTCGGGTCACGAGGGACTTCATCTTGTGGAGTCTCTCCTCAAAAGGGATACAAGGCAGCCGGGAGCCAAGGTGAGGTCACTGAGTCTAGGGGCCACCCTTGGGGAGCGTCAAGACAAGGAGGCGAAAAGCGTTGCGGCGGACGCGGACGCCGGGTCAGCAACGCGCCGGCGGCCCTGTTTCTCGGCAGCCGGCGGGACATTCTGCAGCGCTTCAGGGCCGCGGGGCGCTCTCCGGCGCGCGCGCCGGGGCGTTCTTGACGTACCGGTCGAACCAATCGAGCGCCCGCGACCAGTAGTCCAGCACGGTCTCGCGGGCGACCGGGCCGTGATCTTCGTACGGGTACTGGACCAGCGCGGCGGTCTTTCCCAGGCCGTTCAGGGCCTCGAAGAGCCGGTCACTCTGGATCGGGTTCGTGCCCACGTTCGTGTCGTCCTGGTTATGCGCCAGCAGCAATGGCGCATCGATCTGGTTCGCGTACAGGAACGGCGACATGCCCAGATAGGTGTCCTTGGCCTCCCACAGCGTGCGCGTCTCGGCCTGGAAGGTGAACGGCGTGAGTGTGCGGTTGTAAGCGCCGTCGCTGGCGAGGCCGGCGCGGAAGAGCTTGGTGTGCGCGAGGCAGTTCACGGTCGAGAACGCGCCATACGAGTGCCCCGCCACGGCGATGCGGTCGCGGTCGGTGAAGCCGCGCTTCACGCATTCGTCCACGGCGGCCTGCGCGCTTTTCTGCAACTCGCTCACGTACTGGTCGTTCGTGCCCACGATCGCGAGGTCGGGCTTGATCACCGCGTAGCCCTGGGTGATCAGCACCTCGGGGTTGAGCGCGCTCTGCGACGGAAAGCGGTTCGGCGAGGTGCGGTTCTGCGACGCCGCCGCGGCCGAGCGGTAGTCGTTGGGATAGATCCAGAACAGCGTCGGCAGCGGCTTGCCGCTCTTCCAGTCCGCCGGCAGCACGGCCTCGGCGTGCAGTTTCACGCCGTCGCTGCGCGTGAACTCGAACGTGAATCGCTGCGCTTTGGAGAGCGCCGGCGCCGGATCGGCGAAGTCGGTGATCGGCCGCGCCGCCGGATCGCCCGCATGGCGCAACATGTAATTGGGCGGTTCGGTCGAACTCTGGCGCAGCGTGATGAAACTCTTCGCGCCCGCATCCGCCACGGCGAAGACCTGCTCCAGGTGCTTCGCGTCGCTCTCGAAGAGGCGCGACGGCTTGCCGCCCGCGAATGCACAGCGGTCCAGGAACGGCTGCTGGCCCGCAGCGTTGAAGCCTTCACCGGCGCGATAGAAGCTCTTGCCGTCGGCGGTCACGCGCACCAGCTCCTGATGGTGCTCTGAAAAGCTCACCAGTCTGCCCGGTGCGTCGTAGACCCCTTCGGTCGAGCGCAGCACGTCGATGCGGCGCTGCGCGGGATCGGCCACGCTCAGCCACCACACGCGCTCGTCGCGGCGCGGCTCGTAGGATTCCTCCACGAACAACTTCGCGCCATCGCTCGTGAAGTGCAGCGCCTGCACCGGCCACTGCGCGCTCGCCACTTCGCGCGGCGCGCCCGTGAACGGCGCGTCCCAGCGGATGATGCGGTCGCGCCCCGGCGGCGGCAGCGAGGTGTCGCGCACGGCGGCGTTCATGTTGCTGCCGGCGGCGTCTTCCCAATCCGCGGCCCAGAGCGACTTGCCGTCGGGAGCCCATGTGAACTCGCGGGGACCCAAAGAGGCCGTGCTGGCGATGGCGCTGCGCGAGTTGAGCGGCGCGCTGGCGAATGCCACCACGGCGCTCGCGCCGGCGGCCATGGGCCACAGGTCGCTCGTGGTCGGGAACAACGCGGCCGGGAAGCCGACGGGCGCCGGCAGCGTGAAGCGCGTCACGCGGATAGAGCGTTCGTCGGGCGAGAGGCCGACTTCGGCGATCGCCTCGGGCGCACCGAGCTTGAGCGCCGGGCTGCCGTCCACCGGCACGCGCCAGAGCTGGGTGCGCACGAAGTACGCGAAACGCGCCTGGTCCTCGCTCGTGCGCAGCACATCGCGCGAGGTGCGCTGGGGCTCGGCGCGGCCCGCGGCCTTGCGCACCGCGGGGCCTGCGGGCACGCGCGATGCGGCACTCGGCGCGCTCAGCCCCAGGTCGACCGCCGCCACGAAGACCGCCTGATCGTCGTTGCTCCACTGCATCCACAGCCCCGGCACGCCCTGCAGCTTCACGCCGTCCATGCGCTTGGCCGCGCCCGTGGCCGCGTCCACGATCCACAAGTCGGCGCCGCCGTCCGCAAACAGCGCGCACGCCGCGCGGTCGCCCTTGTTCGACCACTCCACCGCACCCACGCGCGCATCCGCTGGTAACAGCGCGCGCACCTTCTTGCCGTCGGCCACGCGATAGAACGTCACGCCCGCCGCGGCGGCTTTCAGGTCCCGGCGCAGCGCATGCAGCTGCGGCAGGATCTCGAAGCCAGCCAGTTTCTCGACCGGCTCGGCCAGCACCGCGATCGGGATGAGCGAGCGCAAATCGCTCTGGGCGATCCACGCGCCGTCGGGCGACAAGTCGGGCGCCGTGCGCGGCAGACGCGGCGCGCTCAGGATGTCGGCCATCGCCGAAGGCGGGCTCTGGTACACCGGCGCATCGGCGGCGAGGGCCGAGCTCACGCACACGCCAGCCAGCCACAAGCACGTCACCACGCAGCCGCGGATCTTCATCTTGTCTCCTGCCAGAAGAGTTCGCTCGCGCCACACCGGCGCCACACCGGCGCCATGCACACGCACGCACGCTGCACCAATTGCGGGCATTCGCGCCAGCGCAGACTTTCCACGCGGCAGCCGCGGCGCTTATGCTGCGCGCCGCACGTACTCGCATGGCCCACGTCTGGAGGAGACTTGTCGCTCAGCCCCGGTCAACGCATCGGACCCTTCGAGATCATCGCGCCCTTAGGCGCCGGCGCCATGGGCGAGGTGTGGCGCGCGAAGGACCCGCGCATCGGCCGTGAGGTCGCAGTCAAGGTATTGCCCGAAGCGTTCGCGCGCGATCCCGAGCGCCTCCTGCGCTTCGAGGTCGAGGCGCGCGCGGCCGGAGCGCTGAACCACCCGAACGTCCTCACGGTCTTCGAAGCGGGCGTCGCGGACGGCGCACCCTACGTGGCCAGCGAGCTATTGGAAGGCGGCACGCTGCGCAGCGTTCTCGCCAAGGGGCCGATCGCGCCCAAGCGCGCGATCGACCTGGCACTGCAGGCCGCGCGTGGCCTGGCAGCGGCGCACGAGCGCGGCGTGCTGCACCGCGACCTCAAGCCCGAGAATCTGTTCGTCACCCGCGACTCGCGGCTCAAGATCCTCGACTTCGGCCTGGCCAAGCTCACGCAGCGCGATGGCGTTGCGGCCGAAAGCGGCGATTCGCTCACCGCCACCATGACGCAGACCGGTGTGCTGCTTGGCACGGTGGGCTACATGGCGCCCGAGCAGGCGCGCGGCCAGGCGGCCGACGCGCGCAGCGACCTCTTCGCGCTCGGCACGGTCTTGCATGAGATGCTCAGCGGCGCACGCACGTTCCAAGGCGCGAGCGCGATCGAGACGCTGGCCGCGGTCATCCAGAGCGACGCGCCGCCCCTGCCCGAGTCCGTGCCGCCCGCGCTGCGGCGCGTGGTCGAGCACCTGCTCGAGAAGGAGCCTGCGCAGCGATTCCAGAGCGCGCGCGATCTGGCATTCGCGCTGGAGTCCATGGCCGAGCCCAGCGTGCAGACGCTGCCGGCCGGCGGCATCGATGCGCTCAAGCGCGCGGGCGGCGCCGGCAGCGGCGCGCGTCCGCAGCCTCTGGCACTCTTCGCCGCACTGCTGCTGGGCGGCGCGCTGGTGTTCGGCGCCAGCAAGCTCATGCCAGGCAGCGCCGCGCAGGACCCGCCACACCTGCTCGAGATCGGCAGCTCCGACGCCGACGCGGATCCCGACCTCTCGCCCGATGGCAAGCTCATGTCGTTCACGAGCCGCCGCGATGGCCATCTGCGCGTGTACGTGCGCCAGCTCGGCACCGGCAGCGAGCGCTCGTTCGGCGCCGACACGAGTTTCTCCGCCTGCTTCACGCCCGATGGCCAGGAGGTGCTCTACGCGGCCCAAGCGGGCACGATCGTCTCCTCGCTGCACCGCGCCTCGCTGCTCGGCGGCGAGGACCGCGTGCTCATCCCCAGCGCGACCGTGGGCCGGCTCTCGCCCGATGGCCGCTGGCTGCTGTACTCCACGACCACCGCGCTGAACGATTCGCGTCTTCGCCTGATGCTGCGCGACATGACCACAGGCACCGATCGCACGATCCGCGTGCTGCCTGCCAACAACGTGTTCACCTGCTGCTGGTCGCCGGACTCCAAGCACTTCGGCGCGGTCGCGAACTCCGACGCGCAGATCGGCTCGGGGATCTCGTTGCTCATCATGACGCCGCAGGGCGAGGTCACGGACTCGCTCGCCGCGCCCGACCGCGGATTCGTGTGCGCCGCCGCTTGGACAGGCGATCCCAACACCGTACTGGTGTCGATCATCGAACGGCGGCTGTCGGTGCTGGTGGGTGAGTCGTACCTGGCGCTGCACCGGATCGGCGAGAAGGGCCTGCGCCCGATCCTGTACCAGCCCCACCCGATCATGTCGGCGTCCGTGGGCGGCTATGGCGAGGTGGCGTTCAGCACCGCCACCAACCGCTCGCACCTCTCGCTGCTGCCCTTGGACCACGACGGCCCGGCCACGGCGCTCACGAGCGGCAATGCCGCCGACCGCCAGCCGTGCTTCTCGCACGATGGCCGCTACCTGCTCTTCGCCTCGAATCGCACGGGCCCCAGCAGCATCTGGCGGCTCGAGCTCAAGACCGGCGCGATCGACCGGCTCACACAGTGCGACCAAGAAGACTGGGATCCGGCCTATTCGCCCGACGACTCGCAGATCCTCTGGAGCTCGAGCCGCAGCGGCAACTACGAGATCTGGATGGCGAATGCTGACGGCACGAACCCTCACCAAGTGAGCCATGACGGGGTCGACGCCGAGAACCCGAGCCTGACACTCGACGGCAAGTGGGTGATCTACGCGTCGGGCAACTCCAAGGCCGCGGGGCTCTGGAAGGTCCATCCCGACGGCACGGGCCTCACGCGGCTCGTGAACACCACCGCGATCATCGCCGACCTCTCGCCCGACGGGCGCTACGCGAGCTACATCAATGACCAGAATCGCGTAGGTGTCGTGCGGCTCGCGGACGGCGTCGTGCTGCCCTTCCAGGCCGCGGGGCTTGCGCTGCAGCCTTCTCAGCTGCAGGCCGGCCGCTCGCGGTGGCGCGCCGACAGCAAGGCGATCTTCATCCTGGGGCAGCAGCGTGATGGCCGGCTCGGCGTGTATGAGCAGCCCTTCGACGAGAGCATGGGTGTGGTCACGCCCTCGCATGCACGGTACGTCTCGCCGCCCGACGCCGAGATCGAGTCGATCGGCCCCTCGCACGACGGCAAGTCGCTGGTGATCTCGTACACCAGCAGCACGAACCAGTTGTACCGCGTGACAGGACTGCCCGGGGTCAAGGGCCGCACGCACGTGGCGAAGTGAGAACGCTGCGGCGCTGGCGCTGGCGCGATAACCTGAGTACGCTCGCTGCCAAATGAAAGACTACGAGACACTCTCCGAGACGGACTGGACGCAAGTCGAGCACATCCATGACCTCATGGACGAGGCCGAGCTCGACGACGCGCGCGAAGCGCTCGATGCCCTGCGCGCCAAGCGCCCCGGGCAGTCGGATCTGCGCTTGCTCGACGCCCAGCTCTGCCTGGAAGAAGGCGACGCGGTCCAGGCGCTCATCGTGCTGCGCGGCGCGGAACGCGCGGCCGACCCGGCCGAGTATTTTGCGGTGCGCGCCGCGGCCAGCTATGACGTGGTGAAGTTCGAGGACGCGCGCCGCGATGCCGAACAGGCGCTGGGCATAAGGCCCGAGTACGGCTACGCGTGGGACCTGCTCTCGCGCGTGTTCGAGCACTTGGGCGACGCCGAGAAGAGTTCCGAGGCGGCCGACCATGCGTATGCGATCGATCCCGAGGCCTTCCCGCTGCCGCTCGATGTCGGCAACGAGGACTTCGACGCGCTCGTCGAGAAGGCCGTGGCCGACCTGCCCAAGCGCATCGCCAAGCAGCTTGAAGAGCTCCCCGTGATCGTGCAGGACCTGCCCGCGCGCGAGATGCTCACCGCCGAGGACCCGCCACTTACGCCCGATCTTCTTGGACTATTCGCCGGTCGCCACATCTTCGCGCGCAGTTCCACCGAAGCGCCCGAGGCTCCGGGCGCCATCTACCTGTTTCGCCGCAATCTCCTGCGCGCGTGCACCGACCGCGACGAACTCGCTCACGAAGTGCGCATCACCGTGCTGCACGAGGTGGGCCACCTGATGGGCCTGGACGAAGACGAACTCGACGACTGGGGATTGGCGTAAGGGCGCTTACTTCGCCGCTACCACGATCTGGCCCGAGTACATGCCCATGCCGCATGCGTAGTGGATCGTGGTCGCGGCCTCGGTCGGCAGTTCGATGCGCACGGGCGTGTTGAGCGGCAGCTCGTACTTGCGGCCCGTGGTCTCGAACACGGCCTCGGTCGCGCACGTGGCGTCGGTCTTGCGCGTGATCACCAGCACGGCGTCGGCGCCCTTCTTGATCGACACGCTCGCGGGCTCGAAGCCCTTGTCGGTCACCGCCACCTGGATCTCGGATGGGCCCTTGGGCGCGCAGCCCGCCAGAGCCGTGGCGAGTGCGATCGTCATGAGCATGCGCTTCATCGTGTCCTCCTGCCCGCCGCAGCGGGCGTGTGGGAATCGTTCGTCGGCGCGCAGAAGTTCTCCGCGCGCCGCGGGTCTCGTCAAGCCGAAGGCGTGTTGATCTGGCGCTGCTCGCGCTGCCACTGCGAATACCGCCAGTACGCGTACACCACCGGGATGATCTCCAATGTGAGAAACGCCGACGTGATCAGCCCGCCCACCATGGGCGCCGCGACGCGCTTCATCACGTCGGCGCCGGCACCCTGCGACCACAGCAGCGGCACCAGGCCGATCAGCATGGTCGCGACCGTCATGAGTTTGGGCCGCACGCGCTGCACAGAGCCTTCCAGGGTTGCGTCAAGAATGTCGGCCAACCCGCGGATGCGGCCCTCGCGGCGCCAGCGGAAATACGCGCTGTCGCAGTAGACCATCATCACCACGCCCGTCTGCGTGGCCAGCCCCACCAGCGCGATCAACCCCACCCACACGGCGGTCGACAGGTTGTAGTGCAGCATCGCCAGCAGCCACACGCTGCCCACCAGCGCGAAAGGAACAGACGCGAGCACGATCAGCGCCTGCGCCAGATTGCCGAACTGCATGAGCAACAGCAGTAGCACCAGCACGAGCGTGAGCGGCACGAGCACGCGCATGCGCTGCTGCATGGACTCGAGCAATTCGTATTGCCCGGTCCACTTGAGCAAGTAGCCGGGCGGCAGCTTGAGCTGCTTCTCCACCGCGCGCTTGGCCTGGTCCACATAGCCACCGATGTCCTGGCCGCGCTCGTCCATGTCCACGTACACGTAGCCCGTGAGCAGGCCGGCCTCATCGCGGATCATGGGCGGGCCGCTGGTGATGCGGATGTCGGCGATCTGGCCCAATGGAACGTGCGCGCCCGTGGCGCCGAACGCGCTGCCGAAGCTCGCGGCGCCGGGATCGGCCGCGGCGCCTGCGATGCCGCGCGGCGCCGGCGCGGCGGCGCTCCGCATGCCCGGCGCGCTCGTGGGCGCGCGCGGCGCGCTGCCGCCGCCGCTCATACCGCCGCCCATGCCGTCGTCACCGGCACTCTCGCCCATATCGAGCAGCCCCGCGCTGGCCAGCAACACCTGCGGCGGCGCGGCGGCGTTGTTGCTCATGCCATCGCCGGCGCCCGAACCGCTCGGCCCGCCGCTCTTGCCATGCAGCGGCACGAGCACCTGCTTGAGCCGGCCGATGTCCTGCCGCATGTCCGCCGGATATCGCACGCTGATCGTGAACCGCTGCCGACCCTCCACGGTCGTCTCGATCGGCTGCCCGCCGATCGCGGCTTCGACCACGTCCTGCACCTCGCCCAGCGTAAGGCCATAGCGCGCGAGCGCGGCGCGGTCGGGCACGATGTCCACGTAGAAACCGCCCGTGCTACGGTCGGAGTACACACTGCGCGTGTGCGGGACTTTCGAAACGATGCGCTCCAGGTCCATGCCGATGCGCTCAATCGAATCCAGGTCGGCGCCAAAGACCTTGATACCGATCGGCGTGCGCACGCCGGTGGAAAGCATGTCGATGCGCGTCTTGATCGGCATCGTCCACGCATTCGTCCAGCCGGGCAGGCTCACCTGGCGGTCGAGTTCGGCCACGAGTTCGTCCCACGAGATGCGGCGGTGATCGGGCCATAGCGGCTGCAAGGCCGGCTTGAGCCACCCCGGCGCCCACGCGCTGTACCAACGGCGCACGCCGATATCGCGCCACTGCTCGCGCGGGCGCAGCTTGACCACGGTCTCGACCATCGACAGCGGCGCGGGATCGGTCGGCGTACTGGAACGCCCCGCCTTGCCGAACACACGCTCGACCTCGGGGAAGCTGGCCAGGATGCGGTCCTGCACCTGCAGGTATTTTTTCGCTTCCTCGATGCTGATGTTCGGGAACGTGGTGGGCATGTACAACAAATCGCCTTCATTGAGCGGCGGCATGAACTCGTGGCCCAGGTGCATGGCCATGGGCACCGCCGACAGCAGCGCTGCCAGGCCGATGGCAATGGTCATGCGCGGGTTGTGCAGCGCCACCCACGCGAACGGCCGGTAGGCGGCCATGAGCGCGCGCGAGACCGGATGCTCGCTCTCGTGCCGCACGCGGCCTTTGAGGAACACCACCATCAGCGCCGGCGCGAGCGTGACCGACAGCAGCGCAGCGAACGCCATGGCGAACGTCTTGGTGTACGCGAGCGGCTTGAACAACCTCCCGCCCTGGCCCTCCAATCCGAAGATGGGCAGGAACGCCACGGTGATGATGAGCAGCGAGAAGAAGATCGCCGGGCCCACCTCCTGCGCCGCAGCGATCAGCACCTGCGTGCGGTCGGCGCCCGGTGGCGCGGTCTCCAGGTGTTTATGCGCGTTTTCCACCAGCACGATGGCGGCGTCGACCATGGCGCCGATGGCGATCGCGAGCCCGCCCAGGCTCATGATATTGGAATGAATACCCAGCAGCTTCATGGGGATGAACGCCAGCGCGATCGCGATCGGCAGCGTGAGCACCGGCACCAAGGTGCTGCGGAAATGCAGCAGGAACAGGAAGATGATCAGGCTCACCACGATCGCTTCTTCCACAAGCGTGTGGCGCAGCGTGTGAACGGCGCGCTCGATGAGCGAGCTGCGGTCGTAGACCACTTGCAGCTCCACGCCCGGCGGCAGGCTGGCCTTGAGCTCGGCCAGCTTCGCCTTGACGCGGTGGATCACCGTGAGCGCGTTCTCACCCGAGCGCATCACGATGGTGCCGCCCACGGCCTCGCCCTCGCCATCCAGTTCCGCGACGCCGCGGCGGATGTCGGGGCCGAAGCTCACGCGGCCGATGTCGCCCACGCGCACCGGCGTGCCCGTGCGCGTGTCCGCGCCCACCGCCACCGATCGCAGGTCGTCGAGGCTTTTTATATAGCCGCGTCCGCGCACGAAGTACTCGCGCCCCGACATCTCGATCACGCGCCCGCCGACTTCGCGATTGCTGCGGCGGATGGCGCTGGTCACATCGCCCACCGACAGCCCATACGCATGCAGGTGCGCGGGATCGACCTCGACCTGGTACTGGCGCTCATAGCCACCCACGCTCGCCACCTCGGCCACGCCGGGCACGCTGCTGAGCGCATAGCGAAGGTGGAAGTCCTGGAACGCGCGCAGTTCGGCCAGGTCATGCTTGCCACTCTTGTCGACCAGCGCGTATTGGAATACCCAGCCCACGGCGCTCGCATCGGGGCCCAGTGTGGGCGTGACGCCTTCAGGCAGCCGTGAGCGGATCGTGCTCAGGTACTCGAGCACGCGGCTGCGCGCCCAGTAGAGATCCGTGCCTTCTTGAAAGATCACGTAGATGAAGCTCATCCCGAACATCGACTGGCCGCGCACCGCCACCACTTTGGGAGCACCCAGCAGCGAACTCACGATCGGATAGGTGACCTGGTCCTCGACCAGGTCGGGGCTGCGGCCCATCCAGTCAGTGAATACGATCACCTGCGGGTCGCTCAGGTCGGGCAGCGCATCGAGCGGCACCGCGCGCATGGCCACGAGCCCGCCGATGAACGCGAGTATCGTGATCACGAACACGAGCGTGCGGCGTGTCGCGCAGAAGGCGATCAGGCGCGGGATCATCATCGGGTAGACCCGCGCTGGTGTGCGGCCGGCTGCGCGCCGAGTCCGGCGATCGCCGCCTTGAGGCGGCTCTCGGAATCGATCAGGAACGACGCGCTCGCCACCACTGTGTCGCCCGCGGCGATGCCGGAGACGATCGCGATCCGGTCGCCATCCTCCGCGCCGGCAATGACGCGCCGCGGCTCGAAGATGCCGCCGGCATGCGCCAGGAACACATAGTCCTCTTCGCCCGTATGGACCACGGCTTCGCTCGGCACGGTGAGCGCCGCGCCGCCGCTGCCTGCCATGCTGCTCGCCATGCTGCCCGCCACACTCACGCGGCCGAACATGCCCGGGCGCAGGCGGCCCTGCGGGTTCGCGAGCGCGATCCGCGCCTGCACCGTGCGCGTCTCGGTCGAGACCGTGGGCGTGAGGAACTCGATGGTGCCGTTGGCCTGTGCGCCGCCCGGACCGTCGGCTGTGAAGTGCACCCGGTCACCCACATGCACGGCGCCCAGGTCCTGCACGAACAGGTCCGCCTGCACCCACACGCGCGAGAGGTCCGCGATCGCGAACAGCGGCGTGTCGGGCGAGATCGCCTGGCCGTTCAGCACCCCGCGCTCGAGCACGACGCCATTGACAGGACAGCGGAACGTGAGCCGCGACGACGCCACGCGCTCTCGCTCCAGGCGTCGCACCTCGTCGTCGGGCACGCCCAGCAACTTGAGCCGCTGGCGCGCTGCGGCCCGGCCCGGCGCTTCGTGCGACATGCTGCTGCCTGCGCCGCTCATGCCGACCATTGCGCTGTCGCCGCGAAGGTGTGCCGCCGTGCTCTGGTTCTCGGCCGCGCTGAGTTCGATCAAGTACTCCTGCTCGGCTTGGAACAGGTCCGGGCTCTCGAGCGTGAGCAGGCTCTGGCCCTGGCGCACCGCCTGGCCGACCGCGTTCACGTCCAGGCTGCGCACCCAGCCGCTGAGGCGAACTTGGAGCCGTGTGATGCGGCTCTCATCGGGCGTCACGAAACCCGTGAGCGAGGCGCTGCGTGTCAGAGCGGAGCGGGTGGCGACCGCCGTGCGCACGCCGATGCGCTGGATGCGTTCGCTGCTCAGCTGCACGGGCACGAGCCCGGTCACGTTTGAGATGTCACGCGAGCCGATTCCGTGCGAGCCGATTCCATGCGAGTCGTGCTCGCCGCCGTCGATGCGGACCAGCGTCATGCCGCAGATCGGGCATTCGCCCGGGCGATCGGACGTATAATTCGGATGCATGGGGCAGTGATAAAGCGGCGCCGGCTTGCCATGATCGGTGGCCGCGCGGTTGCTCGAGCCCAGCGCCAGCGCGCCGCCACCACCGGGCGCGAACACGCGGCCCAAGCTCGCACCGGCGAGCAGCAACAGACCCACGAACAGCGCCCACCGCACCACGTTCATGAACGCAGCGCCCGCGGGCGCTACAGCCTTCTCGGGCATACTCATCGTGTGCTCCTTGGTGCTTCCTGCGGAAGCGTGACGCCAACCAGTGAACCGTCGGCCGAAAGCGCCAGCACGCGCGCGAGCGCGTGCGCCAGGTCCTGCCGGGCGCGGAGGATCTCGATCTGTGTCGTGTAGGCCGCATGTGCCGTGTCGAGCACGCGCGCCAGGTCAAGGCTGCCCGAGGCGTACGCGCCCCAGTCGGCATCCAGCGCGCGCTGCTGCAGCACCAGCACGGTGTCGCTCAGCACGCGCACGCGGCGCTCATTCACGCGCGCATCGTTGCGCGCGGCGATCAACTGCTGGCGCAGATCGAGCGCCAGCGCGCGGCGCTCGGACTCGCCTGCGCGCGCCATGTCGTCCATCGCGCGCGCCTGTGCGCCCTCGCGGCCGCCAAAGCCCACGGGCAGCATCACTCCCACACTGGCGCTGAACATGTCGTCCTGCGTCATGCCGCCCTGGAGCGTCTCGCGCTTGCCATAGCTTGCCTTCACGTCCAGATCGCCCCAGCGCATGCGCCGCATGGCGTCGGCACTTGCACGATCGCGCGCCACGCCGGCGGCCATCGCGCGCAGCGCCGGGTGGGCCGCGCCGTACGCGGCGTCCCACGCGCGCGTGGTGTCGCTCGCGAGCCACTCGGGCGGCGGCGCGAGCGTCTCGCCCGCCACCACCGTATCGCGTCCGCGCAGCGCTGCGAGCTTCGCCAGCGCCGTGCGCTGCTCCGCGCGCGCGCGTTCGCCGTCGGCGCTCAGCCGCGCGCGCTCCGCCTGCGCGGTGAGCACCTCGCCGATGCGCCCGCGGCCCGATGCCAACTTGGCGCGCGCGGCGTCCTCCATGCGCGCCATCACCGCGTCGTGGGCATCGGCGGCGTCGGCAGCAAGCCCGGCCAGGTACGCGTCGGCGTAGGCCTGCCACGTGTCGCTGAACACATTCATGCGGTCGCGCTGCGCGTTCCAGCGCGCAGCCTCATACGCATACGTGGCGGCGGCGCGCGAACGCGCGTTCGCGCCCGAGATCGGCACCTTTTGTTCGACGCCCACCATCTTCATGGTCATCATGTCGGCGTCGAAGCGCCCCGTGGTGGGCACGTTCACCACACCGGCCTCCAGCATGGGCGCGCTCCACGCGCCGGCGGGCGCGATGCGATCGCGCGCGGCATCGCTCATGGCGCCGCTGGCGGCCAGCATGGGAGAGCTCGCGGCGACCTGGGCCAGCACCGTGGTCAGGTCCAGCGCGTGCGGCGCATCGGCGGCGCGCGCCGGCCCGGCGGCCACGACCATCAGCAACAACGCGCAGCGGCACAGCAGCGCGCGCGCGATTCCAAGGCCACTCATGACTTCTCCCACACAGGGATCGCAGGTGCGTTCAAGCGCGCATGCGGCGGCGCGCGATTCCCAGACGGCGGCAACAGACGGCGCTCCAACAGCGCGCGCGTCTCAGGCCTGTGCGGGCGGACCTCGCAACAGATGCGCAGCATGCGGCGGCGCACCCGGCGGGTCATCGGAGCCTTCTTCGGCGCGCGGCAGCATCACGGGCGCCGGCGCCAGTAGCACCGTGAACTGCACGAGCGTCGCGATGCTCGCATGGGGCGCATCGAGCGTGACCACGCCGGCGTTCACGCCGGAGGGCAGCTGCGTGCAGCAGGACTTCGGCTCGCCCAGCGGCGCGTGCTTCGCGTGCGCAGCGCTCGCGCGCGCTGCGGCCTTCTCGCAGCACGGATGCATCGCCTTGGTAGCGCCATGCGCGGGCGCACCCATGAACAGGCAATGGGCCGCCGACAGGGGCAGCACCACCGCGAACACGAGCGCGAACAGGCGCATCAACGCAGCCGAACGACGAAACATCGTGAGGACCTCCATAAAGTATCGGGTCACCACTCGGGCGCATACCGCCCCGCGTCACCATTATCGGCACAGATACGTTGCGGCGTCATCCTCGTGACGGCCTGCAGCGCGAGGAATCACAAGCCCCTGACAGGGTGTCTTCTAGCGGAACCCCCGCAAACGCACCGAACTGCTGACCACCGACACGCTCGAGAGCGCCATGGCGAGCGAGGCCAGCATGGGATGCAACGTGCCTTGCCAGCCCAGGACCGGGCCCACCGCACCGCCGGGTGCGAGCAACGGCGCCAGCACGCCGGCCGCCACGGGGATCAGTATCACGTTGTAAGCGAAGGCAAGAAAGAGATTCTGGCGGATCACCTGCATAGTGCGGCGAGAGAGCCGCACAGCATCGACCACGCTCAGGAGATCGCCGCGCACGAGCGTGAAGCCACTCGCCTCCATGGCGATGTCCGTTCCAGAGGCCATCGCGAAGCCCACATCGGCGGACGCGAGCGCGGGCGCGTCGTTGATGCCATCGCCGACCATCGCCACCGGTGCCGCCGCACGAAGCGCCGCGATGCGCGCCGCCTTCTCGGACGGCAGCACGCCGGCGATCACGTTGGCCGGCTCGATTCCCACCTCGAGCGCGAGTGCCGACGCGCTCGCCGGCCGGTCGCCCGTGAGCATGTGCACGCGGCAGCCCTGCGCGCGCAGGGCGCGCACGGCGGCGGCGGCATCGGCGCGAGCGGTGTCCGCGAGCGCGAGCAACCCGAGCAGCGTGCCGCCCTCGGCGACGGCGAGTACCGTGCGCCCCTGCGCTTCGAGCCGCGCGCGGTCCGCCGCGATCGGCGCGGCGTCCGCGCCATACTCGGCCAGCAGGTCATCGCGCCCGGCCACGATCACGCGGCCCTCGCGCAGCGCCCACACGCCACGTCCCGGCGCGGCGCCGAAGTCTTCCACGGCCTGCGGCTGCTGGCCTCGCTCACGGGCGGCACGAATGATGGCGCGAGCGATCGGATGCTCGCTGCGCGCTTCGGTGGTCGCGGCTGCGAGCAGCACGGCTTCTTCGCTCTGCCCCGGCGCAGCGACCACGGCCACCACCTGCAGCGCGCCCAGCGTGAGCGTGCCCGTCTTGTCGAACACGACCGTGCGCACGCGCGCGGCCGCCTCGAGCGCGCGCGCATCGCGCACGATCAACCCCAGTTCAGCGCCGCGGCCCGTGGCCACGATCAACGCTGTGGGCGTGGCCAGGCCCAGCGCGCACGGACACGCAACGATGAGCACGGCGACCATGCGCATGAGCGCCGTGGTCATGCCCGCGCCGGCGAACAGCCACGACGCGGCCGTGACCGCCGCGACCACGAGCACCGCGGGCACGAATACCGCCGCGATCCGGTCCGCCAGCGACTGCACCGAGGCCTTTGTACTCTGCGCGCGCTCGACCATGGCGACGATGCGCATCAACTGGCTGTCTGCGCCCACGTGTTCCGCGCGCAGCGTGAACGCGCCGGTCTGGTTGAACGTCGCCCCGGTCACGCGCGCACCGGGCGAAACCTCGACCGGCAGCGACTCACCGGTGACCAACGACGCGTCGACGGTCGAGCGCCCCTCCATGACAATGCCATCGACCGGCACGCGCTCACCGGGGCGCACCCGCAGCAGGTCGCCCACCTGTACCAAGTCGAGCGTCACGTCCTCGCCTTGTGCGTCGCCTGCGGCGCGCAGGCGGTGCGCCGTCTTGGGGCGCAGCTCGAGCAACTTGCGCATGGCCTGCGACGCGCGCGATTTGGCACCCGCCTCGAGCAGGCGGCCAAGCAGGATGAGCGACACGATCGTGACCGACGTATCAAAGTACAGCGCCGGCCCCGCGCCGTGGCCCACACCCATCGCAGCGCCGCTCGTCGGCGCGGACGGCTCGAAGAGCGCGAATACCGAATACGCGTAAGCCGCGAGGGTGCCGATGCCCACCAGCATGTCCATGTCCGGCGCGCGCTTGGTGATGCCGCGCCACGTGCCGCGTAGGAACGGCAGGCCCGCGATGAATTGCACGGGCGTCGCCAGCAGCCACTGCGCCCATGCGGCCGCAGTGCCGCCCACGAGCGCTGCCGCAGCCGCAGGCAGCGGCAGCAACGAGAGATGCGCGATCACCACCACCGGCGCGCCGAACGCGAGCGCCAGCAGGAAGCGTTTGCGCACCACGGCAAGCTCGACTGCGCGCTCGCGCTGCTCGGCGTCATCGGCCACAAGCGCGGTGACCACATGCGCGTCATAGCCCGCCTCGCGCACCGCAGCGGCGAGCACGCCCGCATCCAGAGGGGTTCCTAAGTCGACCTCGGCGCGCATGGTCGCTAGGTTCACGCGCGCTTGCGCCACACCGGGCACCGAGGCGAGCGCGCCTTCGACGCGGCTCACGCACGACGCGCAGTGCATGCCCGAGATGCGCAGACGCACGGACTCGACGACCGGCGGCGGCAGCGCGCTCTCGCGGCGCAAGCTCTGGATCGGGATCAAGGTCATGAGTGCGAGTGTAGACCAGCGGTCTATCGGACGCTCACCGGGCTGGCCCCTCGCGGCTCAGAGCGCCGTCTCATCCTCTTCGCCGCCTGCTTCGTCGACCGCATCCACGCCCACGCTGCCCACACCGCAGACCGCGCAGGGCAGCCGGTAATGGCGCAGGTCGGCGCGCTCGAGCATGGGCGCGAGCGCCGCGCGGGCCGCGGCCGGCTCGCGCAGGTGCACGGCGCGCCGCGCGGCCTCGATCGCTGCGGCAAGCGGCGCCAGCGCCTGCCCGCGTACCGGCGGCTCCAGCGTGAGCGCGTGCAGGTGCGCCTCGGCGAGCAGCGAAGCATGGCGCGCTACTTCGCGCATCACATTCACGCGCGTCCAGCCCAGCAGCATCATCGCGCGGTCCCAGAACGAGTCGAACTCGAAGAAGCTCTCGGCCGCGCGCAGCACGCGCACGTCGGGACAATCCGAGCGCATGGGCCCTTGGCGCTCGAGTGAGCGCTCCACGAGCAGCGTCCACAAGAGCCGCGCGATGGTCGGGTCGCTCCAGTATGGCGTGACCTCGGGGACTTGTGTCTGCGCGCGCGTGATGAGCGCAGCGTCGGGCAGGCCCGGTGTGATCTCGACCGCGCGATGCACGCGCACCGCCGCGCGATCCCAGCGCGCTTCAAAGCCCTCGCCCGCGAGCGCCAGGTCGGCCTCCGCGGCATCCCACTCGCCGGCGCGCGCATGCAGGCTGCCGCGCGCCAGTCGCGCGCGCGCATGCAGCGATGCCGCGTCGTGCGCCTCGAGCACGCGCGACCAGTCGGCGGTCGCCGCCGCCGCATCACCGCGGCGCTCGTGCGCGATCGCGCGCGCGGCCCAGCCCTGCGCGGTCGCCGGCTTGGCAGCGGCGAGTGCGCCAGCATAGTCGCCGCGCGCGACCAGCTCGGTGACCGGCTCCGCGGCATCGATCGCCGGTGGCGCGAGGTCCGTCAGGAATCGCGGGCGCTCGGGCAACAGCGTGCGCAGCGGCTGCGGGTCACCGGTCCACGCTGCCAGCACGGCATCACATTCCTGCAGCGCGCCCCATAGCTCGGCGAAGCGCGGCGCGCCGGCCGTGAGCGGCGTGCCGCAGCGCGTGCACGGCGCGCCGGCGCCCGGCGCCGCTTGCGCGAGCTGACAGGCCTCGCACCAAGCGTCGACGCTGGCTGCCGCGGCCTTGGTGCGGACGGCGCCGCGGTCCGCGCGCGGTCCCAGCCACGCGGCGGCATCGCAGTGATCGCACGCCAGGTGCAGTCGTGTGACGGGCACGGTTACTGGATCCCGCCAAAGCTCTGCACGCGGGTGCCGCGCTCGATGTAGACCTCCCGCTGGTCGCGGATGCCCAGACGGAAGTAGTACTCCGCTTCGCCGCCCGGCGTGAACGACCGGGTGAAGATCGCCTCCCAACAATGGATGTGACGGGTCAGGCTGTAGCGCTGCGAGACGACTTGGCTGCGCGTGACGTCATACGACGTGGAGTAGTCGAACTGCCAGTTGGGCGAGAACGCGTAGCTCACGACCGCGTTCGCCGTCTTCTGCGCGCTCCAACTGGGGCCCGCGTAGCCGCCGCTGTACGAATACGCCAGCGACATGCGCCAGTTCTCCTTGAAATCGTCGGCCGAAGTGATCTCGCCCTTACGCGCCGTCTGGTCCACGGGCAGCGAAGCCGGCGTCTTCTTTGCGCCGTTGCTGCTGAAGTTCGCGCCCAGGTTGTAGCCGAACGTGCGCAGCGGCCGGCCTTCGTGCACGTCAACGGAGCCTGCGGCGTCCGCGGACAACAGCCCGGGCGGTTGCAGGCGGATGTTCGTGAAGAGGGCAGAGAGCCCGTGCTTCTGGTGCGCTTCCTGATAGAGGAAGTTGTACGAGCCCGATGTGGTCATGCTCAACAGGTTGTCGAGGCGCGTGACCTGATCGTGGTCCTTGAGCTTCACCTGGAAGCGCTGGTCCAGGCTGAAGTTCATATTCGCGCTCTTGAAGCCCGAGATCGAGATGCCGCCGAAGCCATTGAAGCGGTTGCGGCGCACGCCCGCCGTGTCGGTGTACTGCAGGCCCGAGAAATCGGGGCTGTAGCTGAACGACAGCGCCGGCGCGATCACGTGCCGCAAGCCCACCAACTTGGGGATGGGCGGCTTGAACGTGCCGTAGAACGTGCTCGACATGGACAACTGCGATGACCACACCGCGGCCGGCACGACCTTGCGACCCTGTTCGTCGAAGTCGAACACCACGCCCGTGGCATTCACGCCAGGAGCGATGTTCAGCCAACCGAACGCGCGGCGTGAATCGCTGATCGACACATTGGTGCGGAATCCGCGGCGCGTGAGCACCTGCTGATCGAGCACGGTCGAGGAGTCGAGCCCGCCGTTGGTGACGAGGTAGTTCTTCACGAACGCCTGCCGGGTGCTCTGCGAGAGGAACTGGGTGTTGAGGCTGAAGTAAGTCGTCTGCAGCGCCTTGCCGAGCGGCCGGTCTTTCAGGAAGGCGTAGCTGCCCAGCGTGCGCGTGGGAAAGCTCACGCTCAGGTTGGGCGACGACACGCTCAGGTTCGCCAGGCTCGCGCGCTGGCCGATGGCTGGCGCGGTGGAGGCGCCGTTCGCCGACGAGTAGACGATCGACTGGTCGGCGTCCAGATCCTGGTTGCGGTCGATGACTGCGTTGAACGCCGCCCAGTCCGCGGAATGCGAGATCGAGATGTTCGAGCGCAGGAAGCGGTTGAGCCGCTGCTCGAGCGTGGCGCCCGAGAATGCGCTGTTGTTGTAGTCGCGGCTCGAGACGAAGTTGCCCTGCGCGGTGAGCCGCGTGCGCGGCGTCACGTCCTGCTGGTGCGTGCCGTCGAACACGTAGTCATCGCGGCCCGTGGCGTCGTTGTGCTCGAAGCGCCCCTCGAAGTGCCCGTCGAAGCGATACAAGAGCTTGTAGTTGCCCTCCCCGCGGATCGCATACGACGGCGCGGCCTGATAATAGTCCGCGGCGCCGGTGAGGTCGAAGTAGTCGTTGGGCGCCCAGTAGTAACCGGCGTTGCGCAGGAACTGGCCCGACTTGTTGTTGAATCCCAGCTCGAACTGCGGGAACAGGAACCCCGAGTGCCGGCCCGGCTTGATCGGGAAGACGTAGAACGGCAGCGCGAAGATCGGCACGTTGCGCAGATAGAACACCACCGGCTTCGCGACGAGCTTGTCTTTGAGATAGATCTTCATCCAGCGCGCCGAGAAGTGATAGTGCGGCTCGTCGAGATCGCAGGTGCTGTACGAGCCGCCCAGCACATCGAGTTCATTGTCGCCCGCTTTGCGAATTCGCTGGCCGCGGTACAGACCCTTCTCGTACGCCGTCTGCGCCTGGTAGATCGTGCCCGTGCGCGTCTGCATGTCATAGCTCATGAGGTGGCCGTCGACCTTATCGCCGCGGTCCTGCAACTGCGGCTTACCGGTGGCCACCAGCGTCTGCTTGTCGCTGTCGAACTCCACGCGCTTGGCGGTGAGTTCCATCTCGCGGTAAGTCAGGTGCGCGTCGCCGTCGAGCACGATGGTGTTCTTGGGCACCACGAAGTCGATCTTCTTGCCGTCGTAGCGCACGACCTCGTTGATCACCGCGGTCGTGTCGTCCTTCGCGACCGACGGCCGGTACTCGCCCGAGGCGGTGCCGATCACGCGGGCGCGGTCGATCTTCTTGTCCTTGAAATAAACCAGGATGGTATCGCCACTGGCCTGGTTGGTCTCGTTCGTCTTACCGGCCTTGCTCGGCGACGAATATCCGTTTCGCGCCGCGCCGGTGGCGCGCAGGCTGTCGATGCGGTCCTCCACCACATAGGCCTCGATGCGCGCGCCGCTCAGCCGGCTGGTCTCGCCGCTGTTCGTCTCGCGCCGGCCCAGGTAGTCCATGGTGGCATTGCTGTGCACGACGACCTTGCGCAGCTTGTGGTTGTCCGACAGCAACTCCAGCGTGTCACCGCTCACGCTCGTCTCGTTGTCGTACGCGCGCGGCGAGCCGAGCATGAGCCCGCGGCCTTGCCTGTCGTCGAAGAACGCGCGATCGGCGCGCGCGCGCAGCGTGTCGCGCTCCACCGTCACCGAATCGATCGCCTCGGCGGTCTTGGCATCGGAGTCCACACGCAGCAGGCGCGCGCGCAGGATGCTCGTCTGGCCGTCCGTATCCTTGGAACGCATCTCGGGGTCGCCCGTCGCGACCGCGATCTTCGTCTTGCGGTAGAAGTCCACCGAGCGCGCGCTCAGCTCCACCTTGTTCTCGTCGTCGAAGCCCTTCACGCGCCCGCGCGCCTGCACGAGCAGCGAATCGCGCAGGTAGGTGACCTCATCGGCCGACAGGCGCTGGAGCTTCTCACTGCCCGTGACGCCGCCGGAGAGATGCGCGAGTCCGTTCTTGCGGTCGTACCAGCCGGTCGGCGCGCGCAGCGTCGCCGTCTTGTCGACGATCACCACGTTGCCGTCCAGGTTCAGGCGGTCGTCGTTCTCCGAGAACTGCGCGTGTTCGCACGTGACGGTGGTCGTCGAGTCCACGAGCTTCACATGGCCGTTCAGGTCGATCATCCCCGTGGCGCGCAGGTATCGGCCGGCATCGGCGGTGAGGAGCGTCTTGCCGCGCGTGACGCGGATGTCGCCGTTCAGGTACAGCACGTCGCCGCTGGGCTCGCGGCCGCCGGTCATGTTGTTGGCGGTGATGTGGAAAGGCGGCTCCTCCGCAGCGGCATTCGCGGAGCGAATGCCGGGTGCCAGCATGAACGTGGCGCACAGGAGCGCTGCCCACGCGGCGGCACGCAGCGCGACGCAGGAGATCGCGCGCAGGCGGCTCACTGCACATCTCCTGGCGCGCCGCCAAACGCTTCCATCGCTTCGCCCACGGCGAAGAGCGAGCCCGCGAGGAGCACACGGCCCGCCGCCTTGCCGCGGCCATCGTCGCCGTGATCCAAGAGCGGACGCAGCGCTGCCTCAACGCTTGGCGCCGTCTCGGCGATCAGCCCTATGCTCTTCGCGTGTTCCTGCAGCACATCCACCGGCAGCGCGCGTTCGTTGCGCGTGCGCGTGAGGATGAACCGCGCGCTGGGTGCGAAGCTCTGCAACCGGCGCAGCATGGCCAGTGCGTCTTTGTCACGCGCGACTGCGAACACCACCGCGAATGGCGGCTCGAGTTGCATCTCATCGCGCCACGCCTGCGCCAGGCGGCGCACGCCATCCAGGTTGTGTGCGCCGTCCCACCACAGCCGCCGCACGGTGGGCGAAGGCTCCAGCCGCCCGGGCCAACGTGTGGCAGCGAAGCCCTCGCGCAGCGCGGCCAGCGGCAAGGGCACGCCTTGCTGCGTGAGTTGCGCCAGTACCGCGATCGCGACGCGCGCGTTCTCGCGCTGATGGCTGCCGCGCAGCGTGGTCTGCAACTGGAAGCGCCCCCACGGCTCGCACTCGATCGATAGTCGCGTGCCCCACGGGCCGTAGATCGTATCCTTCACGTCGACCACGTCGCGCGCCTGCACGAGCGGCGCACCGACTTCGCGGGCGATGCGCGCGATCGTGCTGGCCGCCGCGTCGTGCTCGACTCCCGAGATCGCCGGCACGCCGGGTTTGAGGATACCCGCCTTCTCGGCGGCGATCTTCTCGTGCGAGTCGCCCAGTATCTCGGCGTGGTCGAGCCCGATCGATGTGATCGCGCAGACCTTGGGAGTGACCACGTTGGTGGTATCCAAGCGCCCGCCCAAGCCGACTTCCAGCACCGCCCAATCCACCTTCTGCGATGCGAACCAATCGAAGCCCAGCGCGGTCGCCACCTCGAAGAAGGTGCGGTCCTGCGCTTGGGGCAGCGATTCGACATACGCGAGACGCGCGCTCAGCGTGGCCTCGTCGCCCCAGTGGCCGCGCACGCGGAAGCGCTCGCGGAAGTCCACCAGATGCGGCGACGTGAAGAGGCCCGAGCGAGCACCAGCCGCGCGCAGCACGCGCTCGATGAGCGCACATGCCGAGCCCTTGCCGTTCGTGCCGGCCACATGCACGCAGCGGAAGCGCGTGTGCGGGTCGCCGAGCGCGGCGAGCAGTGCGCGGGTGCCGTCCAAGCCGAGCTTGTCGCGCCGGCGCTCGAGACCGTAGAGGGCTTCGAGTTGGCGCTGCAGCGAATGGGTCACGATAGGATCTGGCGAAGGCTCAGGACGAACGGGGAGCGTTCGGGTCGTAGGCGTGCGGTGATGGCGCGCCCTCGGGCGCGAAACCCCGCGTCGAATGCCAGAAGAAGCCCAACGACTGCCCGACCTGTTCGCGCATCTGCTTGCGGTGCACGATCCGGTCGATGAAGCCCTTCTCGAGCACGAACTCGGCGCGCTGAAAGCCCGGTGGCAGGTCCTCACCGATCGTCTGCCGGATCACGCGCGCACCGGCGAAACCGACCAGCGCCTTGGGCTCGGCGATGATCAGATCGCCCAGTGATGCATACGACGCCAGCACGCCCGCCGTCGAGGGATCGGTCAAGAGAGAGACGAACGGGACGCGCTGTTCGCGCAACTGTGCCAGTAGCACGCTGGTCTTGGCCATCTGCATGAGCGAAAGGATGCCTTCCTGCATGCGCGCGCCGCCCGTGGCCGAGACCACGACCACTGCCCGGCGCTCGCGCATGCCGTCCTCGATCGCACGCGCGACTTTTTCGCCCACGACCGAGCCCATGCTGCCGCCCATGAAGAAGAAGTTCATCACCGCCAGGCTCACCGGCACGCCGCCGATCGTGGCCACGCCGGAGATGCACGCGTCTTTCTCGCCGGTGTCGCGCTGCGCCGCAGCGAGGCGGTCGGGGTACTTCATCTTGGCGTCGCGGAACTCCAGCGGATCACCGGCCACCAGGTTCGCGTGGCGCTCTCGAAAACTGCCCTCGTCCGTGAGGTAGCCGATGTAGGTGCGAGCGGGCACGCGGAAGTGATGGCTGCAGTGCGGGCAGGTCCAAAGGTTGTCTTCGAGGACGGTCTGGAAGAGCGCTTCGCCGCAATCGTCACACTTCGTCCACAACCCCTCCGGCAGTTCCGGCCGGTCGGGTTTGGTCGTGGTCTTGATGCCGGTGCGTTCGCGTTTCAACCAGGACATGGGCGTACCTTCATATGTGTGAGCCGGCGCAGCCGCCGACGAAGGCGCCAAGCTGCCGGAAGTGATCGCTCGAGTACAAAGCCAGTCGCGGCACGATAATACCGGGACGCCCCGCCCGCCAGCGCATTACCGGGCTCGGCCGGAAGCGCTTGGCGCTGCGCGGGCACCCCGGCGTGTGGCATATTGCGGCCCGCGCGCCGCGCACAAGGTCAAGCGCACGCAAGGCTTCCGTCACGCGAGCGGCCCCATCGCGTAACGCCTTCGTCCGTCCTACCCGCCGCACCCCTTGCGAGGTCCACAAGCCGATGAGCCGAGCTCCCCAGAGCACCGACACCGTTCGCGTCGTGCCCAAGCATCATGGGCTCGTGCGGATCACCCACTGGGTGAATATCCCATTGCTGTTCGGACTGCTGGTGACGGGCCTGAGCATCTATTGGGCCGCGCCGGTGTTCATGCATCCGTGGAACCCGGTCACGCACACGCACGATGGCTTGGGCGATGTGAGCGTGTTCATCGCACGATTGCTGCACGACACCCACGACGACCCGCGCAACTGGATCTACAACCATTTCAGCCTGGGCACGTCTTCGCTGGCATCGGCGCTGAGTATTCATTGGCTGTTCGCGTACCTGTTCATGATCAACGGCGCGCTCTACGCGCTGGGCTTGGCCGCCGGCGGCGGCTGGCGCGCGCTGCTGCCTCGCGGGACCGATCCCGCCGAGGCCGTGGCCATGCTGCGCTATTACCTGAACGCCGTGCCGAGCCTGGTGCTGCGCAAGCCGAATCCGCATCCGAAGATCGCGTTCAAGTACAACGCCCTGCAGCGCGCGGCCTATTTCTCCATGCCGATCTTCGGCGCGCTCGTGGTGGCCTCCGGCTGGGCCATGCACAAGCCCGCGATGCTCGGCTGGCTCGAGCGGCTGTTCGTGAACTACGACGGCGCACGCATCGTGCACTTCGTGAGCATGCTTGTGCTCGGCACGTTCGTGGTGCCGCACGTGATCCTGGTCATCGCCGATGGCTTCGACACATTTCGGTCCATGATCACGGGCTGGTCCGCACGGGTGAAGGAGGATGGCGATGGACATGCATGACGACACGCCGCGCGAGGATGCGGCTGACGCAGCGCCGGAGGCGACGCCGGCGGTGACGCCCGAGCCTGCCGCGGTGCCGGAAGCGCCCGCGGCCGAACAGGCACCGGCCGCCGCAGAACCACCCGCGCAGCCCGCGCCGGCACCGGCGCGACCCGCGCCGCGCAAGCTCTCGCCCATTGAAGAGCGCCCCGAGGTCGCCATCGCCCTGCCACGCCGCAAGCTCGCCGCGCAGACGCGCCGCGACTTCCTGTTGTATGGCGCGGGCGTCGCGGCCGCCGCCCTCGGCGCGTGGTGGCTGCTGCCGTCGCGCACCAAATCGCACCTGCCTCTGCAGGCCGGCCACGACGCGCTCGATACACTGGCCGCGCGCGTGGGGCTCACTTCGGAGCGCCGCGGCAAGCTGCTCGATGGCTCGCTCACATTCGACGACGATGTGGCCGAGGCGCTGTATTCAAAAGACCGCACGATCCGCACGTATGCGAGATCCGAGGTCACACCGCTGCGCAATAATTACGATGGCCAGACGCCGGACCCCGCGTACCTGCCCACGTGGCAACTGCAGATCTCGGGCCTCGCGTCGGGCCGCATCGAGCGCCTGGGCGTGAATGACCTGGCGCGCTTCGCCACGCACGAGCAGGTCACGCGTTTCGTGTGCGTCGAGGGCTGGAGCGCCGTCGCGTGGTGGGGCGGCATCCGCTTCGCCGACTTCCTCGCGGCGTTCCCGCCCGCACCCGGCGCGAAGTGGGCCGCGATGCGTTCGGCGGTCAACCGGGATGCCCACGGCCATCCCGATCCCTATTACGTCTCGATCGACCTCGAGACCGCACGGCATCCGCAGACACTGCTGGCGACGCAGCTGGGCGGCCAGCCGCTGCCCATCGAACACGGCGCGCCCATGCGATTGCTGGTCCCGATGAAGCTGGGCCTTAAGAATATCAAGGCGATCACCGAGATCGCGTACACCGCCAAGGAACCCGCGGACTACTGGAACGAGCGCGGCTACTCCAAGTACGACGGGCTGTGACGCCGGGCCCGCGCCGGGCTACCCGCTCGCGCGCGGCACCTCGATGCGCATGAGCAGCGCGTCCTCTTCGGGATCGGTGTAGTAACCGCGGCGCAGGCCCACCAACCGAAAGCCCAGGCTGCGGTACAGAGCCTGGGCGTTGTCATTGCTCACGCGCACTTCGAGCATCACGTGGTTCACACCGTTCGCGCGGCAGCCGTCGAACAGTGCTGCGAGCAGCATCCGCGCCACGCCTGCGCGGCGATGCAGCGGCGAGACCGCGATGTTCTCCAGGTCGCAACCCGGCGGCAGCATGCGCGCAAAGAGATACCCGGCAAGCTCGCCGCTGCGATCGACCACGCGCGAGAAGCCGCCCTTCTGGCGCAGCAGGCTGTGGAAGAAGGTGGTTTCCCAAGCGTCGGAATAGATGTGCTGCTCGAGCGCGCTGATCACCGGCACGTCACTCAATACGGTGTGGCGCACGGCGACCTCGATGTGGCTCATCGCCGCGTGACGCACGCGCTCCTCGGCTTGCGCGGAGCGCACGTAGAGCGGCTCGGCCTCGCGGCCGGCGGCCGGCAGTCCGTGGCCCGCGCCAAGCCCCGACCGCACCGCAGCAGCCAGATCGAGCGCCGAGAGGCCATCATGCCGAAAGGCGAGTGCGGTCGATGTGGGATACCGCGCTTCCAGCCGCTCCTGCTCGCGCCCCGCGCCCGGACCCACGAAGCGCACAGCAAGCTCGGGCACCACCGAATGCACCTCGGCGACCGCGTCGAGCAGCGCGTCGGCCGGCAGCACGCGCGGCGCGGCCACCAGGATGGCCGGTCCGCGCGCGCCGCGGCGGAAGAAGCCTGCGTAGACATCGCGCCGGCCGGCGCCCACGAGCGGCACCACGAGCGCGCGGCGCGCCGGGGCCGCCTGCGCAAGGGAGGCCAGGCTCGAGGCGCCGAGCACCTTGGCGCCGCCCGCGAACGCATACGCGCGCGCGGTTGCGAGCCCCACGCGCACACCGGTGAACGAGCCGGGGCCCAGATCGGCGGCGACCCACGCAAGGTCCTTGGGCGCCAGCCGCGCTTCGGTAAGCACGTCTTCGCAGATCGCGGCGAGTCTGCGCGTGTGCCCGTGGCCGACTTCCTCGATGCGGTGCGCCATCACAGCCTCACCGTAAACGGCCGCGACCTCCACGTGATCGGTGGCGGACTCGATCGCGAGTCCGTTCACGGCGCCTCCGGCAGCGCGCGCCAAGCTTCGAGAAGCTCCTTGCCGCGGCCGCCGAAGGCGCTCGCGTGGAACGTCCGCTGGTCGCCCTCGCCCGACGTGATCGCGATCATGAGCGCCTCGGCGAGCCACGACGCGGGCAAGCGCTCGCCCCACTCCACGATGAGCGCGCCGCGTGAAGCGTATTCCTCGAGCCCCAAGCTGTCGGTCTCGCTCGAGCGCTCCAAACGGTACAGGTCCAGATGAAAGATCGGCGTGGCCAGCAGGTATTCGTTCACGAGCGTGAAGCTCGGGCTGCGCACGCGCGCGTGCGGATCGAACGCGTGCACCATACCGGCCACGAAGCGCGTCTTGCCCGCGCCAAGGTCGCCTCGCAGCGCCACGACATCGCCCACGCGCAGCTCGATAGCGAAGGCCGCACCAAGACGACCGGTCGCCTCGACCGAATCCGTATGCCGCACCAGGCTTCCGGACATGCGCGGTTCCGCTGGCCCTGAGGCCCGCGTCACGCTCCGGGCCGCGGCGCCTTGGGGCGCAGCGTCATGAGTGGCAGGATCATCTCTTCGACCGACACGCCGCCATGCTGCAGCGAACCACGGTACTGGCGTTCGTACTCGTGGAATTTCGTGGGATACACGAAATAGTAGTCCTCGCGCGCGAGCACGTAGTTCTTGTTCACGCCGTCATCGGGCAGCTGATAGTCCATGGGCTTGCGGATGATGATCGCCTGCTTCACATCTGTGTTCAGGTTGATGCCGAACTTGTAGCGCAGGTTGGTCGACGTGTCACGATTGCCGTACACGAGCGCCGCGCGCTTTCCCAGCACCGCGCCGTGGTCGGTGGTCACGACCACCGTGCAGTCCTGCGTGGAGAGCGCTTGGAAGATCTCGTAGAGCGGCGAGTGCGTGAACCACGCCTTCATGACCGCGCGGAACGCCGCTTCATCGGGCGCGAGTTCCTGCAGGATCTCGCTCTCGGAGCGGCCGTGCGCGAGGATATCGAGGAAGTTGAAGACCATCGAGACCAGCGGTACGCCGGAGAATGAATTGATCTGGCGCCGCGTGTTGATGGCCTCGTCCTGGTCGTAGATCTTGAGATACTTCGGCGGCCGCGCCGGCGTGGCGCCCAGACGTTCGAGCTGGAAGTCCATGAACTGGCGCTCGAAGCGGTTGCGCGTGCGCTCGTCGTGCGTGTTCTCCTGCCACAGGTCCGGGTGCTTCTTCCATAACTGCGCCGGCAGGAGCCCCGAGAAGATCGAATTGCGCGAATACGGCGTGGCGGTGGGCACGATCGAGCAGTAGTAATCACGCTCGATATCGAACCAGTCCTCCAGCAATGGCTCCAAAGTGAACCATTGGTCGAGCCGCATGCAGTCGATCACGATGAACACGACGCGTTTGCCTGCCCTGAGTTCGGGTACCACCTTGTGGCGCACCACATCGCATGACAGCGGCGGGCGGTTCTCATCGGATCCCTTGGCCGCAGTCGCTACCCAGCCCGGGTACTTGTCCTCGATGAAGCGGCTGAAATCGATGTTGAGGCTGCGCCGGAAATCCCCATGCGCCTGCTGCAGGCCCGCCTCGGGCGCGCCGTCCAGGCCCACGTCCCACTTGGCCACATCCACCGCGAGCGCGGCCCAGCCTGCCCAGTCCAGATGGCGGATGTCCATGGTCTGCCAACGCTGCATCTCGCCCACGTAGTCGCGGGCGCGCTGCGAATCCTGCAGTTTCTGCGAATCGAACACGCGTTTGCAGGCCAGGAATACCTGCGAGGGGTTCACCGGCTTGATCAGGTAATCGGTGATGCGCTTGCCGATCGCCTCTTCCATGAGCGTCTCTTCTTCGCTCTTGGTGATGAGGATCACCGGCAGGTTGATCTCGCGCGCCTTGAGTTGCGCAAGCGTCTCGAGCCCGCCCATGCCCGGCATCATCTCGTCGAGCAGCAGCACATCGAAGCGCTCCGCCTCGATGCGGGCGAGCGCGTCTTCGCCATTGAGCACGGGCGTGACCGCGTAGCCCTTCTGCTCGAGGAAACGGATGTGCGGCTTGAGGAGATCGATCTCGTCGTCGGCCCATAGGATCCGGCGTGGGACGTCGTTCGGCATGGCGCTTACGCTCGTGGGAATGGGTCGCTGCGAGCTGCGGGCAGCTGCAGAACCCCGGCCGCGGCGCCAAGGTTCCGGATGCCGGGCGACTATAGCGGCCGACCAAGGGACCAGCCAGCGGTGGCGGGCCCGCGGCCGTCATGTGGGCATTGACGCGGGCCTGACATGCAAGCATCGTCGCCGCGTCCAGAACCGTGGCCGCACCCCGTGCGGCCGAACCACTGACCCGAGGCCATTCATGTCCGCGCTCCCGAATCGCACCCGCCGTCTGCTCCTGGCTGCCGCCGCGACGCTTGTCGCCGCCGCGGCTGCCGCCGCTGCCGCGCCAATGTTGTCACCCAAGGCCGCGCAGCACATCGTCCCGCTCGTACCGCTGCCGCCCAGCGTCACGCAGGCCGCAGGCGCCATCGATGGCCGCCAACTGGAGGCGACCATCCGCTACCTGGCCGACGACCTGCTCGAGGGCCGCGGCACGGGCACTCGCGGCTACGACCTGGCCGCGCACTACATGGCCACGCGCATGCTCGCGCTGGGGCTGGAACCTGCGGGCGGCGGCGACTCGACCTTCTTGCAGAGCGTCCCCTATATGAGCGGCCGCATCCGCGAGGGCGAGTGCATGATGGTGCTGCAGCGCCCGGGCAACGACGACACGCTGGTGATCGCCGAGGACTACATGCTGAGCCCGGACCTGCTGCGCGATAAATGGACCACCGACGCGCCGCTCGCGTTTGCCGGATACGGCGTGTCCGCACCCGAGCTGGGCTACGACGACTTCGCCCAGGTCGACGTGCGCGGCAAGGTGATCCTCACGTTCCGCGGCGCGCCGCCGAAGTTCGATCACGACCAGCGCGCGTATTATTCGAACAGCATCGTAAAAGAGCAGATCGCGGCCGCTCACGGCGCGATCGGCATCCTGAGCGTGCGCAGGCCCGACGAGGAAAAACGCGTGGCGTGGGAACGAGTCGTGCGCCAGGGCCGGCTCTCGGCCATGCGCTGGACCGACCAAGGCGGCGCGCCGAGCAACACGCAGGCCCTCCTCGAACTGAACGGCACGCTCGCGCGTGAGCCGCTCGACGCATTCTTCTATCACGCGCCGCGCACAGTGGAGCAGATCTTCGCCGATGGGGATTCCAGCGTGGCGCAGGGCTTCGACCTTGTGCCGCACCTACGCGCCACGCGCGTGACCACGCGCGCGCGCGTGCAGAGCCCCAACGTGGTGGGCCTGCTGCGCGGTTCGGATCCCAAGCTCGCCAAGGAATGCGTGGTGATCTCGGCGCACCTCGACCATCTCGGCATCAGCACGCCGGTGAGCGGCGACTCCATCAACAATGGCGCGTACGACAACGCGTCGGGCACGGCGATGATGATCGAGGTGGCGCGCGCGTTCACGAGCATGAAGACGCGCCCCAAGCGCTCAATCCTGTTCCTGAACGTGTCGGGCGAGGAGAAGGGCCTGCAGGGCGCCGACTACTTCGCGCGCCACGCCGCGCCGTTCGACCTGCGCGTGGTGGCCGACGTGAACCTCGACGAAGTCATGCTGCTCTCCAAGGTCACGACGGTGATCGGCTTCGGCGCCGAGCACTCCACACTGGGACCAGTCCTCCAGCGCATGGCCACGCTCAACGGCCTCACGGTCGTGCCGGACCCGCGGCCCGAGGAAGTGGTCTTCGTGCGCAGCGACCAGTTCCCGTTCGTCAAGCAGGGCGTGCCGAGCATCTTCCCCACTTCCTTGTTGGGCGGCGGCGCCCAGGGCGCGAAGGCGCTCGATGACTGGGACCGCACGCGTTACCACTCACCCAGCGACGATATGACACAGATGTTCGACTGGGAGAGCGGCGTCCGCTTCACTCGCATGGCGTTCGAGACCGCGTGGTTCGTGGCCCAGGACGCGCAAGCGCCCAGCTGGAACAAGGGCGACTACTTTGGCGTCAAGTTCGGCACCAAGCGCTGACGCGGTTCGCGCCGCGCCGGCCGGGCTGCAACCCGCAGTCCGGCCGCGGCGTATCCGGGGCACACGCTGGTCCAATGGAAGGCATCACCTCGGAGGCATCTGTATGCGCCATCTGTTCGCTGTCGTGGCCGTCGCGGCCATTGCGATATCCTCGCCTGCCGCCGCCAATACCTGGGACCAGGACTTTCGGGTCGGGCCCACACCCACGCTGAGTGTGATCACGAACGACGCCCATGTGCGCCTGCACGTGGGCCCCGCCAGTTCGGTCCATGCCCGCGTCCTGCACGATGTGAAGAAGTGGGGCTTGTACGTGCACGAGACCCAGCCCGAGGTGAGCTTGCTGCAGAACGACAACCGCGTCGAGATCATCGCGCGCACGCACGGGCTGAACGTGTTCTTCGGCGGCGTATCCGAGCAGTTCACCATCGACGTGACGGTGCCTGCCAACTGCGCGGTCGATGTGCGCAGCACCGATGGCGCGGTCGATGTGCCCGACCTGTCCGGTCACGTGCAGATCGAGACCGGTGACGGCCACATCCGCGTGACCGGCGCGCGCGGCGATATCACGCTCTTCAGCGGTGACGGCGCCATCGACGCCGAAGGCCTGGACGGTTCGCTGCGCGCGCATACGACCGACGGCCACCTGCACGTGAGCGGGCGCTTCGACCATCTGGACCTGCGCACCGGCGATGGCCGCATCGAGGCGCAGGCCGAACGCGGCTCGCGGCTGGCTGACGCGTGGAACCTCGAGACGCGCGATGGCGGCATGCAGCTGCACATCCCGCACGACCTCAAAGCGATGCTCGATGCGCGCACTGGCGACGGCCGCCTGCACGTGGACCTGCCGATCGCCGTGCGCGGCGACATCCGCCATCACCAGCTGAGCGGCGAACTCAACGGCGGGGGACCCACGTTGCGGCTACGCAGCGGCGATGGCTCGCTGACGCTTGGGCTGTCGGATTAGTCTAGTAGCATCACGTCGGGAAGCGGATCACCATCACGGTCCCCTGCCCGGGCGCGCTGTGGCGGATACCGATCCGCCCCGCGTGATATTCCTCGACGACGCGCCGCGCAAGGGCCAGTCCCAAGCCCCAGCCGCGGCGCTTCGTCGTATAGCCTGGCTCGAACGCCTTCCCCTGTTCCTCGCGCGACATGCCGCGGCCGTTGTCGGTGACGCTGATCTCCACCTCTTCGGTCTCGGCGCGGCGCTCGACGGCGACCTCGATCACGCCCGGCTTCTTGTCGAGTGCGGACAGAGCGTTGCTGAGCAGGTTCTCGACCGCCCACTCGAGGAGCTCGCGATTCAGGTTGATCGGCGGGACTTCCTCGTAGCGTTCGCGGATCTCGACCTCGCCCTGGCTCTGCGGAATTCGCCGCGAGACATACTGCACCGCTTCGCGCACCACGGGTGTCACATCCTGCAGCTGCAGCTGCGGCGCGGAGCCGATGTGGCTGAAGCGCTGCGCAACCTTGGAGAGCCGCTCGATGTCGCGCTCCATGTCATCGAGCGTCTCGGCGAGTTCGGCGCGCGGCACTTCGACGACCTGCGCGCGCGGATCGCTCTCGAGATTACCGCGCAAGAGCTCGACCCAGCCCATGAGGCTCGACAGCGGCGTGCCCAGCTGATGCGCAGTCTCCTTCGCCATACCCACCCAGATCGTGCGCTTCTCCGCGGAACGGATCGTGGCGAGTCCCGAGAATCCCAGCAGCACCAGGATGCCCGTGCCGCCGATGGCAAGGAACGGCATCCAGCGCAGGCGCCGCAGCACCGCCGGCTCGCCGTAGTGCACGTGCCCGAGCACGCGATTCGTGCCCTGTTGCTGCATCGCGATCGGCGCGTGCTGACGGTCCATCTCCGGGATGCTCGCCTTCACCTTGTCGAGCCGCGCTTTCACGCTGGGCGAGATCGTAAAGCCCAGGCTCAGGCTGTCGATCGCCTCGGGCGGAACGCTCAGGCTGTCGGTCGCCACGCCCACGTCGCGCCACGCGCGCGCGGTGCCCGTGGTGTCGGTGATCACGATCGGGAAATCGATGTGATTGATGACTTCGGACAGCAGCTGGCGCAGCTGCGCATCGCGCGTGGCGGGCAGCGATGCCTGCGCGCAGAACTGCGCCAGAACGCGCGAGGTCGTGGAGACCTCTTCGGAGAGCCGCTGCACCATCTGATGTGTGAATAGGAATACCGCCACCACGAGGAGGCTTCCGCCCAGGAACAGGCTCACCTTCACGAACGGCTTGCTGCCCAGCCGGAACGGGTCCGGAGTCGTCATTCGGATCCTCGGGGGTTCGGGAGGCCGCCCGCCGCAATGGGCCAGCCACAGTCAGGTAAGCCCAAACGCTCCGGTGGTTCAAGTGCGGGGCGCCGCATCGGCGGCGAATCGCCTATTGAGACGGCAATCCCCCACAGAGGATAATCTTCCCGCTCCCAACGCCCCCGCGCGGGACACCCCTTCCGGCACCCCATCCTCCCGGAGATCCCGCCGTCATGCGCATCCCCGCCGCCAAGCGTACCGCCGTGCTTTCCACAGCCGCCGTGCTCGCACTGCTGTCGCTCGCCGTCAGCGCCCACGCCGACATGAGCGCCATCCGCATCAACGAGATCGGCTGGGCCACGCGCGCTGGTGACGCGAATACGCAGTTCGTGGAACTGGTCGCCACGGCACCCGGGCAGACACGCGATGCGGAGCTGCACCTGGAGGTCACGACAGGACTGGGCGCCACGAGCGACCTGCTCGTGAGCTTCGGCGCTACCGAAGGCGCGGCGTGGCCGCAGGATGGCAAGTGGCTGCTGGGCGGCAGCGCGTTCACGACCAAGACCGGGCTCGTGCGCGATGGTGCGATGTCCAGGATCGATGCGGCTGCGGGCACATTGACGCTCTACACCTTCGACAATGACGGCAACCGCGTGGACCTTGACTCGTACTCGTGGGGCCGTGCGGCGGGGCAGCCTCGGGCGCCGTACAACGGCCAGAGCCTGCAGCGAGTCGCGAGCGGCTTCACCCGCCAGTCGCACCCGACGCCCACCAACTCCGCGGGCGCGTCGTCGATCGATATCAGCTACGGATATGAGCCGCAGACGAATTGGGTGATCGATGAGGCCATGCTCGCGTGCGCGAATGGTGCCAAGGGCATGCGCTTCGTGACCGCGCGCTCGGGCGCCGCGCAGTACTACGACCCGAACCTGACGCTGCGAGCCACCAACGCGTTCGGAAACGTGATCATCCAGACACGCCTGTTGGCAGGCGCGACGAACCAGCCGGTCGCCGCGGGCACTCGATGGCTTGCGGCCAGCGCGGCGTTCAGCGCCGGCGTGGGTCCCGCGGCCGACCTGACGCTGGCCGGTCTTCCCGATTCGCTGGGGGGGAATATCGAGCTGGTCCTGCCGAACTCCGGTGGCGATACGCTTGAGGTCATCGACCATCTCGCCTACGGCAGCGCGGGCGGTGCGCCGTTGCCGGACCCGGGCAAGAGCCTGCAGCGGCAGAGCGACGGGAGCTTCGCGGCTGCACGTCCCACACCGTCGAACCGTGCGGGACAGGGGCCCACGAATACGGCGTGTTTCGATTTGGCGTCGGCAGCCTTGCCCGTCTGGCGTATCGACGAGTTCGGCGTTGCCTGCAAGAGCGATGCTCCGGGATTCTGGTTCCTCGAGCTGCGCGCCATGGCTCCGCAGAGGCGTGACTCGCGCGTCGGCGTGCGGATGCGCGATGCGGCTGGAACTGTGGTCAGTGATCAGCCAGATATCTTCGGCGGCTCCATCACGAACGTGCCTGCGAACGCACCGACACTTCTGGCCTCACCCGGATTCCAGTCCGTCACCGGTCTGTCGCCGGATCTTCTCGTGCCTTTGCCACCTTCACTGTCCGCCGGGCGCATCGAAGTGTATGTCACGCTGGGAAGCGCCGACAGCGTGGTGAGTGAACTCACGTACGGTCCCACCCCCGGTCAGATACCGCCGCCACCGGCGGGCGGCAGCATCCAGTATTCGCCCAGTGGTTACGCGACCAAATCGCAGGCTGACCCGCAGCGTTCCGACGGGACACTCGCAACGGGCGAATGCTTCTCCGGCGTCGCTCAGGACGGAATGCGGCTCGACGAGATCGGGCTCCAGTGCGATCTGGGCAGTCCCGCCCAGTTCATCGAGCTCCAGTGCGTGAAGCCGAACTACACATTCGACGGACGCACCGGGCTGCGGCTCTTCAATCACACCGGTGCCCTCCTGAGTGATCTCAGCGTCGGCTCGAGCCTGAAAGGGCAGACCATCGTGCAGGGCACCCGCCTCCTGCTCGCAACGGCACAGTTCAATGCGTTCGGTGTGAGCGGTGACATCCTGCTGCCATCACCACCCGATCTCGCTGGTGGCCGCGTCGTCCTCTATCGCACGGCGCTCGATGGCGGCGAGCAGATCCTTAGCGACGTCCGGTACGGGGCGCCTGCCGTGACCATCCCGCCGGGCGCTAGCCTGCAGCGCGTGAGTGACTCTGAGTATCAACTGAGCGCAGTCCCAAGCCCGACCAATCTCTCGGGCCGCGTCGGAGGCGCCAACTGCTTTGTGGCCGACACGACTTCGATATCCTTCCAGTCGTTCGGGACGCGCTGCCGGGACGACGTTGCGAGTTCCTTCATCGAATTGGGCTTTGATCTGGCACAGGTCCTCAATACCCGCGTGGGATTGCGTGTCATGGATCGAAACGGGCTGCTGCTTGCTGACTTCGCCGGGATCTTCACTGGTCGCCGTGGTACGGCCGTGAGCCGGAGCCAACGTTTCCTGCTGGGCAGCGCCGCATTCGCGGCCACGAGCGCTTCGCCTCCGGATACGACGCTGTCGACGGAGCTGGACGTCCAAGGCGGCTCTCTCGAGTTGTACCTACAGGACCCGTTCGACCCTTTGGTCCATCGCGCACTCGACACTCTGCACTATGGCCCCGGATCGATTCCGGCGCCCGGCGATGGCGAGAGCCAGGAACGGCAGCCGAATGGCACGTTCGTGCTCAAGAGCCCGCCGACGCCCACCGATCTACTCGGCCGCATCGCTTTCTCGCGCTGCTGGTTCCCGCCCGACACGAGCACGCGCATCGACGAAGTGGCTTTCGGATGCTACACGGGTGTCGCCGACACGCGGTTCATCGAGCTGGGCACACTCGACCCGAACTCACGCATCGACGGCGGTCTGCGAATTCGCATCCGTGATGGACAGGGCACTGTGCTCGAAGACCGTCCGGCGGTCCCGGCCGGCCTGATTGGCAGATCGTGGGGCAGCGGCGGCATCCTGCTCGCCTTGAACGACTTCACGAATGGCACTGGTGTCGCGCCCGATGTCGTTCTCAGCAACGCCCCGCCTGCCGATTCCGGATCGATCCAGCTCTACCTTCGTGACTCCGCAACGAGCCCAGAAGCGATCCTGCACACATGCCGTTACGGATTCCACGATGCCATCGCCGCACCGCCCCGCGGCGCAGCACTCGTGCGCTCGTCCAATGTGTCCTTTTCGCAGATCGACCAGCAGACTGCACTGCGTCACGACGGCACTCTGCCGACGAGCACGTGCTTCCAGTATCTCCCGCCGAGCTACTTCGTGGTGACGCGGTTGGGGCTCGAATGCTCCGACGGATCCTCGTCGGCATCGTTCGTCGAATTGGGCTGCCTGCACGCTGGCTCGCTCGATCCATCCGTGGGGATCGAGATCCGCGATTCCAGTGGCAACGTGATCGCCAACCTTCCACACTTGTTCGCTTCACGGGCGTGGGACCCGATCGCCTCAACGGGCCACTTCCTGCTTGCGCCGGCAAGCGCACAAGGTGCTTTCGGAGTGACGCCCGACGCGACGCTGCCCGCGCCGCTAGACACCGCAGGCGGGCGAATCACTGTCTACTTTGAGATCGCCCCTGGGGTGCGGATCGCCACGAATCAAGTCGCCTATTCGCGGTCGTCCACGGAATCGATGCCGGTGCCGGGGTTCGTCTATCGATATGACTATGACGCAACAGGAAACGCTCGAAGCAAGGGCCCGGTCGCGGTCCCCAACGTTCACCGCTATCCGAACATCACCGTGGCGACGGCGCCGTGCTATCGAGATGACGCCCCGCGTGTCCAGCTCAGCGAGGTCTCGCCCGGGTGTGGCTTCGAGCCCATGGATGAGACAGGCGCCTTCCTCGAACTTCGCAACGATGGCCCTGCGCGCTCGTTGCCCGACGGCGTCAGCCTTCGGCAAGTCACCCTGACGCCTAGCGAGACGCCGCTGTTCACCGGGCACATCGGTGAGAATTGGCCGGCCGGGGCGAACTGGCTGATCGCGGACCGGGACTTCGCGGCTCTCAATGGGATCATTCCCGATCAGGTCCTGACCAGCGCGGGCGTGACGAACCTCGAATTGCGATGGCAACCCGCGCCGGGTGTGAGTTCGATCGTACTGGACCGTCTTCAGGTGCAAGCCAGCATCGGCAATACGGGCCCGGGGATCGTCAACTTCGGTCAGAGCATCGAGAAACTCCCGAACGACAGCTTGGTCACTCGCACACTGCCCAACCCGCGAAATTCGCACGGCGATGTGCTCACGGCCGCCAGTTCATGCTTCGGCGCCGGCGCCCCCGCGTCGCCCACCTCGGTCCTAGGCTTCGCCCCACGCGATGCCAACGGCGACCCAGCGACCGGATTCGTCCAATTGGGCTACGCATCGCCTGGTTCGACGCCCTCCCTTCGAATGCGTATCCAGGACCATACGGGCGCAATCGTCGTGGATCAGGGCGATCTGTTCGGGCCCGCCGGCGGGGCGGGGCCCCCCGGCCCGATCGACCAGTGGACCTTCTGGCTCATCGGCGCGCCAGGATTCACGGGCGCGGCACTGCTTCCCGCGGACGCCGAGTTGCCTTTGCCGATCGATCCAGCAGGCGGTGTGATCACGCTCTACCAGGCGCATCCATCCGCGCCCGAGACGATCCATTCGCGCTACCGCTTCGGCGCCATCGCGAAGGGCTGGGGCTTCGGGGCGGACCCCTACTCGGAGTTCGGTCGGCCTTCATACCCATACTTGGCGAGACGGAATTCGCTGCCGATCCCGGCGAACAACAAACGCACCAGCTACTCGAGCCGATACGGAGCCCTTGACGCGACGCAGGTGTTCATCGACGGAGCGGGAATCAAGTGTGACGACGGAGATTCCCGATACGTCCGCCTCACGACGCCCACGGTCGGCAGTTGCTATGAGCGATTCTGCTCTTCTTATACTTCTTGGCCCTTGGCGGGTCGCTTGCGCACGCTCGACGCGCACGGCGCCGTGCTCGACTCTGTGGAGTTGCGTGATCCCGACGGGCTGGGCGCCGGCGGATCGATCCACGGCCTCTTCTATCCGGTACTCGCCACAGGACCGGTCGCGACCGCGCAGGGGTTCCTACCCCCGAATCGCGCACCGCGGATGGATCCCGCGGGCGGCACGATCCAGTTCGTGACACTCGATCCGCTCGGCGCGGCGGCCGCCACGGTAAGGTCAGTGGACTATGGAACCGTCGCGGGGCAACCCGCACCTACCAACGCCTATATCGGCGGTTGGCCCGCCGCATTCCCAAGGGATGACCAAGGCCGCACTTCAGGCCTCGCGGTCTGCCCAGGGTGTGACCAGCACAATGTCGTACTTAACGGCTACTTTGGCACTTACCCGCCACCCGTCTCGAACGCCGCGCAGTTCGATTCGAGCATGACGATCGCGGGGACCTTGGGTCCCGTGCATCGCCAGTTCCGGGTCGACGGGATCGCTGGCCAGAGTGAATTGCGTTCGGATGGTCGCGCCGATGCGAGTATGGGAGCGATGACCAGCACAGGATTCACACTTGCCGGTGTGAGCGGAAGCTCGCCGGTGACGATCCGGGTACGACTGGCGCTCAGCGGGAGTCTCAAGCAGGAGAAGCGCTATGGCTTCGAGAGTGCATCGCTGGGCTTTGCGATCGAAGGCATGGTGGATGCCATGGGCGGCCGGTTCCTGACTCGTGGTTGGCCACTGCCAGGCACATCTGCGGACACGACTCTCAGCGTCAGGGATACACTCGGGTGCACGATCACGGTCATCCCGGGCCTGAACTTCCACCTGACGACTGCCTACGTGGACCGAGGAAATACGCTCCTCGGTGCGCTCGACCTGACCGCGCAGTGGCTCTTCGATGGCCTGCCTGCGGGCGCGCACATCACCAGCTGCGCGGGCTTCGGCGGTGGGCCGGTGCCCACCGGTCTCGCGCTCGCATCGGCCGATGCCTACCTGGACCATGTCGATCTCGCGTGGGTCGGTGGCGATGTGAGCACGCGCTTCACGGTCGAGCGCAGTGATGCCGATGGCGTCGAGTCGTGGCTGCCGCTGGCGACCGTGCTGGCCGACGGCTCCGGGCGCATCGCCTATCGCGACGGCTCCGTGGCCGCGGGCGCGGCGTATCGCTATCGCCTGCGTGGCTCGAACGGCAGCACCGCGCCCGAGGCCGATGTGCATGTGCCTTCGAGCGTGCGGCTCACGCTCGCCATC
>JANYBS010000062.1 GCA_025360715.1 Candidatus Eiseniibacteriota bacterium | reverse complement strand
GTCTGCTCGGCCGTGATGATCGCACCGATCGCACCCTTGGCCTCGGTGCGCTGCGCATCCTTCACGTAGTTGATGTAGAGGGGCACCGCGACCGCGGCGAGGATGGCCACGATGACGATGACGACCATCAGTTCCATGAGGGTGAAACCACGCTGATCTTTGCGATTCACGGTGCTACCTCCTGCGGGGGTTTCGTGAGGAACAACGCCGCGTGGGACGGCGTCGGGAGAGAAATCGATGGCTAGTGAGAACTGAGACCGGAGCGCATCGCCTGGCCGAGGCTGAAGATCGGCAAGTAGAGCGCCACGAGCATGAGACCGATGACAAGACCCAGGATGACGATGGCGATCGGCTCGACCAACGATGATAGCCCCTCGACTTTTGCGGTCACGCGCTGTTCGTAGAAGTCCGCTGTGCGCATGAGCATCGAATCGAGCTGGCCGGTCTCTTCGCCGGTCGCCGTCATCTGTACGAGCATGTCGGGGAAGACTTTTGCTTCGGTCATCGCGTGCGAGAGCGAGATGCCCTCTTCGACCTGCCCGCGGACATCGTCGATGCCGCGTTCCAGCACCTTGTTCCCGGGCACTGGGCGCATGATCTTCAGCGCGCCCAGGATCTGGGTACCGCTGGTGGTCAGGATGCCCAAGGTACGCGCGAACTTGGTGATAGCATACATGCGGATGAGGTCCCCAAAGAGGGGCAAGTTGAACTTGATGTAGTCGATCCGGTATTTCCCGCGCTCGGTGTTCGCCCAGTACCACCCGAAAAAAGCCGCTAACAGGGCCAATGCCAAGAAGATAAGCAGGTTTCCGGTGAGGATCTGGCTCGTCCGGAGCAGGATCCGGGTGGGCAGGGGGAGTTCCACCCCGAACCTTGCGTAGATGCCTGAGAACATCGGGATGATCTTGAGCAGCATGACGGAAAGGATGAGCCCAGCGAACGTGAGCACGAAGATAGGGTAGCGCAGCGCTGCTTCGACCTTGAGGCGCAGGATCTCGGCGCGCTCCAGGTAGCCGGCGGTCTGGTCCATGACACGGTCGAGCGTGCCCGAGACCTCGCCCGTGTGCACCAGTGAGACGAACACCTCGTCGAACACGGCGGGATGCGCGCCGAGGGCGCTGGCCAGAGACTGGCCCTTCTGCACCTCGTCGCCGACGCTGTCGAGTACGGCCGCCAGCTTGCGATCGTGGTGGTCGCGCGCGATCGACCGCAGGGACCGCACGAGCGGCAGCCCCGCCGAGATCATGGTCGAGAGCTGCCGCGCGAAGAGCGCCACGGAGCCGGTCTGCACGCGGCCTTGAGACTGCCGAAGCGCCAGTTGCAGCGGCGTCACGACTTTCATGAGCGCGCTGGTGCCGGGGGTGGCGGCCACGCTGGCCGTGCGCAGCTCGATGTACACGGGCGTCAGTTGTTGGCCCGCGAGCAAGCGCAGGATCTCGTCCTCGGTCTGTGCGACCTCGACGCCTTCGATCGCGCGGCCCTGGCCGTCGCGCGCGCGGTAGAAGTAGCTCGGCATCAGTCGGAGTCCCCGAGCGTGGCCATACGCACTTCATCGAGGGTCGTGATGCCGTCGAGCGCTTTGCGCACGCCCGCCTTGCGCAGTGTGATGAAGCCTTCTGCGATCGCCTGGCGCTTGATCTCGTCCTCGTTCAGGCCATCGAGCACCATGCGGCGCACGTGGCGGTTGAGCTCGAGCACCTCGAAGAGCGCCACGCGGCCGGAGTAGCCCGTCTGCTTGCACGCCATGCATCCGCGGCCGCGCATCAAGGTCGCCCCGCGCAACAGCGCTTCGTCATCGCCCATGGCGGCGAGCGCCTCGGGCGCGGGCGTGTAGGGTTCCTTGCAGCGCTCGCAGATGCGGCGCACCAAGCGCTGCGCCATGACCATGCTCATGGCCGAGCCCACCAGATAGCGCGGGATGCCCATGTCGATCAAGCGCGTGAGCGTGCCAGGCGCGTCGTTGGCGTGCACGGTCGAGAACACGAGGTGGCCCGTGAGTGCGCTCTTGACCGCGATGTCGGCGGTCTCGGCGTCGCGGATCTCGCCGACCATGATCACGTCGGGGTCCTGGCGCAGGATCGCGCGCAACGCACGCGCGAAGGTCATGCCGACCTTGCTGTTCGCGTGCACCTGGCTGACCGCATCGATGTGGTACTCGATCGGGTCTTCGACCGTGACCAGGTTGCGGTGCACGGTCTTGATGTCGTTGAGCGCGCTGTAGAGCGTGGTCGTCTTGCCGCTACCCGTAGGCCCCGAGATCAGGATCATGCCGTAGGGCTCGCGGATGATGCGGCGGAACGCATCGAGCGTATGCCCTTCGAGTCCTAGATTGGCGACCTGGCGCTCGAATGCGCCCTTGTCGAAGAGCCGCATGACGACCTTCTCGCCGTGCGACGTGGGTAAGGTGGAGACGCGCAAGTCCACTTCGCGGTCGGGCAAGTGAACGGTCAGGCGGCCGTCCTGCGGCAGCAAGCGGATCGCGATGTCGAGGTCGGCCAGCACCTTGATACGCGAGACCATCGCCATCTGCAGGTGCTTGGGCGGCTTCATCACCTCATGCAGCACGCCGTCGATGCGGAAGCGCACGGTCACGCGCTCACGCGCTGGCTCGACGTGGATGTCGCTCGCGCGCTGGTCGATGGCCTCGGCGATCATGAGATTGACCAGCCGCACGACCGGGGCGTCTTCGACCTGCTGGCGCAACGTGGCAAGGTCGACGTCCTGCTCCTCGTCGCTGCCGGCGGTGAGGTCGATCTTATCGAGGATCTCGCCCAGGTGTTCGGTTGCGCGCAACTCGGAATAGAAGGTGTCGATCGCCTCTTTGACCTCGGTCGGCCGCGCGATCCATGCCTTGATGGTGCAGCCCGTAAGGGCGCGCAAGTGGTCGAGCGAGAGCACATCGAGCGGATCGCCGACGGCGACCTCGAGCACGTCCCCTTCGCGCGAGAGCGCGAGTAGCATGGCCTCGCGCGCGATCGGCTCGGGGATCAGCTGCACGGCCTCGCGATCGGCCTGCGCCAGACGGTCGGCGGTGGCGATGGGCAGCTGGAACTGCTCGCCCAGGATCGCGACGACGTCGGCCTCGGTCATGAGCCCCAAGCGCACGACGGTCTGGCCCAGACGCTCGCGCGAGTCGAGCCGCGACTTGAGCGCGGTCTGCACCTGATCGGCGGTGAGCTTATCGCGCTCGATCAGGATCTCGCCGAGCCGGCGCGTGGTCAGGCGGATGCTCATGACGCGCGCCCTCCGCCAGCCAGGTCGCTGGCGCGATAGACGCGGCGCTGCACGGCCGCGCGCTTCTCGGTGTCCACAAAGTGCGCATAGGCGGTCTCGAAGGCGATCTGTGAGCGGTCGACCAGCTCGCCAAGCGCATCGTCCATGCAGAGCATGTCGTCGCGCAGACTCGTGGCCACCACGTTGGGGATCTGGTGCACCTTGTCGTCGCGGATCAGGTTCTGGATGGCTTGATTGACGAACATGATCTCGCGCGCCGCCACGCGGCCCTGGCCATCGAGGCGCGGCAGCAGCAGCTGCGAGACCACTGCGCGAAGCGTGAGCGAGAGCTGCGCGCGGATCTGCGGCTGCTGGTGCGGCGGGAACGAGTCGATGATGCGCGTGACCGTCTGCGAGGCGCTCTGCGTGGCCATGGTGGAGATGACGAGGTTGCCCGTCTCGGCCGCGGTGAGCGCCATGCTCATGCTGGTCAGGTCGCGCATCTCGCCCACGAAGATCACATGCGGCAGCTGGCGCAGCGCGCCACGCAGGCCGCGCGCGTAGGTCTTGGTGTCGACGCCGACCTCGCGCTGTTCGATGACCGCCTGTTTGGGCTCGAAGAGGAACTCGATCGGGTCTTCGATCGTGACGATATGCTTGCGCGGGCCGTTCTGATTGAGCTGCTCGAGCAGGCTGGCGATCGTGGTCGACTTGCCGGCGCCGGTCGGGCCGGTGATGAGCACCAATCCGCGCGTGGTGCTGAGCAGCTTCTCGACCACGTGCGGGGCGAGGCCGATCTCGGCGGGCACGGGGATGCGCAATGGGATGATGCGGATCGCCGCACCCCAATGGCCGCGCTGGATGAACAGGTTGATGCGAAAGTGGCCCACGCCCGGCAGGAAGTGGCGCGTGTCCAACTCGAGGTCGCGCAAGAAGCGCTCGTGCAATGCGGGCGTGACGAAGCTCTCGGCGAGCCGGCGCGAATCGAGCGGCGTGAGGACGGGCGTATCGCCGAGCGCTTCGAGCACACCGGCGCGCTGCATCATGACCGGATGGCCGGCCGTGATGAGCAGGTCGGAGGCGCCAAGCTCGACGGCCCGGCGAAGGATGACGTCACGCTCATTCGGCAATGCAGGGGCCACGCAGGCTCGCATCCGATGGATCCGCGCATCCGCCGGAACACGTATGCCCGTGCGCGGTGATGACTTCTGGGAAGTCGGACCGGCGGTGCGGTCCGGGGCAGGCGGGCGGACTTTCGGGGCCGCGCAGCAGGGGAGCCACGCGGAGGCCTGACCTTTGGGTACGAGAAACAAAAGGATAGGGACGCTTCCCGCGCGCGTCAATGCCCCGAACAAACCCTGACCCACGGGAACCGGCGAGGCGATCGCGGGGTGGAAGCAGGTGAGGCAAGCAGGAAGTCGCCGCGTATCGGTGAGAATTCATCCGATTTTCATCCGATTTTCGCTGGACGCGGATGGGTCGCTCTGGCACCTTGCTTGCGCGACCGCCTGCGACCGGCAGGCCCGCGCCCCAGGGAATGGGGTTGCTGCGAGCGCGACCCTTCCCCAGGGTCCGGCTCGATGCCAGGGAGGGTGCCCTCGCGTTGCAGTCGGAGAGCGAGGGCGTGCACCTTCCAATGGTCCACAACCTCAGGGTTGCACCGTGACGCGACGGTTCCCGTTCGCGCGAGATGCGCTTGTCTCAAGCGGCCGATGGGCTTCCCGTTTCGCGTCCAACGGACGTTGCAAGTTGTTGTCAAAGGGCACGCTTCGTGCTGGTGGCGGGCGCGGTATCGGTGTCGCAGTGTCGCGACAGGCCGACCCGGATCCGTCATCGGCCAGCAGTTCTCCGCACCGGCCGACCGCATCTGCATCTTGCATGGCTCACGCGGTAGCCCCCGGACGCAAGGCGTCCGGCTCGGGTGGTGGAGGCAGCAGGCATGAAGCGCTCGCTCGTTCTGATGGCCCTCGGTCTTTTCTTCGGTGTGATGGTGAACACGCAGGAAGCTCACGCGCAACAGGCATGGAACAGCGTCACCCTTACCTGGACGACGCCTGGAGATGACAGTCTGAGCGGCAACGCCTCGCAGTTCGATATCCGTTACTCCACATCCTTGATCACTGCGGCCAACTTCCTCTCGGCCACGCGGTGGACCACGGGTGTGCCCGCGCCGGCTGCGCCGGGCACGTCGCAGAGTGTGCAGGTCACGGGCCTGAGCCCGTCGACCACGTACTACTTCGCGATCAAGACCGGTGACGAAGTGCCGAACTGGGCGAATGTCTCCAACGTGGTCACCAAGACCACGGCGACGGCGCCCGACGTGATCCGTCCGGCGTCGCTCGCGCTGTCGGCGAGCGCGCTCAACGACACGAGTGTCACGCTCGCGTGGACGGCGACCGGCGACGATAGCTTGACCGGCACGGCCACGTCGTACGACGTGCGCTACTCCACGTCGCCGATCACTGCGGCGAACTTTGCGAGCGCCACGTCCGTGAGCGGCGTGCCCGCGCCTGCGGTCGCGGGGACCGCGCAGAGCGTGACCGTCCGCACGTTGTCGCGCCAGGTCACCTACTACTTCGCGGCCAGGGTGAGCGATGAGGCCGGCAACGCCTCGGCGCTATCGAACGTGCCGTCGGCGACCACGCCCGATACCAAGGCGCCCGCCGCGATCACGTCACTGGCGGTGAACCTGATCCAGTTCCCGTTCCTCTCGAGCGCCGTCCTGCTCGGAGCACGGTAGGAGACGCATGGTCCACGAGCGCGCACGCGATGAATACCTCACGCGCACGCTCGCCGGGCCACCCGGCCTGATTCACTTCGTTCGTCTTGTTGCACTCTCGCTCCTGCTCGTGCCCGGCGGCGCCCGGGCGCAGGCAGGAGCGGATTCGCTTCTGTTGCATTGGAGCGCTCCGGGCGACGACGGCACGATCGGCCTCGCGGCGCAGTACGAGTTGCGCTACGACACCGCGCCCATCAGCGACGCCACGTTCGCGAACGCCACGCTCGTGGACAACACCCCCGCGCCGGCCGCGCCGACCACCTATCAGGCGGTTCGTGTGCGCGGACTCTCGCGCGGCACGCCGTACTGGTTCGCGGTCCGTACCCGCGATGCGGCAGGCAACTGGTCGCCGCTCTCGAACGTGCTTCGCTGGGACTGGCCTGTGGATGCCGCGCCGCCGTCGACGCCGCTCGGCCTGCAGGGCTCCGTGCAGACCGCGGGCAAGGTCATCCTCATCGGCTGGCGCGCCAACCCGGAAGCCGACCTGATGGGCTACAACGTCTACCGAGCGGTGCACGCCACGAACGCTTGGCAGCGCCTGAACGGTCCACTCGTCCTGCAGCCGTCCTTCGTGGATGACGCGTTGCCGACCGACGCGAACGGCGTCGTCGACTACGCGGTGACGGCCGTGGACAATAGCGCCAACGAGAGCGGGCGCTCGGCGCTGCTCGCGGTGCAGTTCGGCCCGGTCAAGCACGTGGCGGCATCTGCGTGGGGCCTCGATGCGCCCTACCCGAATCCCAGCCGACTCTCCGACGTGGCTCGTCTGCCGGTTTCGCTGCCTGCTTCGCCGGGTGCCGTGCGCATCGAGATCCACGATGGCAATGATGCGATCGTGCGTCGCATCGTTGTGACTGGCGCCGCCAACGGCCGCTTCGACGTTGCGTGGGACGGCCGCAATGACGCCGGGCAGTTGTGCGCGCCGGGTGTGTACCGAGCCTGGCTCATGGCGAACGGCGTGCAGCGCATGGTGCGCGTGGCGAGGGTGCCCTAGATGGCCCGCCGCGCACGGATGCGCACGCGACGCACGCTTGTTGCACGGCTGCTCCTTGCGTCACTGACGGCAGCCGCACTGCTGGCAGCCGCGCCGACTGCCCGCGCGACCGAAGAGAGCGCAGGCACGCGCGCAGCCTCGTTCCTGTCGGGCGGCGTGGGGCCCGCAGTGCTCTCGATGGGCGGCGCATCACTCGCGCTGGGCCGCGATCTGCAGGGCGCGGCGTGGAACACGGCGGCGCTCGGCTGGCTCGAAGGGCCACAGTTGACGCTCGCGCACGCTGCGTTCGCGGACGAGACCTCGCAGGAGTGGGCCGCCATGGGCGGACGTTTCGGCGCGAGCCCGTGGCGCTGGGGCGTGGCCGCGCTCTACCGTGACGAAGGCACCATCGCTGGCCGCTCCGCGCTGAACGCCCCCACCGCTTCGGCCAGCGCGTACGATCTGGCGCTCTCGCTGCAGCTGGCTCGCGCGTTCGGTGAGCACGTGTCCATCGGCGGCGCAGCGCACGGCGTGCGTCAGGCGATCGCCGACGCGAGCGGTACCGGCTTGGCGTTCGATGCCGGCGTGCAGGCGCGCTACGGCAGCTTCAGCATGGCGCTCGCCGGTCAGGACTTTGGCGGTGGCATGCTGTGGGATGGCCAGCGCTGGCGGATGCCCGCCACGCTTGGCGGCGGCGTTGCGCTTGAACTCGCGCCGATGGGCCTACGAGTGGCGCTCGACTACCGGCGCCCGGCCGACCAGACCGCCAGCGTGCGTGCCGGCGCTGAGTGGCGCATGCAGGACCGCTTCGCGATCCGCGGCGGATATCGCGCCGAACTGAACGCGGGCAGCGACGACCAGCGCAGCGGCCCCACGTTCGGCGTTGGTGCGGGTGCGGGCGCGTTCTGGGTCGACTACGGCTATCTGCTGAGCGCAGATGGCAGCGGTACGCACCGCGTGGGCCTGAGCCTGCGGCGCTTGCTGGCGCCGCGCATGAGTGGCCCGCAGCCGGTGCGCGAAGACGGCAAGGCGGGCACGCTCGTCACGCCGGCTCCGGCCGCGAACGCCAAGTAGCCGCGGCGGCCTGCAAACCCGCGCCGCGCCGGAGCCGGCGCCACGCGTGCAACGCGCCACGCTGCGAGTGCCGCGAGCGTGCGATCCGCAAGCGGGTGCGCCGCGGCCCCGCGGCACCGCGCGATCGCCGCGCGGCGCCCCGCGCGCGGCAAGTGCCGCAGGGATCGCCATCTGCGGGGTGTTCTGGCCCCGCCCGGGCCAGCTCGTGCCTGCCGGGCACGCAATCTGCTCTCTCGGCCGCGGCTTCGTCCGGCCTTTGCGCCGCGCAGTCACGAGGAAGCGCGTCCGGTTCTTCCGGACGCGCTCCACACTCTCGAGCTTTGGGCAGGCAAGCGCCCGGATGCCAGACGGGCACGGTGGGAGAGACGGATGCTTCGACGCCAGGTACGGATCCTCATGCTGACGCTGCTCGCGCTGCTTCCGGCCGCGAGCGCGCACGCTGTTCTGACGCCGACCACGGCGACGGTCGCTTGGACCGCGCCTGGCGACGACAGCCTGAGCGGGACCGCTGCGCAGTACGACCTGCGTCTGTCCTCGTCGCCCATCAACGCCTCGAATTTCGCTGCCGCGCAGCGCATCGTGGGCGTGCCCGCGCCGCACGCGCCCGGCACCGCGGAGTCGTTCCTGCTCACGGGACTCACGCCCAGCACTTCTTACTTTGTCGCGATCAAAACCGCCGACGAGGTGCCGAACTGGTCGGGCATCTCGAACGTGCTCACGTTCACGACCCCGGCCTCGACCGACAGCATCCGGCCCGCGCCGCTGGCGATCGCGCTCGGCAACCTCACCGACGTGAGCGTGCAGCTCACGTGGAACGCGACCGGCGACGACAGCCTGACCGGCACCGCGGCGGCCTACGACGTGCGCTGGTCCACGTCGAGCATCAACGATGCGAACTTTGCCGCGGCGACCGCCGTGAGCTCGGGAGTGCCTGCGCCGGCCGCACCTGGCACGCCGCAGTCGGTCACGATCGGCGGGCTCAACCGCACGGTCGACCTGTACTTCGCGGTCAAGGTGCGCGATGGCGTCAATCAATGGTCAGCGATCTCGAACGTGGTGGCGGCGCCGCACATCCTCGACACCGCGCCGCCCGCGACGCCCAGTGGCCTGACGGCCGCGAAGGAAGTCGCCGGTGTTCACGTGCACTGGAATGCGAACGCGGAAGCGGACCTGGCCGGCTATCACGTGTTCCGCGCGATCGACGCCACGGGCCCGTGGACGCAGCTCGATGGCAGTGTGCTCGCCACGAATGACTACACCGATGCCGCCGCGCCAGACTCCTCGTCGCTCTACTATCAAGTGAGCGCGTTCGATCAGGCGGGCAATGTGAGCGCGCGCTCCGGCGCATTCCACTTGTGGCTCAAGGCGGGCAACATCACGGCGCTCAAGCTGCAGCCGGCGTATCCGAACCCGAGCCGCGCCAGCGACCCGGTCACGCTCCCGCTCGACGTGCCCGTGACGGGCGCCGCCGACGGCAAGCTCGTGATCCTCGACAGCGCTGGCGAGCGAGTGCGCACGATCGAACTGCGCGGACTGACGCCCGGCGTGACGCCGATCACCTGGGACGGCCGCAACGACTCCGGTCGCAGCGTGGCACCGGGCGTGTACCGCGCGTGGCTCACGGTGGGCAGCACGCAGCAGGTGAGCAAGCTGGTGCGCCAGCCGTAGGCCAGGTGGACCACCCGCAGGTTGCTCACGAGACCCGGTTCGCAAAAGCGAGCCGGGCTTCCCGTTGTGCGCCGATGATTGCATCTCCCGACGGCAACTCGCCTTTTTTCAATGGGTTGGACGGATCGTGTGCGTAAGCCGCCTAAGTGTTGATGCGGCCGGGGCCTACCGTGCGGCAGATGCAATCATCGGCGCACAAGGAGTGCAACGCGCCACGTTCTTTGCGGCCGTCGTTGCGGAATCGCGGGCCTGGCGCCCCAGCTACCCCATCGAGCTTCTGAGCCCACCTTCGCAAACGGCTACGAACGCGCCAGTTGCCTCCCGCCGCGCGGCTCGGGGGAGGCCCGGCACGAACGCTGCTGTGGGCACGGCGGCTCTTGGTGTCACCGGCCCCACGGTCGAACTGGAGATCGCACCCATGCACCGCATCCGACACATCCTCTGCGCGCTTTCGCTCCTGGGCCTCGTGCTGGCCGCCCCGGCGCACGCGAGCATCGACAATGCAGGAACCACCGCCGGCAACTTCCTGTCGGTTGGAACGGGCGCTGGCATCCTGTCCATGGGCGGCGCCACACTCGCCACCGGCAATGATCTCAACGCGGCCGCTTGGAATCCCGCGGCGCTCGGGCTGATGAACGGCTCGCAGCTCTCGCTCGCACACGCCTCGCTCAATGCCTCGACGTCGCAGGAGTATCTGGCGACGGGCGGCCGGTTGGGCGGCAACGCCATACGTTGGGGCGCGAACCTGCTTTACCAGAGCGAAGGCGCGTTCGACGGCACCGACGCGACCGGCGCTTCGACCGGATCGTTCAATGTCTCGAACATGGCCATGGGCCTGAACGTCGCACGGCCGTTCGGCGATGCGGTCAACGTCGGCCTTGGCATGCGCTACGTGAACGAGAAGCTCGGCGATGCGTCGGGCTCTGGTCTGGGCCTCGACTTCGGTGTCCAGGCGCACTCGGGACAGTTCGGCTTCGGGTTCGCCGGTCGCAACGTGGGCGGCAAGATGAAGTACGACTCGGGCAGCTACGACATGCCGAGCGTGATCGGCGGCGGCGTGTCGTGGTCGAACCCGGCCATGGGCTTGCGCGTGGCGCTCGATGCGAACCTGCCCAAGGCCTACTACAACGACGTGCGTATCGGCGGCGAATATATGTGGCAGGAGCGCGTCGCACTTCGCGCCGGCTATCGCATGGAGCTGGGCGCGGCCGCAGGTGAGCCGCTCGGCGGCCCCACGTTCGGCTTCGGTGCGGGCGTCGCGGGCCTCTGGATGGACTACGCGTTCCTCTCCGGCCAGAGCGATGCGCAGGGCCAGCATCGCCTGGGCCTGACGCTGCGCCCGGGCATGCTGATGCACGCGTCCTCGCCCATGGGCTCGAACTCGAGCGACACGCACCCGGTCGCGACGCCCGAGCACACGGCCGTGGCGACGGTCGTGCAGACGCCGGCACCGGCGGCCGTGGCGGCTGCGCCTGTCGCAATGCCCGAGCACACGGCTGTGGCGACGGTCGTGCAGGCGCCGGCACCGGCGCCTGCGCCGGTGATCACGATGATCGTGCCCGCGTCAAAGCTCGAAGCGCCCGCGCCGGTCGTGGCGGCTGCGCCGGCGCTGGTCGTGGCTCCGAAGTCCGAGGCCACCGCGCCGGTGATCGCGACAGCGACGCTGCTCGCGCACGGCAGTGACGCGACCGACGCGAATGCGGCGCCGCGCGCCAGTGACGCGGCCGTGAAGAACCTGCGCGTGTCGAAGCCCGTGCGAGTGCCGCGCTTGATGGCGATGGCGATCGAGCCTGCGCCCAAGCCGACGCCCAAGCCTGCGCCCAAGACGGCCGCCGCCCCCGCAGTTGCTGCTCCGAAGGTCGCGCTGGCGGTCGAGAAGTCGCTGCGCCCGGCGGTGGTCGAGCTGGCTGCGGCGCCGATGGCTTCTACGCCGCCGGCTCCTGTCGCGGCGGCCAAGCCTTCGCCCGTGCCGAGCAGTACGCAGAACGCCGATACTCACACCGACGCTCCGGTAGTCACCATCGTGCCGCCGACAGTTCTGAAGCCCGCGACGCCGCCTCCCGCCGAGGCGCCAAGCGCGCCGCGCGTGTCGGCGAAGCGCCCGGCGACGGTCGTGGTGGGGCGCGACGAGACGCTCGCTTCGATCGCGAAGCAGTGGAGCACGAGCGTCGCGGCGATCATGATGGAGAACAACCTGGTGTCCGATGTCGCGAAACCTGGCGCGAAACTCAAGCTGCCGCCGGCGGAGAAGCACTAGAGGAATCGGCCTGGACAGTTGTAGTCACGGAGTGGCCTCCGTGAAGCGCGGCGCCCGATGCGGATCCCCCCCCGCTCGGGCGCTAGCGCGTTTGGGCTGTCATCGGCACGAGCCTCCGGCTCGCGCGGCCAGGATCGGTGCGTGACTGGCGTCATGACCAGCGTCGTGACTGGCCCGGTGCTGCGAGTCTATGCGCGCAGCGCGATCGCGGCGCCCGCGAATGCGGCGGCGACGCCCAGCACGAGCGAGCCCAGCGCGTAGGCGGCTGCAGCCCCGGTGGCGCCGCTGCGCAGCAGTACCAGCGTGTCCCAGCTGAGCGCGCTGAAGGTGGTGAAGCCGCCGAGCACGCCGGTCACCAAGAAGAGCCGCGCATCGGCTGAGACGCTGGAGCGCTCGAGCGCCAGCGTCATGATCGCGCCGATCGCAAAGCTGCCCAC
>JANYBS010000225.1 GCA_025360715.1 Candidatus Eiseniibacteriota bacterium | reverse complement strand
CTGGATCAGCCCGCGGTACGACGTGCGCCCGCCGCCACGTGCGACCGACTTCGAGACGATCGTGGACGACGTGTACGGGGCGCAGTGCACCATCTTGGCGCCGGCGTCCTGGTGCTGACCCTCGCCCGCGAAGGCCACCGACAAGGTCTCGCCCTTGGCGTGCGCACCCATCAGGAACACCGCCGGGTACTTCATGGTGACCTTGGACCCGATGTTGCCGTCGATCCACTCCATCGTCGCGCCCTCGGCCGCAGTGGCCCGCTTGGTGACGAGGTTGTAGACGTTGTTGGACCAGTTCTGGATCGTCGTGTAGCGGCAGCGGCCGCCCTTCTTGATGATGATCTCGACCACCGCCGAATGCAGCGAGTCGCTGGAATAGATGGGCGCCGTGCAGCCTTCCACATAGTGCACGTATGCGCCTTCATCGACGATGATCAGCGTGCGCTCGAACTGGCCCATGTCCTGCGTGTTGATGCGGAAGTAGGCCTGCAGCGGCACGTCGACCTTGACGCCCTTGGGCACATAGATGAAAGAGCCGCCCGACCACACCGCGCTGTTGAGCGCGGCGAGCTTGTTGTCGGTCGACGGGATCACGGTGCCGAAGTACTGCTTGAAGAGTTCGGGGTGCTCCTTGAGCGCATGATCGGTCGATAAGAAGATCACACCCTGCTTTTCCAGGCTCTCCTTGATCTTGTGGTACACGACCTCGGAGTCGTACTGGGCGCCGACGCCGGAGAGGAATTTCTGCTCCGCCTCGGGAATGCCGAGCTTGTCGAACGTGCGCTTCATGTCGGCCGGCACGTCGTCCCATGACTTCGCTTCGTCCGACGTGGGCTTCACGTAGTAGTAGATGTCCTGGAAGTCGATGGCGTTCAGGTCGCCGCCCCACTGCGGCATGGGCTTCTTCTCGTAGGTCTCATAAGCCTTCAAGCGGTACTCGCGCATCCACGCGGGCTCCTGCTTGAGGTCCGAGATCTGCGCGACGATCTCGGCGTCGAGGCCCTTGCGGGACTTGAACACCGACTGCTCTGCGTCGTGGAAGCCGTATTTCTCAGCGTATCCGTCGCGCAGGTCCATATCGGGAGAGGTACTCATCGCGCTGCAACCTCCTCGCGGACCCAGTCATAGCCGCGCTCTTCCAACGTGAGCGCCAGTTCCGGGCCACCCTGCGTGACGATGCGGCCGTCGATCATCACGTGCACCTTGTGCGGCTTGATGTAGTCGAGGATGCGGTTGTAGTGCGTGATCACGAGCACGCCAAGGTCCGGGCCCGCGAGCGTGTTCACGCCTTCCGACACGATACGCAGCGCGTCGATGTCGAGACCGGAATCGGTTTCGTCCATGATCGCGATCTCGGGTTTGAGCATGGCCATCTGGAGGATCTCGGCGCGCTTCTTCTCGCCGCCCGAGAACCCGTCATTCAGGTAGCGCATGGCGAACGAGTCGTCCATCTTGAGCAGCTTCATCTGCGCCCGCATCATGTCGCGGAATTCCTTCGGCGGAATGCCCTTGCGGGTCGGCATCTTGCCGTCTTCGCCGCCCGTGGGCGCCAAGCGCGCATTGAGCGCAGCGCGCAGGAAGCTCGCAAAGGTCAGGCCGGGGATCGCGACCGGGTACTGGAACGCCATGAACAGGCCTGCGCGCGAACGCTCGTCGGTCTCCATCTCCAGGATGCTCTCGCCCTTGAAGAGGATGTCGCCCGAGGTGACCTCGTATTTGGGATGCCCCATGAGCGTATTCGCGAACGTGCTCTTGCCCGAGCCGTTCGGACCCATCAACGCATGCACCTCGCCCTTGTTCACTTCGAGCGAGAGGCCCTTGAGGATCTCCTTGCCTTCCACGGCGACGTGGAGGTCCTTCACCAACAGATCCGGAACATTGCTCATGTGATCGCCACCTATGCGCCGCGTTCGCGGCAGCCTCATGCGCACCTCGCGTCCGTCCCGGCCGGGACGTGGCGCCGCGCGCGTCGAATTGAATAATCGCTTAAGCGGAGAAACTCTCGCCGCAGGCGCAGCTGTGTTTCACGTTCGGATTGTTGAACTTGAAGCCGGCGCCCATCAGGCCCTCGACGTAATCCACTTCGGTGCCGCCCAGCAGCACCATGCTCTTCAGGTCCACGACGAGCTTCACGCCATGGGCTTCGATCGACTCGTCGCCGGGGCCCTCAGCTTCGCAGAACTCCATGTAATACGACGTACCCGAGCAGCCACCGCCGCGCACACCGATGCGCAGGCCGATGTCCGGCGTGCCGCGCTGGGTGAGCAGGTCTTTCACCTTCGAAGCCGCAGTGGGCGTGAGCGTGATCATGGGTGTTGCTCCTTATTGGGAGATGTCTTCGACCCGCACGAATGCGGGGCGCGCACCACGCCGCGAACCGAGCCTGGCTCGTTCGCGCGCCGCCACGATGCCGGTGATCAGCGCCGGGTCGGGCGTGCCACCTTGGTGCTGGCGGCAATTCACACACGTCTGTACCGGGCCCGGATCCGCGCACTCCCGGCAAGTCTCCAGATACAGGAGGCCTTCCTCGAGTTCGCGTTCCAGTTGCTGATGCCTCTGGATCGCCTCGCGCGTCTCGTCGAGCTTGCGCACGAAGAGCGCGCGCAGGTCCGCCATGGCGGCCGTGCCCTGCCCCGAACTCCACCAGTTCTGCAGTACCTCGCGCATCTCCTGCAGCGAGAAGCCCAGGCCATGCAGAAGGTCGATCCATCGCACTCGTTCGACCACACTCACGTCATAGAGCCGGAATCCGCCGGACGTACGCGTCGTGGGGCTGAGCAATCCCAACTCTTCATAGAGATGGATCGCACGCGCGGTCTTGCCGGTGGCCTTGGCGAGGTCACCGACACGCAGCAGCTGCGGCTTGGACGAAAGGCTGGCGAGTTCGGAGGTCATACCCTTACGTAGGGGTTAGAGTGCTCACGTAAGGTAGTGGATTCAGTGAAGTTAGGCAAAGTCAGCGACGCAACATGAAGGCCGCGCCGGAAGGAACCCTGGCGCGGCCTCGTTAGTCGCTTGCGGGGATGGACGATAGCGCTGTTACGCCTCGCTCTCCTGCACCTTGAACACCAGCGCGGCGACCGCGCCGCCGGCCAGCGGGCCCACGATGTAGAGCCACAGGTGCGACATGCTACCGCCGCCCATGAACACATCGATGAGCGTCGGCCCGATGCCAACGGCCGGGTTGAACGCACCACCCGAGATGCCGCCGCCGGCGAACGCGGCGACCACGACCGTGAAGCCGATCGCCAGACCATAGAACGAATTGCCACTCGTCTTCTTGGCCGTGGCAGCGTTCAGCACCACGAGTGCCAATGCGAACGTGTAGAGGAACTCCACCAGCAGTGCGCTCATCGCCGACACGTTGGCGCCGGGCGCGGGCGCGAAGGTCTTGCCCATCACGCTGTGCACGACGACCGCGGCGAGCAGCGCGCCGGCGATCTGCGAGATCCAGTACGGCACGACCTGCGCCATGGGCAGCTTGCCGCGCATGGCGACGGCCAGCGTGACCGCCGGGTTGTAGTGCGCCCCCGACACATGGCCGCCCATGTACACCATGATCATGAGCGACGCGCCGATCGCGAGCGGCGCCATGGGCGTACCGCCCAGAACGGTCAGCCCGATCGTGAGGACAAGAAAGAACGTACCGATCAGTTCGGTGAGGTATTCGCGCATAGGGATCTCCGGATGGTGGGAGTGGCGTGGCGGCTCAGGTACCGACTAGCACTAGACAACGTCCGGGCCCGATAAGTCACGCGGGAATTCCGCCTTGCCCTTGAACAGCGCCACGTAGTCCTTGGCTGCTGCCTCGAAGCCCACGTCGGCCTGCGCACGCTCGGAAAGGAACCACTTGTGCTCGAGCACCTGGCAATAGAGCTCAGCGCCATCGCCGCCGTTGGCGAGCAACGGCGCGAAGATGGCCATGGCGGGCTCCCAGCGCTCACGCAGCCAGTGCACCACCGCGATGCTGAGCGGCATGCTGCGATCCACGCGCTGAATAAGAGTCGCGCGCAGCTCGCGGATCTCATTGAGCATGAGCTCGGCCTGTTTCTCGCCGGCAATGAGACCAGTCAGGTTATGGAATTGGTGCCGGTGATAGTCGCGGTCAGTCACGATGGTCCGCATGCGCAGACGATCGCCCTCGGCGCTGGGCTCCAGTTCGATCTCGCCCACCGAGAATCCCAGTGCGTTGAGCTTTCGCACGCGCTCCTGGATGCGCCAGCGCTCGCCCACGGGAATCGTCTCCGTGCGATTGATCTCGGTCCACAGGCTGTCGTAGCGGCGGCGGATGTGATCGCCCGTCTCGTACACATCGAGCACGCCGGGCAGCTCGGCGATCGCGGCCAGGTCCGCCAGATCGCCCGTGATGTTTTCTTCCAGGATCATCAGGTCCTGGCGCCGCGCGCCGTCGCCAAGGTCGTCGTGGCGCTCGGTGGTCTCCGCGTCGACCAGGTACGCGGTCAGCTCGCCAGCGTCGCGGCGAAAGAGCGTGTTCGACAAACTGCAATCGCCCCAGTAGAAGCCGGCCAAGTGCAAACGCACCAGTAGGCCGGCCATGGCATCGAGCAACCGCTCGCGATAGCGCGCGAGCCCCGGCTGCTGGAAGAGCGTGCGGTACGGCAGCGAGGCCTCCAAGTAGCGCGTGATCAGGATGCCCTGCTCTTCGCCTTCGGGATTGCGCACGCGCGCATGACCGGTGGGGACCACCGACGGCATGCCGCGTTCCTCTAACGCGAGCAGCATCTCGTACTCACGCTCGGTCGTGGCGATGGGCAGTTCCTTGAGTGCGTAGATGCCGGTGCCGTAGTTGACGAACAACACCTCGTGACGCGACAGGCCGCGCTGCACTTCGACGAGCCTCTCGGTCAGGCCGGGCCACTGGGCCAGCGGTGTGCCGAACGGCAGATCGAGGAAGTCCGGCTGGCTCTGGCGAAGGTTCAGGGCAAGAAGACCGCTCATGCTGGGCTTTCGGGCTGGGGGTTTTCGCCAAGACTCGCTTGCATGCTAGAGCGGATGCGCGAATCGCGCTGGAAACGCGCGGCGTTAGCGGCAATCCGGCGTTTTGGATGCGGCTCCTGAGTATCCGGGGAGGGGCCGACGCGATACACTTTCAGGGCTCATCCTGCCGTTCCATCGTCCGGAGACTCTCATGCCACTGCACCCTATGGCGCGGCGCGGGCCTGGCCTCGCGATGCTCATGCTTGCCGCGCTGACCGCGCTGCTCGCGCTGACCGCGCACGCGGTCCCGGCGGCCGCGAGCGCCATCACCATCGGCCCCGGCCCCGCCATCGGCACCGACCGCGCCGGCGTCACGTGGTACCAGGAGTTCCAGGACTGGACGCGCGCGGATTGCAAAGCGCTGGACCCCAGTGGCGCCGCCGACATGTATCGCTACAACGACGGATATGACGATTCGCGCGACCTGGTGGCGTTCTATGAGCGCGAGGAGAACAACAAGGTCTACTTCCGCGTGGACCTGTACGACCTGGCGCTGGGCGCCGAGACGAGCAACCTCAATGTCTACGTGGCGATCGATGCCGCCGCGGGCGGCCAGGTGTTCCTGCCCGATTTCGTGAATGCGCAGACGGATCATCCGTGGGAAGTGTGTGTGTGCCTGTACAACGCCGGCACCTCGTACGGCACCGACTACCGCATCTACGACGCCGGCTTCAACAACGTCACGAGCGGCTATCTGGGTTCGTATTTCAACAGCCAGCTCGACGCCGTGGAGTTCGGCATCGACCGCGCCGTGCTCACGAGCCACGGCTGGAACGGCAGCACACCGCTGCAGTTCCAAGTGTTCACCACCAAAGACAACGCGCCCGCGAGCAGCTGTTCGTCGGGCTCCAAGATCGCCGACGCGATCCCCGATGCCGATCGCGCGTGCCTGGGTGCGTCAGGCGCCGGCGTGCTGCATGGCGCCGTCAGTTCGACAGATCAGGCCGGCGTCGTGTACTTCGCGAGCATCGCGCACGGCAACCAGAGCGTGAACCGCGCGAACGACATCGGCGCGCATATCTACGATAGCCAGGGCAACACCGGCATCACCGGCGGCACGGGATTCCTGCGCACGCTCGATACGCACGAGATCTTCAATGTGCCGCTGAATATCCATCCGTCGGGCACGCTCACCATCGCGGCCAAGTGGGCCTCGAAGCCCGGTGGCGCGGCCGACCCGCAAGACGGGCCGAGCTTCCTCGCGCGCGTCGCGCAGTTCGTGGACAGCGACCAGAGCGTGCGGCCGGGCTCGCTCATCGGCGGCGTGCTCAGTGAACACATCATGCCGTACTTCGAAGGGCCGGTGAATCAAGCGTCGCTCGCGTTCACGGACTCGCTCAACCAGATCGCGTATGGCGTGAGCGCGGCGAGCGCGAAAGTGATGCACGTACCCGAGCGCGTGATCCGCTCGCAGAGCACGAACCTATCGCCGCTCACGGGACTCACGTTCAGCGACATCGCCGGCAGCGCGTATCAGGCCACGGTATTGGATGAAGTCACGCACTTGCATGATTGGTTCTACCCGAACGAGGACTGCAGCGTTGATGCCGGCTACCGCCACAAGCTGCACAAGGTGAATGGCGTGTACTGCTTCATGATCAACGACCGCGAGGACCAGCAGAAGTTCGGCAACTGGGACGGCGGCATGATGCTCGATGCGCGCGCGAGCCTGCTGCAGAAGGCGCTCTACGGAAGCTCGAGCGAGATGGTGGTCGTCTTCGACGACTGGGAGGCTCTGGCCGGCAAGTCTTTCGATCCCAGCAGCGGCAATCCCGTGCCGAACAACAATCCGAACCAGTATCACACCACCATCCGCTGGGCCGCGAACCATCCGTGGATCCAGATCAGCAACCTGAAGGACCTGCTCGCGCTGGCGATCGCGAACCCTGCGGCGTTCGTGATCGACCACGGCACGCACACCGATCTGCCGATCCAGACCTACGAGTACCTCAAGCACTCGAGCGAGGACTCGTACAACAACTGGTACTACGACAACGATCACAACACCGCGGGCAACGAACAGGACTTCTACCACCTTGTCCCCGTGGTCACGGGTCCGCAGGGCGACTATCACCAGCGCGGCACCTCGCCCGCCAACGACGGCCCCGCGCTGCCCAGCGGCAAGACCATGGGCGACATGAATACGAACAACACGCTACTTCACGACGCGTGGGCCGATATCACGAGCGCGCCCGCGGGCCGGCTGCGCGACCTGGGCAAGCAGAGCTTCCTCGCGCTCATCTATGAGACCGCGTGGCATGAAGAAGACAACCAGGATTATTCGAACAACTGTTATGGCCCCTGGCTGAACCCCGATCTGTCGTGGGACGGCGTCAATACGTGGAACCTGCGCCTGCTTAACCACGTGCGTCAGGTGGGCATGTACGCGGCCGCCGCGCGCTGGGTGCAGGACGTGCGCACGCATGCGCAGGGTGCGGCGACGAGCACGCAGGCCGTCGATCTGGATCAGGACGGCGAGAGCGAATACGTGATCAGGAACGACCACCTGTTCGCCGTGTTCGAACGTTACGGCGGCCGATGCGTACTCGCGTGCGAGTTCGACGCAGCGCTGGCCGACGCGCAGGTGATCGTGGGCGCGCCCTACACGAATCCCTCGAGCCCTGGCGAAGAAGAGCTCACCGGGTCGCAGTCCAACCGCTGTTCGGCGTTCAAGGATATGAACGATGGCGTGTATGCCGACGCGCCCTACAGCGCGCTGGCCGTGAGCGGCGGCTGGAAATTCACCTCGCCCGACGGGAAGATCGCCAAGACCATCACCGCGGCGGCCGGCACGAGCGTGCTGTCGGCGGCGTACCACCAGAGCCTGGGTCTGCCGCTGTTCGTGCGCGTGGGACTGTCGCCCAATCCGCTCGATCTGGCGCTGCATGGGCAGGACCACCTATCGAGCACGCTCGATGGCGCGCACTCCACGTACACGCTGGCGAACTCGGCGGGCGGTGTGGCGACGCTGGCATTTGCGGGCATGAACTTCAACGCCAGCCCCGCGGACGGCGGCTGGAACCGCCGCAATGTGGCGCTCACCGAGACCGTGGAGCTCAGCGGCGGGCAGGACTTCACGCTGGCGCTGCAGATGGCGCCGGCCACCACCGGCGTGGGCGATTCCACGCCCGCGCGCCCGGCGGCCTTCGCGGTACACGGCCCGTGGCCGTCGCCTTCGCGCGGCGTGGCGCATCTGTCGGTGGCGCTGCCGCGCGCGCTGAACGTGCGCTGGGACGCTGTCGACGCCGCTGGCCGTCGCGTCGCTGGCGCAGATCTGGGTACTCGCGAAGCCGGCCTGCTCGACATTCCGATCGGAGATGAACACATGAAGCCGGGACTCTATTTCGTGCGCGTGCAGGCCGGCGAGCATGTGGTGACGCAGCGCTGGGCGGTGGTGCGATGAAGCGAATCGCGCTGGCGTTGCTGCTCGCCACATCGGCACTGGTGTTCATGCCGGCAGGCGGAGGCGGAGCTTCCGCTGCTCCAATGATCAACCGCGATCCCCGCGACGACATCTTCTACCAGATCATGCCGATCGCGTGGCGCGACTCCACGAACGACGCGAACCGCTTCGGCGACTTCCTGGGAATGACCGCGGGCATGCCCTACTTGAAATCACTCGGCGTGACCGCGCTGTGGATGACGCCGATCTTTCCCTCGCCCGCGTATCACGGCTACCAGCACGGCTCGCCGGATTCGCTCGACACCAGCCGCTACGGCAGCGAAGCGCAGTTCTTCTCGTTCGTGAATCGCGCGCACAGCGACAGCGTGAAGGTGTTCATCGACCTCGTCGCGTATGGCGTGTCGCAGAGCAGCAAGTATTTCACCACCAGCTATCTGCACCCGGCTTCACCCTATACGCCGTACCTCGCTTACAACGATGCGGGCAACAGCACCTATGACGGCGGTACCTACAACAGTTGGAATGGCGCAGCAGTGGGCTTCATCCGCTGGAACAACGCCAATGCCGGCGCCACGAACGTGGTCACCAGCGGCTGCAAGCATTGGCTGGACCCCAACAATGACGGCGATCCTGCCGACGGCATCGATGGCTTCCGCTTGGACCATGTGCTGGTCAGCGACACGCATGGCTACAACATCGCGTGGTGGCAGACGTGGAAGGCCGCGCTGCAGACCAAGAACCCCAGCGTGTTCACGTTCGCCGAGCAAGCCGACTGGGGCTCGCACGGCGGCGAACTGCTCAGCGCGCACGATGCGTGCTTCACCAAGCCGTTCGAGTTCGCTGCGCGCACCGCGCTTGCCACCGAGACCGCCGCGGGCCTGTACTCCGAGATGCGCGCCACCATCGCGTCGCTGCCTGCTGGCAAGCTGTACCTGTGCACGATCGGCGATCACGACGTGGACCGGCTCACGAGCAGCATCGGCAACGATATGGGCCGCGCCAGGTCGGCGGCGGCGGTGCTCATGACGCAGCCGTTCCCGCCCATCGTCTATTTTGGCGATGAGCTGGGCATGACGGGCACCAAGCAGAACTACGGCAGCGACGCGAACGACATCCCCATGCGCGAGCCGTTCAAGTGGAAGGCCGTGGCCGGGCCGCCCATGACCAACTATTTCGTGCTCAACTCGGGCGCGTACAACAACCGGTTCGAGCGCGACAACGATGGCCGCTCGGTGCAGGAGCAGGACGGCGTCGCCGGCAGCCTGCTCGAGACGTACAAGACGCTCATCACGCTGCGCAAGACCCACACCGCGCTGCGCCGCGGCACCTATGCCGAGATCCCCAACACCAGCGCCGCCACGTGGGCGTTCGCGCGCCAGGCGGCAGGCAGCGAAACGCTGATCGTGGCGATCAATCTGTCGAATGCCGCGCTGAACGTGGCGCTCGACCTGAGCAACTTCGCCATCACTGGCGGGCGCAGCCAGGTGCGCGACGTGGTGACTCAAGCGCTGCTCGCGGACCTCACCACCGCGAATCGCAACGCTTACGTGGTGAGCATCCCCGCGCACGGCTATCGCATCTTGAACGCCGCGGTGAACGCGCTGCCGCCGCCCGTAAACACCATGAACGGCGTGGACATCATCAACGACGCAGGCGCTTCGGCGCTCGTAGCCACGCAGACCGCCCCTGCCGCGCAGGGTGACAACAACGTGGAGCTCGACCAGATGTACGTGAAGCCGGTGCCCGGTGGCCTGCGTCTGGGGATCACCGGCAACATCCCCACCGATGGCACCGCGATCGCGCTGTTCGTGGACGCCGTGGCCGGCGGCCAGGACACCTTGCGCACGGCGAGCGTGCCGGCGCCGCCCAACGGCGTGGCGCAGCTCGACGGCTTGGTCATGGACAGCGGCTTCGTGCCCGAGCAGCTGATCTGGATCAATGGCTACAACCGCAATGTGTATGTGAACGCGTACACACTTTCCAAGGGCAGCGCGCCGGTGGGCCGCTACCTGGGCGCGGGTTCGATGAGCTCGGGCAACGGCGATCTGTCGGGCGGCACCAACGCAAACGGCATGCAGGTGGCCTTCGACGACAGCAACACCGCGGGCATCACCGCGGCGAGCGTGGCCAACGCCGGCACGGCCACGCGCGGGCTCGAGGCGTTCCTGCCCTACGCCGACCTTGGCGTGAGTGGTCCGGGAACGAGCATCAAGATGATGGCGGCGATCGTGTACACCGACGGTTTCCTGACGAACCAGTTCCTGCCGGGCCTACCCTCGGGTGTCACCAGCGTGGGTTACGCGCCCGTGAGTCTGCGTAGCTTCGCAGGCAACCAGTACGTGACGCTGCCGGCGACGCTCTCGGCCTCGCCGCCCGCGAACACGGCGCAGCGGCTCGCCACATCGCCGAACCCGTTCCGCGACACTACCGTGCTGCGCTTCGCCCTTCCAAGTAGCGCACTTGTGCGTCTGGACCTGCTCGACGCCAGCGGCCGCCGCGTGCGCGTGCTGGGGCCGGCGCAGCTCGGCGCCGGCATGCAGAGCGTCACGTGGGATGGCCGCGACGAGAGCGGCCACCGCGTGCCGCCGGGCATCTATCTGGCGCGGCTCACGGCGGGCGCGGATGTGCGGCAGGCGAAGCTGATCCGCGTGCGGTGACGTGTTGCGTGGCGCGGCGCGTGCGAATAGCGCGCGGCGCGTGAGCGCCCCTACTCGCCTTTTCGCCCCACGTCGCGCTGCGCTCGCGCGGCGATGCCGCGAATGACGGCGGCGTTGAGCAGCGCCGAGAGCACCACCAGCGCCACGCCGATGCCGCGCATCGTGCCCGGCGAGATCCGCCCGGCCAGCGCACGGGCGGGCATCATGAGCAGGCCCGACCATGGCGCGGTCACGATCGAGATGAGGAACGTGCCGAAGCCGCTCTCCCCATGCACCATCTCACTCACCATGAGCGCGAACGCGACCGCGGCCACTCCCAGATAGACGCGCATGGCGTTGCGACCCCACGTGCTGTGCTCGGGCGAGGGCTCCAGGCGATCTTCGGGCAGACCCGCGCTTGGCTGGGAATCGCTCACGCGGTCGCGCTCACCACGAGCACACGCAGCCGCCCTCGCCACGGCTTATCGCCGCCGATGCGGATGAGCGCGCGCTCCACGGCCGCGCGCACCTCTTCGATGGGCGCAGTGCCACGCTCGGCCAGCTCCAGCGAGACGGGGTTGCCTTTCACGAGTCCGGTCGAGAAATGCGCGGCGCTCTCTGCGGTGGTGTCCAGGTCCAGCCACTGCAGCTTGGGCGCATGAAAGCCCGCCGTGGTGAGCGCATCGAGGATCACACGCTCGTCGCACCAGCTGAACGGCGTCTCGTAGAACTTGGGCGGATCCGCCGCGAAGAAGCCCTGCACGGTGGAGTGGGCGGCTTCAGCATAGGGGTTGTCATACAGCTTGCCCCATACATTGAAAATCAGTTTGCCGCCCGCTTTCAGCACGCGCTTCGCCTCGCGCAGGCCCTGCGCCTTGTCGGGTAGGAACATGATGCCGAACTGCATGACCACGCGGTCGAACGTGTGGTCCTCGAACGGCAACGCCTGCGCATCGGCAGGCTCATAGCTCACACGCGGGTCATTCGAAAGATTGCGCTGCGCGATCTCGAGCATGGGCGTGTTCAGGTCCGTCACCACGAGCGACGCATCGGCCGGCAGTGAAGTGATGAGCCGCCTCGTCACGATGCCGGTGCCGGCCGCCAGTTCGAGCACACGGCCGCCCTGCGGGCAATCGAGCCGCGCGGCCATGTCGCGGGCGTAGGGCTCGAAGATCACCGGGCCCAGGTGCTTGTCGTACAGCGCGGGGATATCCCCGACGAAGTTGGTCGTGGGCTGCGTCATGGCGGGCCTCCTTTAGGAAGACTGCGCGACGACACTCGTCGCCGCGCCATCGACAGTTGCCTTAGCGCGTGGCGGCCGCGGCGCCCACTTTGTCGGCGAGCCGCGCTGCGATCGCCGAGATGAAGCCCTCGGTGTCGGCGTGGCCGCTGGGCTTGGGATCGGCGATCAAGGATAAGTCCTTGGTCATGATGCCGCCCTCGATCGTCTCGATCACCGACTCCTCGATCTGATGCGCGAAGCGAGTGACCTCGGGCGTGCCGTCGAGCTCGCCGCGCTTGGCCAGCGCGCCGGTCCACGCGAAGATCGTGGCCGTGGAGTTGGTACTGGTGCTCTCGCCACGCAGGTGGGCGTAGTAGTGACGCTGCACCGTACCGTGCGCGGCTTCATATTCATACAAGCCATCGGGCGAGACGAGCACGCTCGTCATGAGCCCCAAGCTGCCGAAGCCGCTGGCAACCATGTCGCTCATCACGTCGCCATCGTAGTTCATGCACGCCCACAAAAAGCCGCCGGGCTGCCGCACGCTCTGCGCGACAGCATCGTCGATGAGCATGAAGCGGTAGCTGATACCGGCCTTCTCGAACTCGGCTCTACGAGGTTCATATTCCTCGGCGAATATCTCCTTGAAACGGCCATGGTAGATCTTCGATATCGTGTCCTTGGCGCCGAACCACAGCTCGCACTTCTCCCCGAGCGCATACGCCATGCAGCTCTTGGCGAACGAGCGGATCGACGCGTCCAGATTGTGCACGCCCTGCGCGACACCCGGAGCCTTGAAGTCGTGGATCAGCGCGCGCGTGGGCTCGCTCCCGTCGGCCGGCGTGTAGACCAGCTCGACCTTGCCCGCGCCGGGGATCCGCAGCTCGGTGTTGCGGTAGATGTCGCCGTACGCGTGACGGCCGATGGTGATCGGCTTCTTCCACGAGCGCACCATGGGCGGAACATTCTTGACCACGATGGGCTTGCGGAACACCGTGCCGTCGAGAATGGCGCGGATCGTGCCGTTCGGGCTGGCCCACGCCTTCTTGAGCTTGTACTCGGTCACTCGCGCCTGGTCCGGCGTGATGGTGGCACACTTCACACCCACACCGTGCTTTTGGATCGCCTTGGCGGCAGCGACGGTGACCGCGTCATCGGTCTGGTCGCGGTGGGTCACTCCAAGATCGTAGTAATCGAGCTTCACATCCGCGAACGGATGGATGAGCTTGTCTTTCACCATGGTCCAGATGATGCGAGTCATCTCGTCGCCATCCATCTCGACGATGGTGTTCTTCGCCACGATCTTCTGCATACAGCCCTCCGGGAACACGCGCGGTTGCGAGTCGGGTGGAAACCGCAAGAAGTTAGCAGAGCGCAGCTTCGCCCGCATCCGCCGCGGCTTTCGCGAATCCCGCGCCGCGGGCCTGCATGACTTTGCGCAATTGTTCACATGGGAGTAAGTTTTCCCTCGTGAGAATCGCTGTCCCCCGAGAGACCGCCTTGCGGGAAGCACGAGTCGCCCTTGTCCCCGAGACACTGGCGAAAGTCCGTGCCGCTGGGCACACGGTCGTCGTCGAGACCGGTGCCGGTGTCCGCGCAGGCCACAGCGATGACGCGTACCGCGAAGCGGGCGCCGAGATCGCCCCGGACTTCGCCGCCTGTGTGAAGGGCGCGAACGCGATCCTGAAAGTCCGCGAGCCCTCCGCCGACGAGGTCGCCGCCTACCCCGAATCCGCGGCGCTGCTCGGTCTGCTCGGCCGCGGCGAGAACGCCGACCTGCTCGCCCGCTATCGCGCGCGGCGCTTGAGCGTCTTCTCGCTGCACGCGCTGCCGCGCACGTCGCGCGCGCAGAACATGGACGCGCTCTCGAGCATGGCGGCCGTCGCCGGCTACAAGGCGGTGCTGCTGGCTGCTGCGGGGTCACCGAAGTTCTTCCCGCTGCTCATGACCGCTGCCGGAACGGTCGCGCCCTCGCGCGTGCTCATCCTGGGCGCGGGCGTGGCGGGCCTGCAGGCCATCGCGACCGCGCGCCGCTTGGGCGCTGTGGTCGAGGCGTTCGACGTTCGGCCGGCAGTCCGAGAAGAAGTCATGAGCCTTGGCGCCACGTTCCTGGACCTGCCACTGGGCGAGTCGGGAGTCGGCGCGGGGGGATATGCGAAAGAGCTCGACGACCAGCGCCAGCAGCAGGTGCGCGACCTGATCCAGGGCCGCCTGCCGCACATCGATGTGCTCATCACCACCGCGAGCATCCCGGGCCGCAAGGCGCCGACGCTCGTGACGGCCGCGATGGCCGCGCATCTCAAAGCCGGCGCGGTCGTCGTCGATCTGGCCGCCGAGAGCGGCGGCAACTGCGAACTCACCGTGGCCGGCGAGACTGTGCAGAAGAACGGCGCCACCTTCATGGGCCCGCTCGACATCGCCGCCAGTGTCCCCAAAGACGCGAGCCAGATGTATGCGCGCAACCTGCTCGCGCTCGTGCTCCACCTGTCCAAGGACGGCGCGCTGACCGTGGACCTGTCTGACGACATCACCCGCGGCACGTGCCTGACGCACGAAGGCCGCACCGCGGCGGAACTCTCGCCGGCGGCCACGGCGGAGAAGCCGGCATGAACGGGGCATTACTCGCGGAGCTTTACGTTTTTGTTCTCGCGATATTCGTCGGCATCGAAGTCATCTCCAAAGTCCCCGTCGTCCTGCACACTCCCTTGATGAGCGGCACCAACGCGATCCACGGCATCGTCGTGGTCGGCGGCATATTGGTGCTGGGGCACGCGACGACCATGCTCGAGATGGTGCTCGGCTGCACCGCGGTCGCCTTCGGCGCCATGAATCTCTCGGGCGGCTTCTTCGTGACCGACCGCATGCTCGAGATGTTCAAGAAGAAGCCGAGCGACAAGAAGGCCGCCGCCGATAAGCTGGCTGCCGACCGCCGCGAGAAGGATCGTCGCGCCGGGGAGCGCCGGTCATGAGCGAGGGCCTCTTTCATCACGCGGCGTACCTGCTGGCGTCGATCCTGTTCATCATCGGCCTCAAGCGCCTGTCTTCGCCCGCCACCGCGCGCTCGGGCAACCTGATTGCTTCCTATGGCATGGCCGTCGCGGTGCTGGCGACGCTGCTGCTGCCGGGCCTGGCGCATCGCCCGCTCATCGTGGGCATGCTGCTCGTGGGCACCGCGCTCGGCATCGCCGGCGCGCGCACCGTGCCCATGACCGACATGCCGCAGATGGTGGCGCTGCTCAATGGCCTGGGCGGTGGCGGCGCGGCGCTGGTCTCCATTCTGGAGTTCCAAGCGGCCTCAGTCGACCCGGTACTCGCCGGCCCGACCGCGATCGTCTCGGGCGTGCTGGGCACGATCATCGGCATGCTCAGCTTCGTGGGCAGCATGGTCGCGGTGGGCAAGCTCACGGGCAAGCTGAGCGAGAAGCCGCTGCAGTTCCCTGGCATCCAGGTGCTCAACGGATTGCTGTTCGTCGGCATGGTCGGTTCGGGCGTCATGGCCGTGGCGCAACACGCGTCGATGATGTGGTTCTTGAGCTTGCTCGCGTTCGCGACGCCCTTTGGCGCCATGCTCGTGCTGCCCATCGGCGGCGCCGACATGCCGGTCGTGATCTCGCTGCTCAACTCGTTCACGGGTCTTGCGGCAGCGGCGACGGGCTTCGTGCTCGGCAACAACACGCTCATTATTTCGGGCACGCTCGTGGGTGCCTCCGGCACCTTGCTCACTCAGCTGATGTGCAAGGCGATGAACCGCAGCCTCGCCAATGTGCTCTTTGCCGGCTTTGGCGCGGGTCAGGTGGCGGCGGCAGCGGGCCCGGGCGGCGTGAAGAAGGCCGTGCGCGAGGTGAGCATGGACGACGCCGCGGTGCTGCTCGCCAACGTGCAGAGCCTGATCATCGTGCCGGGCTACGGCATGGCCGTGGCGCAGGCACAGCACGGCGTGCGCGAACTGGCTGACTTGCTCGCCAAGCGCGGCGTCGATGTGAAGTACGCGATCCACCCGGTCGCCGGCCGCATGCCGGGCCATATGAACGTGCTGTTGGCGGAGGCGAACGTGCCTTACGACCAGCTCTATGATCTGGAGCAGATCAATCCGGATTTCGAGCGCACCGATGTGGCGTTGATCATCGGCGCCAACGACGTGGTGAACCCGGCCGCGCGCACCGATACGAGCAGCCCCATCTATGGCATGCCCATCCTGGACGCAGATAAGTCCAAGTACGTGATCGTGATCAAGCGCAGCATGAATCCCGGCTTCGCGGGCATCGAGAACGAGCTGTACTACGACCCGCGCTGCAGCATGCTCTTCGGCGATGCGAAGAAGGCCATTGGCGGCCTGCTCGAGGCGCTCAAGGCGTTGTAGACAGCCGCACCTGCTGCCGCGATCCATCCCGCTGCAACCGGAGGTGCACCATGGAATACACCACGCTCGGCCGCACCGGCCTCACCGTGTCCCGTCTTGCGCTGGGCTGCATGAGCTATGGCGATCCCGGCTGGCGCTCGTGGGTGCTCGATGAGGCTACGGCCAAGCCGTTCTTCCGCGCGGCGATCGAAGCCGGCATCAACTTCTTCGACACCGCCGACATGTACTCACTGGGCCGGTCCGAAGAAGTGACCGGTCGCGCGCTGCGCGAATACGGTGACCGCGAGAGCCTGGTGATCGCGACCAAGGTGTACTTCCCGCTCACGAGTGCGCCGAACATGGGCGGCCTGTCGCGCAAGCACATCGTGCAGGGCTGCGAGGCGAGCCTCAAGCGCTTGGGGCTCGACACCATCGACCTCTACCAGATCCACCGCTTGGACCCGAACACGCCGATCGACGAGACGCTCGCGGCACTCGATCACCTGGTGAGCAGCGGTAAGGTCCGTTACGTCGGCGCCAGCTCGATGTTCGCGTGGAAGCTCATGCAGGCGCTGAGCCTGTCCGAGCAGCGCGGCTGGGCGAAGTTCGTGAGCATGCAGAACCACTACAACTTGCTCTACCGCGAGGAAGAGCGCGAGACGATGCCGCTGTGCGTGGAACAGGGCCTGGGCGTGATCCCATGGTCGCCGCTCGCACGCGGCCGCTTGGCGCACCTGCAGGACAAGGCCCGCGCCACCGCGCGCGCCAAGGACGACGCCTACGCCGAGCAGATGTACGACCACGCGAGCGACGAGGCCGTGATCGAAGCCAACCGCGCCGTCGCCGCCGCCCGCGGCGTATCGCCCGCCGAGACCGCGCTGGCATGGCTGCTCGCGCGCCCCGGCGTGACGGCGCCCATCATCGGCGCCACGAAGCTGGAGCATCTGGAGACGGCGCTACGAGCGGTCGACCTGGAGCTGACGCCCGAAGAGATCGCGAAACTCGAAGCGCCCTACCAGCCGCACGCGGTGCGCGGGCATAGCTGAAGCACTACCCCCGCGCGTACTCCACCAGCGTCATCCATGGCGCCGTGGGCTGCAGGCCTTCGTAGGACTCGAGCACGATGTCGTGCGAGTCGATCCACATCGCGTAGGCCTCGGTGGGGCCGCGTGCGGGGTCGAAGATCTCGATGCGGCGCGCTTTCACGGGGCCGTTCACGCTCTCGCGGATCTCCTCGGCCGTGCAGCGTACGTGCTGGTGGCCGGGCTCCACGGCCATGTAGGGCGGGCCGATCAATAGCGCGGCGAACTCATGCTCGGCGCCCGGCGCCAGGGCCAGGCGGCGCAGCATGAACGTGTGCAGCACGTGCGAGCCGTATGCGATCTGGCAGCGCGTGGGGTAATCGCCTTCTTGCTCACGGCGGTGGTTCTGGTAGTCGATTCTTCCGCGCCAGATGCCGCCATCGGCCGCATGCATGGCGTGCACGGTGCGATCGCCCACGGTCCAGCGCACCTCGAGCGAGATCACGCGGCCATCGGTGTCGGTGGCGGCGCGGTACTGCTGGCGGCTCGGGAACGGGAATGGCGCGGTCGTCAGCTGCTCACCCGCGGCAATCTCACCACCGGGCGTGCGAGTGATCTCGAACGTCTCGTGACCGCAGGGCTGGCCGTTGAAATGAATCGCGTAGCGTCCGCGCGTGGTCGGCGTGTTCATGCGCGGGCGTTTCGTGCGGGCTTCGCCGGCAGCGCCCATGCGCGCGCGCTCACGGGTGCGGCCGCGCCCCTGCGCCAGCGCGCCAGATCGCGCACCAGCTGCGGCATGTGCGCCCACGCCATGTCGGCGCGGCGGCGCGACAGACTGGCGATCGGCAGCCACTCGGCGCTCGCGGCGTCGTCGGCCGCAACGGGCGTGCCGCGGCGCCAGCGGCTCACGAAATAGAAGTTCATCGTGGGGAACGCGCCGAAGCCCTTGAGCGTGTAGGTGTCCCAGTACAAACCCAGCGGCTCCACAGCGCCCAGCGTGAGACCGGTTTCTTCCTTCAGCTCTCGCCGCGCCGCGGCCTCGATGCTCTCGTTCGCTTCCATGAACCCGCCGGGAATGTCGAGCCGCCCTTTGCGCGGCGGCGTGGCGCGGCGCAGCACCAGCACGTGGTCGCCCTTCACCACCAGCACACCGGCGCACGGGCGCGGGTAGTCGTAGATCAGGTAGCCGCAGCGCGGGCAGCCGATGCGCTCGGGCAATGTCTTGGTAGCCGCCACGCGGCGTACGGCGCGGCCGCAGCGCGCGCATGGGAACGTGCCGGACGCCTTGCGCGCGCCGCGCGGCAACGCACCTAAGTTGTTCGCGCCCACGACACTTGCGCTCATCGCGCCTCCACGGTGATCACCGCGGGCAGCGGCGCGCGCGCGCCGGGCGCTTCGGGCTCGCGGTCGCGGCGCCACTCGCCGAAGCTCGCGTAGCGGAACTCGCCTTCTTCGATCACCATCTCGCTCTCCAAGCCGCCGTCCATCGACATCGCCTGCGTGAGCCCGAGCCGCGAGCGCGTGAGCAGGTCTGCGAAATCCGCCAGCGTGTAGCCGCCCTCGCTCACGAACACGAGCAAGTGCCCCTTGTCGTCTTCGGCCACCACGGTGCGCCGCGCGATGTGCGTGCTGCGCCGCACGCGCGGACCGCCAGCGTCGAAGAGCATGAACGACTGCGCCACCTCGCGCCATCCGCGCGCCAGCGAATCGGCGCGCGCGCGCGATAAGTCGATCACGCGCGCGCCGCGGCCATTGCCGCGGTCGCCCACGAGCAGCGCCTGGAAGTCGCCGTGCGGTCGCGCCGAGATCGTGTCGCCGCCGGCCACCAGCAGGCCCATGTAGCTCCAATCGGGATAGAACTGCCCGGCGTTGAACACCGCCAGCGCGCGCGTGCGGTATTGCCAGTCGAGAATGCCCGGAGGCTTATCGATATCCAGCTGCGTGAAGTGCCGAACGCCGATCTTCACATGCGCGGGGTCCAACCGCAGCACGCCGATAGCGGTGCTGCCCATGCGGCAGTAAGGCTCACCGCGCAGGCTGGCGAACTCCACGCCTGGCGCGATGGTCTTCCAGTGCAGCGCGCGCGAGTTCTGCCACAGCGCGACGCCCGCGAGCGTCACGACGAATGGCAATATCCAGCGCGCGTGAAGAGTGCGGGACATGCGCCTACGCCGTGCCGGCGTGGCGCTGGCGGGCTTCCTGCACCAGCATGAGCTCGCCGATGTTCTCGAGCGTGAGCAGGCCCACCAACCGCCCGCGCGCGACCACGGGCAGCGCGCTCTGCCGTGCGGCGCGCATGCGCTGCAGCGCGGCATCGAGCGGCATGGTGGATTCGAGCGGATCGCAGTCGAGCCGCACCAGCCGGCCTACCGGAGATTCACCGCCCTCCTCGCGCAAGCCCTTCACGATGTCGTCGCGTGACAGCATGCCCAGGAATTGCCCGCCTTCGAGCACGGGGAAATCCTGCTGGCTGCTGGCGAGCAGTAGCTCGACCGCATGCGAGATGTCGTGGCGCGTCTCCAGGCTCACGAACGCAGTCATCATGGCGGCGCTCACCTGAATGCCTGACAGCGAACTGCGCGACTGCACGAACGAGCGCTCTTCACCCGCGGCGATGAACACGAACAGCGCGATGATCGCCAGTTGCGGCTGGCTGCTGAAGAGTGCGCCGATCGCGAACAGGATCGCGATGCCCTGGCCGATCGTGGTGGCGATGCGCGTGGCGCGCGCGAATGGCAGGAACATGGCGAGAATGCCGCGCAGCACGCGGCCGCCGTCCATGGGGAACGCGGGGATCAGGTTGAAGAGCATCATCACCACGTTCGCGGTGAAGAGCCATTCGCCGATCTGCGCCAAGTGCACGTTCGCCTCGAACTGCGCCACGCTCTCGCCGCGCAGCACGAGCCACGCTCCCGTCGCCACTGCGAGTATCAGGTTCACGCCGGGGCCGGCGAGCGCGATGGCGATCTCCTGCGCCGGCTTCTCGGGCATGCGCTCCAAGCGCGCCACGCCGCCGATGCCGGTGAGCGTGATCTCGCGCGTGACGATGCCGTAGCGCCGCGCCATGAGCGCGTGACCCAACTCGTGCAGCAGTACGCACAGGAACAGCAGTCCCAGCAGCCCCAGCATGCCCAGGGCGCGCGGCAACGTACGCGCTTCGGGCGGACTGAAGAGCACGGCGAGCGCGAGCAGCAGCAGAAACGTGAAATTCACGTCGATGCGGATGCCAGCGATACGGCCGATGGGGAATGACCAACGCATGGGCGGCGCGTACTCCTTGGGGCCTTGCAGGCGTGCGGCAGGAATGCGCACGCAGCAGCAGTCTCGCATAGGGCCGCGCGCAGCGGCAAAGCGCGTGGTCAGCGCGGCGGGACGCGTCAGGCGACCCGGCGCGTGGGCCACGCCGGCGGGTACTCCGGGCCGCCTGCGGCCTCGCGGGCGCCGCCGTCACGCACCTCGTGATACAGCTCCTCGATCGCGAACTGCGTGCGCTCGCCGTCGAAGCGCTCGATCGCCGCGAGCCGCGCACGTTCGCTGTATGCCTTGCGCACCTCAGCGTCGCGCAACAGGCTCGCCACGGCTTCGGCGAATGCCGGCAGGTCGCGGATCGGCGCGAGCAGGCCTTCACGGCGATGCGTGATCAATTCCGGCGCCACGCCTCCGGGATGCGCCACCACCGGCACGCCGGCCGCCAGCGCCTGCAGCATGAAGAGTCCGCCCCAGTCGGCGATCGTGCCCGGCGCGCAAGCGACCGTACAAGACGCGATCAACGCCGGCAGGTCCATGGGCAGCACGGCGGGCAGCAGCTTCACTTGGTCGGCGAGCCCGAGCGCACGCGCCTCACCCAGCAGGATCTGCGGCGCCTCGGGATTCTCGGGATCGCGCCCGGCCACGACCAACTGAACCCCAGGCACACGAGCGTTCAGCGCCACCAGTAGGTCGGTCGCACGCGCGATGCCGCGCGTGAAGAGCGGCGGACCCAGCAGCAGCACGCGCGGCGTGCTGCGGTCGGCGAACAGCGCCGCCACCTCGGGAGCCAGTGGCGCCTGCGGACGCGGCGAGAAGCGCTGCGGATCCACACCGAAGGGCACCAGGTCGACCTCACGCTGCAGCCCGCGCGAGATGCGCTCGCGCGCCCAGCGCGAGTGCGCGAGCACGCGGCGCGCGCGGGCCGCGAGCAGCATACGCGGCTCCATCGCCCGCATGCGCGAAAGCCCGGCGCACGCGCCGCAATCCACGTGCGGGTGATGATTCGAGCACGCGATGAAGCGCGGTCGCTGGATCAGATCGCCATTCGCGCACACGGGCCAGAAGCCGTGCGCGTCGAGCAAGAGCGGCGCGTCGACGAGCATCTGCAACGCGACGTCACTCCACGCGTGCGAGGTCGCCAAGTGCACCACGTCGGGGCGCAGCTCCAGCGCCTGCTTGAGCGCGGAGTCCATGGCGCCCTCGGCCGGACGCCACACGGCGACGCCGCTGGGGTCATGCGGTTCCTGCCATGGCTCCACCGGCCGGACACACAGCGCGTTCACGCGGTGTCCTCTTGCCACCAGGCGGGTCGCCAGCTCTCCGAGCCAGCTCCCACTTTCATCCAATCGGGCCGCCTCGAATCCATCGGCGACCACCAGGATCCTCAAGCGGCGCGGTCCTCGTCCTCGTCCCAGGGGAGTTCTTCGGCGTCATCCTCACGGGCCGCCTGCGGAGGCAGGTCGTGCTCGTCGCCGATGTAGTCGAAAGCCAGTTCCGGATCGAACGGCGCGTGTTCCGCCAGCATCGCGGCTTCTTCGGGCGTACCCACGCCCGGCGCGTTCCAACGCTCCTGCAGATAGGCGCTCAGGGCGTCCAGGTCGCGGCGCGCGGCCGCGTGTCCTGGGTGGATCCACAGCGTGTGACGCAGCAACCGCACGGCGTCTTCCACCGCACCGAACTCGAAGCACGCCGAAGCGGCCACGAAGAACAGGCCCGGGTGGTGCGGCGCGAACGACAAGCCGCGCAGCGAACGCGCGAGCGCTTCACGCGCGTCGTTGTCTTCCAGGGCCGCGTACGCGGCACGAGCCAGGAAGCGCGCGGCCTCGGCGTCGGGCGGCGTCTCAAGGCCCGGGATGAAGCGGCGCAGTTCCTCGCAAGCGCGGCGCAGCGAGACCGACACGAACGGGTCCAAGCGCGAACGGTGCGACGCAGCGACGCGTTCGGCCAGACGCTCGAACGCATCGAGGATGTCCTGCAGGCTGGGATGACCTTGTTCCGACACTGCAGACTCCTTCCCGGTGATCCTGAAACGCTCCCCACACCCGGGGACCCGGCTCAGGCTCCTTCGCACAGGAGGTATCGGCGGGCCCCGCCCGGGGCTGAAGCGCGAGTGCGACTTGTCATGACGCCCGCGGCTGGGGCGGTTGGGACCCGCTCGTCGGCCCCGAGCGTGGCCCCGACTTATTTATTGAGTTGTTGCGCATATTTTCAAAAACTGGGAGAATCGATGCATGGCCATCCGGCGTGTCCCCATCACGGCAAAGCTCCTGTTGGCACTTGAATCCGTGGTGCGAACCGAATTACTGGTGGTGCTCGAGACGTCCCCCGAGCTCACGGTCGCCGAGCTGGCCCGTGAGCTGGGCCGTAAGCCCGATGGCCTGTATCACCATTTGCGGGTCCTGTACCGCGCCGGTGCGATCCTCCCCCGAGATCACGACACCGTGCGCGGCAGGCCCGCGAAGTCCTGGGCGATCCATCCCGATCTGGTCGGGTTCTCGTTCGACCTGCCCGACGGGCCCATCAGCGACACCGCGCGCAGGTTCCTGGCCGGCATGGCGCGTTCGGCCGTGCGCGACTTCGCCAACGCACACGCGCACGTAGGCACACAGGGCACGCCGGGCGCGCAGCGTCCCGAGGCGGGCCGCGTGCGGTTGTGGCTGTCGGCACAAGAAGGCCGCAAGCTGGACGACGCGATCAAGGCGCTCATCGCGCCGTTCGTCGGCCGGCGTTCCAGCGCCGACCGCAAGGCGTTCCTTTATACATGGTTCTTCGCGCCGGCCGTGAACGCTCCCCCGCGCAGCCGCGCGAAACCGGCCAGGTCAGCAACAGTTCCCCCTCAGCGGCGCAAGCGGTCTGCCCCCGCAGGCCGTTCCCCACGCCGCTGAAGCGCGAGCGGCGCCGGAAGGGATCCCGGCGCCGCCACCGCGCGGCACTCTGTTATCCTGCCGCGCTGTGACCGCTCGCCCACACCTTCGGCTGCTCGCTGCATTCCTCGCGGGCCTGGCACTCGTCTCCTGCGCGCCGCATCCGCCGGCCGGCGCCACCGGTGACGCGCAGTGGTTCGGCTCGCTCACGCCCCCGCGCGAGAACATGCTGCGCTTCAACAATGGCGTGGAGCCCGAGACGATCGACCCCAGCGTGATGTCGGGCCAGGGCGACGGCCGCATCGCGCGCATGCTCTTCGAAGGCCTCACGAGCAACGACCCGCACACGCTCACGCCCATCCCGGGCCAGGCGTACCGCTGGGAGTCGAGCGCCGATGGCTTGGACTACACGTTCCACCTGCGCGCAGGGCTCCAGTGGACCGATGGCGCGCCTCTCACCGCGCGCGACTTCGTCTACGCGTGGCGGCGCGTGCTCGCGCCCGCAACCGCATCGCGCTCGGCGAGCATGCTCTACCCCATCGCGGGCGCCGAGGACTACAACAAGGGCGTGACCACCGACAGCAGCACAGTGGGCGTTCACGCGCCCGACGACACTACGCTCGTCGTGCATCTGGCGCAGCCCACCAGCTACTTCCTGTTCCTCACCACGTTCTACACGTACATGCCCGTGCAACAGCAGTGCATCGAGCGCTGGGGCAACACCTGGACCGCGCCGGCGCACATGGTGAGCAACGGACCATTCTCGCTGCGCTCGCACACGCAGGCCGAGAAGATCGTGGCCGCGCGCAATCCGCTCTACTGGGACGTGAAGCACGTGGCGCTGGACGGCGTGATCGCCTACGCCGTGGATGACCTGAATACCTCCACGAATATGTACAAGGCCGGCATGATCGACTGGAATCCCAGCGGCTACATCCCCGCGCCATTCATCCCGAGCCTGCGGCACTATCGCGACTACCAGACCGGCGAGTTCCAATCGACGTACTTCTACAGCATCAACGTCACTCGCAAGCCGTACAATGACCCGCGCGTGCGCCGGGCACTCAACCTGGCAGTGGACCGCGTGGCGATCACGCGCGACCTGCTCAAGGGCACGCGCCGCGCATGGGGCCGCATCACGCCCGATGGCTATCCGGGCTACGTACCGCCGGCCCAGCTCGTGTTCGATCCGGTGCGCGCGCGCGCCGAGCTGGCTGCTGCGGGCTTCCCGGGTGGCAAGGGCTTTCCCAAGCTCAAGATCACGTTCAACACGAGCGAGGACCACCGCCGCATCGCCGAGGCGATCCAGGCCATGTGGAAACGCGAGCTGGGCATCGACGTGGAGCTGCAGAACATGGAGTGGGCGTCATACCTGCAGACCACCACCGCGCTGCAATACGACGTGGCGCGGCGATCGTGGATCGGCGACTACCTGGACCCTATGACCTTCTTAGGCATGCTGCGCACCGGCGATGGCAACAACCGCACGGGCTGGAGCGACGCCATCTACGATGCCCTGTTGCGCCGCGCCGACCACGAGGTGAACGCCGCCACGCGCATGGACCTGTTGCGCCAGGCCGAGGCGCGCGCGCTCGAGCAAGGGGTATTCATCCCCATCTACCACTACACCACGCATGAACTGGTGAAGCCTTACGTGCACGGCATCTACCACACGGCGCTCGACATTCACATGCTCACGCGCGTGTCGATCGATCCCGAATGGCGCCAGCATGTGCCGATCGCCGCAGGCTCCAGATGATCACATTCCTCACGCGCCGCTTGCTGCTGATCCTGCCCACGCTGTGGGTGATCGGGACCGTGACGTTCTTCCTCATGCGCCTAGCGCCGGGCGGGCCGTTCCAGTCCGAGCGCGAGATCCCCAAGGCCGCCAAGGAGCAGCTGGCGCGCATGTATGGACTCGACCAGCCGCTGGGTGTGCAATACGGGCGCTTTCTCTATAACGCCGCGCGCGGCGACTTTGGCCCGTCGTACAAGTATCCGCAGCGCCAGGTACGTGACCTGATCGGCGAGGGCTTCAAGGTGTCGGCCGAGCTGGGCGGCTGGGCGCTGCTGCTGGCCACACTTCTGGGTGTACCGATCGGCATCCTTGCGGCGGTCAAGCAGAACCAGGCAGCCGACGCGGCGGCCATGGGGCTCGCCTTGGCCGGCGTGTCGGTGCCCAACTTCGTGCTGGGGCCGGTGCTCGTGCTGGTGTTCTCGCTAGGACTTTATTGGCTGCCACCCGCGCTTTGGACGGGGCCCGCGAGCCGCGTGCTGCCGGTGATCACGCTGGCCACCGCTTACGTGGCCTACATCGCGCGGCTCACGCGCGCGGGAATGCTCGAGGTGCTGCGCGCCGACTTCATCCGCACGGCGCGCGCCAAGGGGCTTTCGGAGCGCGTGGTGGTGCTCAAGCACGCGCTCAAGCTGGGCATCTTGCCGGTCGTGTCGTACCTGGGGCCCGCGGCCGCGCGCATCATCATGGGCTCGATCGTGGTCGAGCAGATCTTCGCGGTGCCCGGACTCGGGCGCCAACTCGTGAACGGCGCGTTCAATCGCGACTATACACTGGTGATGGGCGTGGTCCTCTTCTACGCCGCGTTCCTGATGCTGCTCAACCTGCTTGTCGACATCGCGTACACGCAGCTCGATCCGCGTGTGGAGTTGCGATGAGCATCGGCCTGAGCCCTCCCGTCACGGTCGTGCAGCCGGTGGCGTTGCGCCCCTCGCGCAGCCTATGGAGCGACGCGTGGCGCCGCCTGCGCCGCAATCGCGCGGCGGTCATAGCAGGACTGTTTCTGGTCGTCATGTGCACCATCGCGGCGCTGGCCCCGTGGCTGCCGCTGGTGCAGGACCCGGCGCTGCAGAATCTCAGGCTCGGCGCCACGCCGCCCAGCCTGCTGCACGGGTTCGGCACCGACGATCTGGGCCGCGACACCTTTGCGCGCGTCATGTACGGCGGCCGCATCTCGATGCTCGTGGGCTTGATCGGCACGTTCGTGAGCCTGGTGATCGGAGTGAGCTGGGGCGCGGTCGCCGGCTACTTCGGCGGCAAGATCGACGAAGCCATGATGCGCTTCGTCGATGTGCTGTACTCGCTGCCCTATATCTTCTTGGTGATCCTGCTGCTCGTGTTCTTCGAGCGCAGCTTGCTCATGCTCTTCGTGGCGCTGGGTCTGGTGCAGTGGCTCACCATGGCGCGCATCGTGCGCGGCCAGGTGATGTCGCTCAAGGGCCAGACGTTCGTGGAGGCCGCGCGCGCACTGGGCGCGAGCGACGCCGCGATCATCTTCCGCCACCTGGTGCCCAACACGTTGGGGCCGGTGATCGTCTATACCACTTTGACGGTGCCCGCGGTCATCCTGCAGGAGGCGTTCCTGAGCTTCTTAGGGCTCGGCGTGCAGCCGCCCGACGCATCGTGGGGCACGCTCGTGTCGGACGGCGCACGAGTGCTGGCGATCTTCCCGTGGCTCGTGGTGTTTCCGGGATTGGCGCTATCGCTCACGCTGCTGGCGTTCAACTTCCTGGGCGATGGCTTGCGCGATGCTCTCGATCCCCAGGACCGGCGCGACGTGGCGTAGGTATGGCACGCGCGGCCAGCGGCCGGGCGGGTCCTAGACCTTCTGTGTCACCATCGCCGAGCGTTCCGCGGCGTTCATCACGCGAGCGTCCTGCACCAGCGCCCTTGCCCAGTCGAGCCGCGCGTGCACGTTGCAGAGCACGACGCCGCGCACGATGTCGTCGCGCAGATAGAACGTGACGCTCTCGCGGCCGGGCTCCAGCCACACCGTCTCGGTGTCGAGACGGGCGTTGAGCTCGCCCACGCCCTCGAACTGCAGGTCGCCCAACCGGAACCACTTGAGCGGCAGGTGCGTGTACACCTCGCGCGCGCCGGCCATATTGGCGCCCACCAAGCGGCCGTGATGCTCGGCGTGATCGCTGCCCTCCACGCGCATGAGCTGGCCCAGCGCCAGGTAAGGAAACTCGGCCACGTCGCCAGCGGCCCACGTGCCGGCGCGCGAACCTTCGCCGTATTCGTTGACCACGATGCCATCGTCGATGTCGAGCCCGGCGGCCTCGGCGAGGTCGCTCTGCGGTTCGCCGCCATGATCCACGAGTACAAGCTGCGTCGTGAGGTCATTGCCGTTCTGAGTGCGCGCGTGCACGAAGCCACCCGCTTCATCGATGTGCACGATCGTCTCTTCGCTCACGACCTCCACGCCCAGGTCGCGCAGGTATTCGAGTACGCCTTCACCCAAGTCGCGCGGCAGCATGCGCCGCAGCGGGTATTCCTCGGGCAGCACGAGCGTCACTTCTTTCTCACGCGCGCGCAGCGCGGCGCTCATCTCGACCGCGGTGAAACCGCCACCCACGATGGTGATGTGCGAGATGCGATCGAGCCGCGCTTCGAGGTCCAGGTAGTCCTCGAGGTCGCGGAAGTAGCGCACACTCGAGAGTTCAGAGCCCTGCGCGAACAGGCGCTTGGGGCGGCAGCCGGTCGCGAACAGCAGTTGGTCGTAACCGGCGCTCTCGCCGCGGTCGTCCCAGAGCACCTTGTGCTCGGTGTCGACCTCGAGCACCTCGCGACGCAGCTGCAGCGTGACCATGTTCTCGTCGTAGAACGCGTCCGGGAACACCGGCAAGCGCTCCATGTCGTAGGTGCCGAACCACACGTCCTTGGTGAGCGGCGGGCGGTTGTACGGGCGATGGTTCTCGCGCGAGAGGAGCAGGATGCTGCCCTCGGTATCGCGCGAACGGATCCCCTGGATGGCATGGGCAGCCGCGAGGCCGCCGCCGATGATGACGTAGCGATGATGCATGACTTCTCCGAGCCGAAGATGGGGTGCGTACAGTCCGGCACAGGCTATCACGCAGGCGGCGGCAGCGCTCCCGCGTGCAATGTGCTCGCCAGGCCGCGCAGCCAGCTGCCACGCGCGACCCACGCCAGGATGAGCGCACTGCGCAGCCAGCACGTGACGCTGATCAGGATGGCGATCCCGAGCACGCCCGAGTGCGTCCAGCGCGGCACCAGGAACGCCAA
>JANYBS010000221.1 GCA_025360715.1 Candidatus Eiseniibacteriota bacterium | reverse complement strand
GGTGGGCGGCTGCAAGGCGCACGACCGGGCCGCACCGCAAGCGTGTCGAGAGACACGCTGAGGAGCGCCCCGGTCGTGCAACGCAGCAGACACCCACCGCTTGCGTCCGCAGGCCACGGGCTCATGAATAGTCCGGGCTAGCGCAGCGTGAGCATCCAGATATCGCCATCGTCGATGTTGTGGTCCATGTAGACCGTCCGGCCATCCGCGGTGAGCATGTAGGTGCAAGGTCCGAGCATGCCCGGCACCTGCTGCTCGGTCATGGTCTGCGCGTCCAGAAGGACGGCGCTACCTCGTGATCTGTCGTAGGCCAGGACGCGCCGGCTGTCGGGCAACCAGGTGACGCCGTACGCCGCGATAGTGGATGAGCCCGGCCAGATCGCAACCTGGTTCGTGGCCATGGAATACACCGCGGCCGCCCCACCCTTCGCATCGACCTCGTACCCCACGATGTATTTGCCATCGGGCGACCATTGCAACGGAGTGAAGTGTTCCGCAGTGACCTTGAACTCCGTGAGGGGCGCAGGGGCGGTGGCAGCGAACCAGTTGGCCTGTACTGGAACGATCGCGAGGCCATCTTTCTGCGTGGTTCCTCCGAAATTGCTCGCGGAGAACGCCAGCTTGGAGCCGTCAGGCGAGACGGCAGGCAGATTCACACCCGTGTTGGATGCTGTGAGGGGCCTGGCGTCGGTACCGTCAGCGCGAATGAGCCATATCTGGTATTCGCCGCCGCGATTGGAATAGAACACCAGCCAGTCGTCGCCGCGGATCCACTTGGGACCGCGGTCCCGGAACTCATCATCCATCAGGCGCAGGCGCTTGCTCCCGTCCGTGCGCATGACCATCAGGTCTTCATGGCCACCCACTGTTCGAGTGGTCAGCCACTGCGCATCCTGTGAAAGGTCGTCCTGCCCGAACGACTTCGAACTCTGGAAGAACCGCACGGGCTCGCCCACTGGGCGGCCAGCGACCGGATCGAAGGCGCCTCGCAATAGCTCCATACTGCCCGTCTCGACCTGGACCGCGACTCGCTTGCCATCGCTCGAGATGCTGCCGGCCATGATGCTCGTCACGCCCGTGGTCACCGCCTCGGGCGCACCGTGAACCTTGCCACTGGCCTCATCGATCGCCACTCGCCACAGGTCGCGGCTGCCGCCGCGGTCGCTGAAGAAGTAGACCATGCGCCCATCGGGGGCCCAGAACGGCGCCCAGTCCGCCGGCAGATCCGCGGTCACGGGCACCGCAGTGCCGCCGTCCGCGGGGATGGTGCGGATGTCGCGCTGGCCCCGGTCGGCAGCCCAGAACACGATCCGCTTTCCCGAAGGCGACCACTGCGGCTGCACAGCGTCGCCCGCATAGATACGCTTCTTCTCACCGCTCGCCACGTCGACGACCCAGAGACTCGACGTCGTGTTGCGGCCGAACGGGCTCGCGATATGCTCGGTGCAGTAGACGAGCTTCTTGCCATCGGGCGACCACGCGGGGTGCGCGCCTTCCGAGACGATCTTCTTCGGCGACTCGCCGGTCGCGCCCATCACGAAGATCCCGCCGCCATCGCGTATGGATACGAATGCGATGTGTTCGCCGTCGGGCGAGAAGGCGGGTTCACGATCTATCGCATCTGAACTCGCCGACAGATCGATCGGGTTCTCGCCGCCCACACGCTGCACGTAGATGTGCGATCCCCCTGCGGCGTGCGCGACGAAGAGCAGGCTCTTGCCGTCGGGCGACAACACAGGAGCCGTTTCGTTTCCCGGCAAGTCCGTGAGCTGCGTCACGCCCGTCACCAGGCCCGAGCCCGCATCGCTTCTCTTGCCGCCCGCGGACCCGAGCATGGGCAGCACGCGCCAGCCGATGGCCACGCCCGCGATCAGCGCAGCGGCGGTGATCCACGCCGGCGCACCGCCACGCGCCGCCCGAGGCGCAGGTGGCACCGCCTTGGCGCCCGATTGCGAGCCCGGCTCGGCGATGTAGAGCAACTGCCGGCGCAGGTCGCTCGCGCTCTGCCAGCGATCGTCGGGGTCTTTCGCGAGACACTGCTGCACCAAGCGCTCCAGCGCGGGCGGGCTCATGGGCGCGAGCGTGCTGAGTGCCGGCGGCTCCGTCGTCATGATGGCGCCGATCAACGAAGCCTGGCTCTTGCCGTCGAAGGCTCGCTTGCCCGTAGCCATTTCGTACAGCACGCAGCCGAGCGCCCACAGGTCGCTGCGCGTATCGGCTTCTTTGCCTTCGAGCTGCTCGGGCGACATGTACTGGAACGTGCCCACGATCGCGCCTTGCGCGGTGAGCGGCGTCGCCATGGTGGGCGACATGCTGAGCGCGGTCATCGTCGCGCCGCTGCCGCTCACGGGCCCCACGGGACCCGACGCGCCGCGCGCGAGACCAAAATCCATGAGCTTGGCGCCGGTCTTGGTGAGCATCACGTTTGCGGGCTTGAGATCGCGGTGCACCACGCCGGCGCGATGCGCACGGTCGAGCGCCTCGGCGACCTGGGCGCCGATGCGCAGGACGTCTTGAACCGGCAGCGCGCCCTTGGCCAGGCGCGCCGAGAGCGTCTCGCCCTCGATCAGCTCCATCACCAGGTAGTCGGTATCGCCCTCGCGCCCGATATCGTGCAGCGTGCAGATGTTCGGATGGTTCAGGCTCGAGATGGTCTTGGCTTCGCGCTCGAACCGGGCGCGCACCTCGGGGTGGTCGCTCAGGTGCTGCGGCAGCACTTTGATGGCCACATCGCGGCCCAAGCGGCTGTCGTGGGCGCGGTACACCTCGCCCATACCGCCCGCGCCGAGCGGGGCGATGATCTTGTAGGGACCGAGCGTCGTGCCTGCTGCGAGCATGGGCGTTCCCGTTGGCGAGTTCGTAGGGTCTGCGGCGTAAGAGCGAACGCGCACAGTACACGCCCGAGCGGCTTGACCTCCAATTCTCATTGAGGCCCGCGTCTGCAGCAGGTAGCTTGCGCGGATGCCCTATTGCTCGCAGTGCGCCAAGCCGCTCGATAGCGGCGCGAAGTTCTGTACGCAGTGCGGCTCGGCCATAGCGCCGGCGGCTTCGGCGGCGGCGCCGACCGCGCCCGCCGCGCCGCCCGCCGCCCCTGCGCTCGGGCTCACTGAAGACGTGACGCGCACGTCGGGTCCCACGCCGAACAC
>JANYBS010000213.1 GCA_025360715.1 Candidatus Eiseniibacteriota bacterium | reverse complement strand
GTGCTCTCGGGGGCGGGTAGCGCATCCCAGTCGGCGGGCAGCTTGTGGCGCGTCAGCGTCTCGATCAGGCGATCGGGCACGTCAACAGCCGCCACCCAGTACTGCCCCATCACGCTCCAGTCGCCCAGATGCACGTACACTTCGAGCGTCGCGAGCGCCACCGAACTGCTGGCGTACGCCACGCGAGTACCGACGTGATTCCAGCGGCCGCCATGCAGCATGGCGCCTTCGCCATCGAATGCGCGCGCCAAGTGGCGCTGCTTCACGCGGCGATAGAAGATCGCCACCGCTCAGCTCGGAATGCCGTGCTCGAGCCGGCCGATCAGATCGCTCACCGCGCGCGTGCCCAGATCGGTGTCGGCCATGCTCAGCGGCGTTGCGCCCCCCAGCGCGGGGCTCGGACGCTCCAGCCACCGGCGTGCGGCGCTCTCGTCGCCCTCGAACAGCGCGATCACCTGGGCGAACAGCCGCGCAAAGCGCATCACGCGGTCCGATTCCTCGCTCGTCAGCCGTCCCGCGTTCAGTCGCCGCGTCAGCGTGCGCGCGGGGATCTGCACCACGGCGCCCAGCGCATCGCCCGAGATCTGCGCCCGCTCCTGAAGCGTGCGCAGCATCTTGCCGCTCAGCCCCGTGCGCACGCGCTCGATCAGCCCCAGCTCGCTGCTCACGCTTAGGCCCAGCAGATCGCTCGTGCGTGCCGCAAGGCTCCATTCGCCCGGGCGCTCTGCGACACGCTGCGGGCGCGGTGCAGCTACAGCGTTGCGACGGGGCGGGGCGTTACTGGCTGCGCGACGGCTCGGCATGATGTCCTCCTCATGCGCAAGTATCAGCCATCTGGCCTGTGAACTCAAGCCAAATGGCTACCATGCCCGATGCACCCCAGAAGGCCCTTACCGCCGCCCCTTCCCAGGCCCCTTGCCCTGCTTGCGCAGCGCACGGCGCTCGCTCTTGGGCGGGCGCAGCGCGCCGCTCAGCCATTCGAGTGCGCCTGGGGTATCGCTCCACGCCGCGATCAGGTCGATCGTGGCAAGGCGGGCCTCTTCCTGCGAGCCCAGCGTGTAAGACTCGGGCAGCTCACTGTCCATCGCGATCCGGCGGGTCAGATACATGGGTACGTGCGCATTGGCGCGCAGCGCCCGATCGAGCGCGGCCTTCGCTTTCGCACCTTCACCGCTGCGGCGGTATTCCAGCAGCGCGTTCGCGTAGCGCAAGGTGGCCATGCGATCGTCGCTGAATTCGTCAAGCACCTGGGCGGCCTCGGTGTCGCGGCCTTGTTCCAGCAGCCGCGGAACCAAAGCACGCCGCACGCCCATGTTGTCGCCCGGGCACAGCCGCAGCAGGTCCTGCCAATGGGCGATCGCCTCGTCGCGCTGGTCCAGGCTCCACAGCGCCTCGCTCAGTCCATAGCGCGCACGCATGTAGGGGCGCGTCTCGATCAAGCTCCAGAAGTGGCCGACGTCATCCTTGAACGGCTTTGGACCCAGCGCGCGTTCTGCGGCCTCGACGCCTTGTTGATAGAGCTCGCGGCGGCACGCGGGGTCGCGCATGTTCTCGGCCCGCAGTACCCACGCCTCGGCGCAGTCTGGCCACAGGCGCAGCGCCTCGCGCGCCAGCTTGATGCGCACGCGGCCGTGTTCCTCAAGCGCGCGGCTCACAAGCTCCTGCGCCTTCTCCTGCGGTGTGACCGCGGCGGCGCGTGTGGGCTTCTTGTTCACCGACTTGGCCAGGAATGCATTGGCTTCGTCGAGTGACTCGAAGTTCTGTTCGGCCATCTGTTTTTGCAGATCGCGCATGGTGTCTTCGATCAACCGCCGGTCCGGAAGCTCGCCGGGCTCGCGCTTGGGCTTGCGCCGCGGCGACGCGATCGCTTCCAGAATCGCCGGCAGCGCGAACTCCACCGCCACAGGGCCCGCGCTGGTGGCGACGGCCTTGGTCCACCGGCCGCTGTCGATCTCGTCTTCCGTGCTCGCTGTGAGCGCGCGCATCACGGCTTCGGCGAACTCCAGGTGCGTCCGCGTGGCGAACTTGGGAGCGCCGTTCTCGAGTTCGCATTCGAGTGACGGATACGCATGCTCGCCTGCCAGCGCCAGCTCGTGATGATTCCAGTATTCCGCTTCGGCCATGGGCCAGTCGTACTCTTCCTCGTACGACATCAACCACAGACCCTCTGCAGGCATCTTCACATCATGCGGATCGGACTCGGCGAATTCCTTAAAGGCGGTCTTCGACGCATAGAACCCCAAGCCGAACTCCACGCCACCCGCGCCCAGCACGGTAAAAGCTCCCATGCCCTTGGGCGCCCGCGGACTTTCCACGCACACCAGGTCCTCGTCGGTGAGCAGGTTCCAAGGCGCCGCGCGATACAACTCGGCCGCTGCGTCTGCGAACTGGCGCAGGCAGTCCAGATCGAGCGCGGGGTCGAACAGCCGCTCAGAATCCTCCTTGCGGCGCATGTGCTGCGCCATCTCGCCGATAGCGGCGTCGAGCGCTTCGAGATGCTCTGCGATCTCGACCTCGATGCCACAGGTGGCAAGATCCTCGCGCACCAGGTTGGCGGTCTGCGCGTCACGCACCTGCACGCGCGCAGGCCGGTAGCCCATGCCTTTCGCCACAGCCAGGCTCGCGACCGCATCGAGCGCGGAAGGCTTCAAGGGTTCGCCCGGCAGGCACATGTCACCATTGCCCAGCTTCTCGGCCGTCTGGCTGTGACACAGCGCGAGCATGGGGCGAATGGGTTGGTCGTGTTCGTCGAGCGTCCACTTGGGCATGCGCGTGAACGCGAGCTGCCACACATCGCGCGTCTGCGGCAGCGACTTGAGCCGCTCCAATCCGATCGAGGTCACGCGCGTCGGGCCGGGTCTGCTATGCGTCATGGGCGATTCCTTCACAGGCGGGGGCGGACGTTGCTCGGCGCTTGTGCGCCGCGATCATAGGGAACGCGACGCGCAGCATAGCGCGACGGAGGCCGGCGCGGGGGCGAGCGGCGGCGG
>JANYBS010000189.1 GCA_025360715.1 Candidatus Eiseniibacteriota bacterium | reverse complement strand
AGAACGCTTGCAGCGGCCTGCGCTCGCTGCTGGCACTGCTCGCGACCGGGACGCTCTTCGCGTACTTCCAGAAAGGCGGCCCGTTGCGCCGCGCCGCCGTACTCGTTGCCGCCCTGCCGATCGCGGTGCTGGGCAACGTGGTGCGGCTCACGTTGCTGTTCATCGCCGCGAATGCGCGTGGCGTCGTGTGGGCCACCGGCAGCTTCCATGACGTGACCGGGTACGTCATGTACGCCGTCGCACTCGCCGCGCTGTTGGCCATCCGTGCGCTGCTCACGCCGCGTGAGGCGCGCCGCTGATGCGCAATTTCCTCATCGCGCTCGCGCTGCTGACGGCCACGGCCGGCTATGTGCAACTGCACCCGCCGGTGGACCTGGCCCTGGGGCACGGCGTGCTGCAGCGGATCCCCGGGAGCTTCGGCCCGTGGAAGGGCGAGGATTACACGCTCGAGGATGCGGTCCTCGAGGAGCTCAAGGCCGACGACACGCTGCTGCGCCGCTACCGCAGCGGCGCGGGCACGGTCTGGCTCTGCCTGATCTACCACCAGAACCGCCGCTATGGCGCGCACGACCCGCTGCTCTGCTATGACTCGCAGGGCTACCTCATGGAGCAGAAGCGCACCGCGCATATTGAAGACGGCTCGCCCGCCGGGCTGACGGTGAACACGTTCGTCGCCGTGCGGCCGCACGACACGCGGGTGGTCTGGTATTGGTGGAGTACCGAAGGACTCTCCACTCAGGACGCCGAGGCGTTCCGCCGGCAGATGGCCCTGAGGGGTGCGCTCGATAACCGTTCGTGGGGTGCGTTCGTGCGCGTGGAGTCGGTGGTCCGCCAGGGCGACGTCGCCGCTGCGCGCGAGCGCGTGAGCGACTTTGCTGCGAGGGTCGCGCGTGAGATGCCGGCTGTGTTCGCGCGGACCGCCGATTCCACGACGGCCGCTGCGGACACGGTGAAGTGAGTCCGCTCGAACAGCTCGCCATCGGCTGGATCGCCCTAGCGCGTACTGCGCGCGAGTCGCGTACTTGGGCGGTCTGGGTGCCGGTGATCGCGGCGTTCGCCGCGCAGGTCACGCTCGTGTCGGCACTCGTGTTCGCCGCGCATCCACTGCTCTCGTGGGGTATGGCGCCCGTCGTACGCGCCCTCTCGAGCGACGACGCACTGCGGTATCCGGAACTCTACCGGTGGCTGCCGACCTTGGTCTCGCGGGTCAGCCTGTGGTTCCTGCCCGTGCTCGGACCGCTGCTCGCGGGCTGGGTCACGGTCCTGTTCGCACAGGCCTTCCGTGGCGAGCGTCCGCAGCCTTTGCCGGCATTCGGGCAAACGTGGTCGCGCGCAGGCACTCTGGTGTTGGCGAGCCTGCCGTTCCATCTCGTGCTGCTCGCCGTCGCGCTGGGCGAGAGCCATCTGACCGATGGTCGCATCTCGCAGGTGACGCGGCTGATCGCGCCCCGCGTGGTCCTGGGCGTGTGCGTGTTCGTGCAGGCGGTGCTGCTACTGGTCGCGCCGCTGGTGCTGCTCGAGCGCCGCAGCCTGCGCGAGACGATCACAGGCCTTCCCGGCGCCGCGCGCGTGGCCTTCCTGGGCGCCTTGATGATCGCCGCGATCACGTCAGCGCTGCGGCTGCCGTTCGACGCCTGGGCCGGCAAGAGCGTGTCGATGGTGGCCAGCGGCCTGCCCGAAAAGGTCGCGGTGGTCGTGCTCCTGCGAGTGTTCGCGCATGCTCTCGCCATGGTCCTGGCCGCCGGGGCGGCTGCGCTGCTGCACCGCAGCGTTCTCGCCGAGCGCGACGAGTGGGAGGGCTGATGCGTCGGTGTTGGACCGCCCACGTCCTCGCGTGCCTCGTGTGCTTGAGCGCGCTCACGAGTTGCGGCGATCGTGTGCTCTGGGAACGCTGGTGCGCCGAGCGCGACGGCTTCCAGGCGCAGCGTCTCGCCGAGCGCGTCATGGCGCACGGCACGGCGGCTTCGCCGGAACAGTGGGATCGCGCCGCCCACGCACTGGAGCAGGTGGCGCGCGCGCATCCCGTTCACGAGTGGATCGCACAGGGCGCGCCGTCCGGTGCCGCGCGACAAGTCGCGCTGGCCGGCCAGCACGCGTGGCTGCAGTGGGGCCGGCTCGAGGTGGCGCGAGGCCGCGATTCCATGGCCGTGCTGGCACTCACGCAGGTCACGGCTGCCGCGGCATCGATGCCGGGACTCGCGGCGCAGGCCTATCCGCTGATCGTGGCGGCCGAGGATCGCCAGGGCCACTTCGACGCGAGCCTGCGCGCGCTTTCGGCGTTCGCGGAACTCGATCCGGTCGCCGATCCCGAGCACAGCGTGCCGCCGTCGGCGCTGTTCGAGGCGCCGCTCGCGCTGGCACGTGAGCTGCGCGAGCGCGGCCAGGCTGCCGAGGCAGACGCCACACTCGCGCGGGCCGACACGCGTTTCGCAGCCGCGTTCACGAACGCGCATGGCGCTGCCGTGACGCCCGTCGCCCAGGCGCTCTCGCGGATCCGCGTCGCGCGTGGCGATGGCCCCGGTGCGCTGGCCGCGCTGCGCCAAGCCTACGAGCGCGCGCCCAGCGGCGACCAGCCCTCGCGATTGCTGGAGATGGCTCAGGCCGCGCTCGCCGCCCGGCTGCCGGACTCGGCGATGGTCTTCGCGCGCGCTGCGGGGCAGCTCGACGCGAGCAAGCGTATCTCGGGTCGCGCGATGCTCATCGTGGCGCAGGCGTGGTCGCAGATCGGCGTGCTGGATTCAGCGCTGGCCGCTTACCAGGCGCTGCTCGTGCGGTGGCCGGACCTTGGAGCGCTCGGCGCGCCGGCAAGGTACGAGCACGCGATCCTGCTGGACCAGGCGGGACGCTGGGAGGCCGCACGCGCGGAGCTGCGGTCGGTGGCGGCGCGCTATCCGGGGCATCCTCTGGCGTTCGAGTCCATACGCCAGGTGGTGCAGCACGACCTGCAGCACGGCAAGGTCGAACTGGCTCAGGTCATCGGTGGCACCGAGCTCGAGAAGCTGGCACGGCAGATCGAGACCGATCACGACCCCGAAGTGCAGCGTCAGGCGCGCGCCCTGCAGGGTGACCTGCAGCTGGCGCTGGGTCGCAATGGCGCCGCGGAGTCGACATACGTGGACCTGTGGCGCATGTTCCCAGCGGATTCACTGGCCGAGGCCAGCGCGCTGCAGGCGGCCGGTCTTGCGGCGCACCGGCCGGGGGGAGCGGAGCGCTCGTTGCGGCTGTATCGTCAGCTCAGCGTCAACGCGCGCAGCGCGGCGGTGCGCGAGGCGGCGGCCCGGGCAGCAGCGACCGCTGCGGCGTCCGGAGAAAGAGATCCACGATGATCTGGAACTGGGAGTCCCTGCCGATCCAGGCGGCGGCCACGAGCGCGAGTGCGCTGTTGCTCGCCGCCATCGGCCTGATCGTGCTCCTGCGGCGTGGCCATTGGCTGACCACTCTTTTGTTCGCGTCCGCATTCCTGTCGCTCGCCGCGTTCCAAGCGGGCGCCTACCTGCTGCTGCACGCCGAGAGTGCGCTCGCGCTGCGCACGTGGGGCGCGTACCTCGCGCGCGTCTCGGCGCTGGCGTCATGGCTATGGCTCACGCTCAGCGTGGTGCTCGGCCGCGCGGATCCGCGCCAGCATCTGCGCAATGCCGGCGCGTACCTGGTGCTCTCGCTCTTGCTTTGCGTCGTGCTCGCCGCCTCGGCAGGCACGCCGTTCGTGGTCAGTATGGTGCAGGGCGCCGGTCCCGAGGCATTCCTCGTGCTCGGTCCGCTCGGCAAGCTGTACCTGATGTACCTGGTCGTGGCGATGATCGCCGTGCTCATGAATCTCGAGAGCATGCAGCGCAAGGCGCCCGCGTCGGCGCAGCAGCGTCTGCGCGCGCTCTTCCTGGCGATCCTGGTGGCGATTCTCACCGAACTGCTCGCGGTCTCGGCCGGCCTGCTGTACGGCGGCCTGCGCGTGACGTGGATGACGGCGGCGTCCCCGGTCTTGTTCGTGGCAGGCTCGGTCGCGGCGCTCGCTCTGGCGCGCCGCCGGCTCTCGGACATGAGCGTGCCGGTCGCGCGTCCGGTCATCTACTACTCGTCGGTCTCACTCACGCTCGCCGGCGCCTTCCTGCTGGCGATGGCAGTGCTCAGCCGTGTGCTGCCGGTGCTTTCGCAAGGCTGGAAGGTGGGCGTGATGTTCGCGTTCCTCGCCTTCGTGGGCGGCGGCGGGCTGATCCTCATGCTCAGCCCGGCGAGTCATCGCGCGATCAAGCGCTTCATCGATCGCAACTTCTATGCGAACCGGTTCGACTATCGTCGCGAGTGGGAACGCGTCTCGGCAGCGCTCACGCCGACGGCGCGTCCCGAAGACCTGGCGCGGCAGATCGAGGCGCTCGTGTGCAGCGTCTTCGATGTCGAGCGCATCGCGATCCATCTACGCGAGGATCTCGGCGGGCCACTGCGCCGCCTCCACGGCCCCGAGGGCGTGCCGTCGATGCTGATCGCCGAGCATCCCGTGGTAAGTCATCTGGAACACACCCGGCTGCCGGTCATCTTCCACGACCTGGAGCGCGACCTCGACCTGCTTCCGCTCGTGGTCGAGAGCCACGCGGTGATCGAGGCGATGGGCGCCGTGCTATGCGCGCCGCTCGCGGTGGGCGACGACGTCGTGGGATTGCTCTGGGTCTCGCGCAAGCGCGTCGACGAGGACTGGTCGACCGAGGACGTGGAGTTCCTCGCCGCCATGTCCCGGCAGTTGGCCGCGGCGCTGTGGTTCTCGCGGCAGACCGAGCGACTGGTCGAGTCGCGGCAGCTCGAGTCACTCCATCAGCTCTCGAGCTTCGTGCTGCACGACATCAAGAACCAGGTCTCGGGGCTCTCGCTCGTGGTCGAGAACGCCAAGCGGCACCTGGGCAACCCGGACTTCCAGCGCGACGCCATGGCCGTGGTCGAGCGCACCGTCAAGTCGCTGCGCGAACTCATGAGCCAGGTCTCGGGCGTCTCGCGCACGCTGCAGGTGCAGCCGGTGCCCTGCGCCGTGCAGGACGTGGTGGGCGATGCGTTGCAGGCCTCGGGACTCGCGCTCGGCGGTGATGGCAGCGTGCGCCTGGAGGTAAACATGCAGGCGAGCGCCGACGTGGTCGTGGACCGCGGGCTCATGGTGCGCGTGCTCACGAACCTGCTCACGAATGCGCGTGAGTCGCTCGGGCCCAGCGGGGTCATCACGCTGCGCGCGCAGGTGCATGCGAACGGCGGCGGCGCCGGCCCGCAACTGGAGATGGTCGTAGCGGACGATGGCCGCGGCATGAGTGAGGAGTTCATCCGCACGCGGCTCTTCCGGCCGTTCTCGACCACCAAGACCAACGGCCTGGGCATCGGTCTGGCGCAATGCCGTACCATCGTGGAGGCGCATGGGGGCGTCATCGACGTGAAGAGCAGCCCCGGCGCCGGGACGACGTTCACCGTGCGCGTGCCGGCCGACGGCACGCTGCCGGCCGTCGACATGCTCGGCGTTAGCGCAGGAAAGGGACGATGAGCAAAGAGAAGATCCTGATCGTCGACGACGAGGACTCGATCCGCAATCAGTTGCGCTGGGGCCTCGCCGATGAGTACGAGGTGGTCACGGCCGGCAGCGCCGACGAAGCGCGCCGCATGCTGCGCGAAGAGAAGCCGGCAGTCGTCACGCTCGATGTGACCTTGGGTCCTGCGGGTGGTCGGCCCGAGGGGCTGGAGCTGCTCGAGGAGATCGTCGAACGTCATCCGCTCACCAAAGTGATCATGGTGACCGGCAATGACAGTCGCGAGAACGCGCTCGCCGCGATCCGCCGCGGCGCCGTGGACTGGTACGCGAAGCCGATCCAGCTCGAGGAACTTCGCGTGATCCTGCGCCGCGCGATGCACATCCGTCATATCGAGCAGGCGCAATCGGCAGACGCGCCGGCGGGCCGCAAGCGCTACCATCGCTTGGTCGGCGAGTCGGCCGTCATGCAGAAGGTCTTCTCGCTCATCCAGCGCGTCGCGCCGACCGATGCCACGGTGCTCATCATGGGTGAGAACGGCACGGGCAAGGAACTCGTGGCGCACGCTATCCATCAGGCGGGCGGCCGGCGCGAGGAGCCATTCGTGCCCATCAACTGCGGCGCGATCCCCGGGCCGCTGCTCGAGAGCGAGCTGTTCGGCCACGAGCGCGGTGCGTTCACCGACGCGCATCGCACGCGCGAGGGTCGCTTCGAACTCGCCGACAAGGGTACCCTCTTCCTGGACGAGATCGGCGAACTGCCCACGCAGCTGCAAGTGAAGCTGCTGCGCTTCCTGCAAGAGCATACGGTGGAGCGCGTGGGCGGCCGCGACACCATCAAGGTGGACGCGCGCGTGGTCGCCGCGACGAACCAGGACCTCAAGGCCATGCGCGCCGATGGGCGCTTCCGCGAGGACTTGTTCTACCGCCTGAGCGTCGTCACCATCACCGTGCCACCCCTGCGCGAGCGCGGCGACGACCTGCGCCTGCTGGCGGAGTACTTTCTGGAGTTCTACGGCCGCCATCACAAGCGCCGCATCAAGGGTTTCACCCAGGCCGGCCTGCGCGCGCTCATGGCGCACCCGTGGCCGGGCAACGTGCGCGAACTCGAGAACCGCGTGCAGCGCGCAGTGATCCTGGCGCAGGATGCCTATCTGCGGCCCGAGGACCTGGAGCTCGAGGGCGAGGGCGATCCGGGCGAGCCGCTGCCCACCATGCAGAGCGCGCGCGACGAGGCCGAGCGCAGATTGCTGACCGAGGCACTCCTGCGCAACGCCGGGAACATCACGCGGGCGGCCAAGGACGTCGACGTGAGCCGTCCGACGCTACACGACCTTATGCGCAAGCATGGCCTCGAAGCGGCGAAGTTCCGCCGCCCGGACCTGCCGGAAGAGGATCCTGAAGAAGTCGGTGAAGGCGAGTCTTGACGCTGACGCGGGGCGCCGATAGCGTCGGCGCTGCGGAGAGCAAAGCAGGAGGCCCCGCCCGATGTTCCGAGCGGGGCCTGCCTGGTTTTTAAGGGGGCGTCGTCCTCAGAGTCGCGGGCCGCACGCGAGATTCTTCGAACGGGCCCCCACTTCCGTCTTCTGCGCATTGGACGCTCGAGGGGGCGAAAGGGTTCCAGATTTCTCCTGGTGCTGCGCGGACCGGCCGCATCCGCCGCGAAACATGCTGGGACGTTTCGCACAGCAGTGCGAACGTGAAGGAAGTGTCACCGTTTCCTTGGGGAATCGACATGCCAGTGACAAGCGCGCGGTGCGCGGGAACGACAGCGTGAACAGCAACTACTTCCTGGCGATCGCCGGCAATATCGGGGTCGGCAAGACCGAGCTCACCAGTCGTCTGAGCGCCGAGCTGGGCTGGGTGGCTTACTACGAGCCGGTCATCCACAACCCGTATCTGGATCCGTTCTACAAGGATATGCAGCGCTGGAGCTTCCACCTGCAGATCTACTTCCTGGGCGAACGCTTCAAATCGCAGGTCGAGATCGGGCGCAGCGCGCTGCCGTTCATCCAGGACCGCACCATCTACGAAGACGCCGAGATCTTCGCGCGGGTGCTGCACGCGCAAGGTTCCATGTCGCAGGTCGATTACGACAACTACACATCACTCTTCGCGTGCATGGTCGACTTCCTGCGCAAGCCCGACGTGATCCTGTACCTCAAGGCGAGTCCCGAGGTGCTCATGGAGCGCATCGCCCGGCGCGGCCGGGAGAGCGAGAAGGGGATCGGCATCGACTACATCCGCCGCCTGAACGACGCGTATGACGCATGGATGCAGAAGGCGCGTTCGAGCACCGACGTGCTCGAGATCGACACCGACACCGTGGCGCTGCAGGGTGAGACGCCGGCGTTCCGCGATCTGGTGGACGAGCTCAAGCGCCGCTACCCGCGACAGGTCGAACTCCCGCTCGACGGCGGGCGGTAGCGTCCCTCGACGCCACGAATGCCGAGGTCCGCAGGGAGCACTCCCCGCGGACCTCGGCGTTTCAAGCCCTCGAAGCGACGGCCTGCGTCAGTGCTGCACGCGCGCCGCCAGTGCGTCGGTGCAGCGCGAGCACAAGCCCGGCTGCGATGCGTCGTGGCCCACGTCGCTGCGGAACGTCCAGCACCGGTCGCACTTCGCGTACGCCGTGCGGCTGACCTCCACGACCGGCGCGGCACCTTCACCGCCCTCGCGCAGGTCGATGCGCGCGACCAGCAGGAAGCCCGGCAGCTCTTCCGCGTAGGGTTGCAGCCGCGCGAGCCACGAGGGCGGCGCGGTGAGGGTGATGTCGGCTTCGGCCGTGGTCGCGAGCGTCTTGGCTGCGCGCAGCGGCTCGATCGCGGCGTTCACGGCATCACGCACTTCGCGCAGGAATGCCCAGTGCGAGGAATCGGCGCCGCTCGCGCCGGCGGCCTCGGCCGGCACCGTGCCGCCGCTCGCGCCGGCGGCCAGCGGCCGCCAAATCGCAAGGTGCACACTCTCGCACTCGGCCGTGAGCCCCGGATGGTGCTGCCAGACCTCGTCGGCCGTGAACACCAGCGCCGGCGAGACCGCGAGCACCAGTTCGTGCAGCGCGCGCCAGAGCACGCTCTGCGCTGAGCGGCGCGCCGCCGAGTCCGGCCGCAACGTGTAGAGGCGGTCCTTGGAGAAATCCAGGAAGAGCGCCGAGAGGTCGACCGTGCAGAGCTCCTCGATGCCGCTGAGCGCCTTGTGGAAGAGCAGGTCCTCCCAGTCCTGGCGGATCTTCACGAGCTTGCTGTCGAGATGCTCGAGGAACGCAGCGTCGACTTTCGTGAGCTGCGTGTCGGGGAGTGCCATGGCGGGCTCGAAGTCGGCCAGGTTGCCCAGCACGAAGCGGAACGTGTTGCGGATCTTGCGGTACGAATCCGCCACGCGCTGCAGGATCTCATCGCCCACGCGCACGTCGCCGCGCCAGTCGGTCATGAGCGCCCAGAGTCGCACCACATCGGCGCCATACTTGGAGATGAGCGTGATCGGCGAGATCACATTGCCGAGAGACTTGTGCATGGCATGACCCTGGCCGTCGAGCACCCAGCCGTGCGTGGCCACGCGCGTGAATGGCGGCTTGTGGTCGATGGCCACGCTCACCATGAGCGAGCTGTTGAACCAACCGCGGTGCTGGTCGGGCCCCTCGAAGTAGAGGACCTCGGCCTTGCCCGCCCGGGCCTGTTCCCATATGGGTTCAAGCTCCGGATGAATCACCTGGATCGCGCGGTACGTGGAACCGGAGTCGAACCACACGTCCAGTACGTCGGTCTCCTTGCGGAACGGGCCCGTGGACTGGCACTTCGGGCATGCGAAGCCCGCGGGCAGGAAGTCCTCCGCGGGCACATCGAACCACACGTCGGAGCTGTGCTCACGCACCATCTGCGCCGCGTTCTTCATGACGCCCGGATCGAGCGTGGCTTCGCCGCAGCTCTCGCAGTAGACGGCCGGGATGCCGACGCCCCATGTGCGCTGGCGCGACAGGCACCAGTCCGGGCGGCTCTTGACCGCCTCGCGGATACGATTCTCGCTGCTCGCGGGATCCCACTTCACCGCCTGCGCGATGTGCTGCACGCAGCGCTCGCGATGACCGTCGTGGTCGATGATCATGAACCACTGGTCGGTCGCGCGGAAGATGACCGGCTTGCGGCAGCGCCAGCAGTGCGGATACGAGTGCGTGAACGTGGACGCGTGCAGGAGCACGCCTTGTTCGCCCAGCCAACGGATGATGTCATCGTTCACATCGAGCACGCTGCGGCCGGCGAAGTGAGGCACCTCGCTCGTGAAGCGGCCGCCCTCATCGACCGGGCACGAGATCCCGAGCCCGCTGCGCTGGCCCACGATGAAGTCCTCGGTGCCGTGGCCCGGCGCCGTGTGCACGATGCCGGTGCCGTCCTCCATGCTCACGTACGGCGTGCCGTCGACCACGCGCGAGTCGCCGCCGAAGGGGCCGGCGAAGAGGGTGCCCACAAGGTCGGCGCCGCGAAGCGTGGCGAGTGTCTCGGCCGGCTGCGCCAGGCGTTCGGCCAGCGCGGCCAGGCGCGCCTGCGCGACCACGATCGTGTGGCCGGCGAGCTTCGCCACGACATACTCGGCCGTGGGATCGACCATGAGGCCCAGGTTCGCGGGCAGCGTCCACGGCGTGGTGGTCCACGCGACGGCGCTCGCGTCCGGGAAAGCTCCAAGCACGCCGTTCGTATCGGTGCGCAGCGGGAAGCGCACGAAGATCGACGGCGAGGGCATGTCCGAGTACTCGATCTCGGCCATGGCCAGCGCCGTGCGATCGGTCGGGCACCAATGGATCGCGCGTTTGCCGCGCTGCACGAAGCCGCGCGCGGTGAGCGCCGCGAATGTCTCGAGGATCTCGGCCTCGAAGGCGGGCGCCATGGTCAGGTACGGCCGGTGCCAATCGCCCCAGCCGCCCAAGCGCTCGAACTCCTCGCGCTGGATGCCGATCCACTTGTCGGCATATTCGCGGCAGCCCTTGCGCAGCTGCAGCCGGTCAGGCTTCACCTTGGCAGCGGCGAAGTCCTTGTTCACCTGCATCTCGATGGGCATGCCGTGGTTGTCCCAGCCCGGCACGTAGGGCGCATCGAAACCGCGCAGCGACGCCTGGCGCACGGCGGCGTCCTTCCAGATCTTGTTGGCCGCGGTGCCCATGTGCAAGTGGTTGTTCGAGTAGGGAGGGCCATCGTGCAGCAGCCACGGCGCGCGGCCGGCGCGCTGCTCGCGCAGGCGCTCGTAGAGCTTGCGCGCCTTCCAGTCCTCCAGGCGCTGGGGCTCGCGGGTGGTGAGGTCGGCCTTCATCGGGAACTCGGTCACGGGCAGGTTCAGTGTGTCGCGGAAGCCTGGCTTCTTCGGCGCGTCGGACATGGTCATTGCCTTTCGGCGCGGGTGCGCCGCTTTGTGCGGTGATCAGACACAAATGAAAAAGCCCCGCAGCATCCGTGTAGTGGATGCCATCGGGGCGAGCGTGCTCGCGGTGCCACCCGACTTCACGGCCCGCCACCTGCTCGGGGGCTGGACCGTCTCGTGAGCCTTGCGGCTCTGCCCACTATCGCGGGGTTCGCGTCCGGTTCTACCGGGCGGCGGGCACGGGGCCTGCGCCTTTGGACCGGCGGCTCCGGGGTGATCTTCGGTCCGTGCAGTGGGCGCCGGGCTCACACCAACCCCGGCTCGCTCGAGCCATGCACAGGCCTACTCGTCCCCTTCACAGCCTTGATGTTCGTGCGCCGGGACTCTGCCACCGAGCCTCGACCAGCGTCAAGCGTGGGCGTGTTTGCCTGCCTTCGGGTGCTTGAGGCTCTGGCGCTTGGGCAGATGGTGGTGGCGATGTTTCGGGCCACGGCCGCCGTGATGCTTCGGGGCATGTTTGCCACCGTGCTTGGCGCCTCGGCCGGCAACCGGCAAGTCCTGTTCGGCGCGCGGGCCGCTCAGGTCGGCCAACAGCACGCAGGCGTCGGCCGTCCGCGGCACGCCGTGGCGCTTGCGCAAGCCGCCCGCATCGCCAGCGGGGGCCGTGCGGTCGAAGCGCTGGTGGCACAGCGCGTCGTGCGCGTCCTCGAACAGGGGGCCATGCGCCATGCGCACGCCGACGTCCGCCAGGCGTTGCAGGTCGCGCGCGCAGTCCTTCCACGTGAGCGATTCCAGCGGCCCTTCGTCGCCCGCGTCCTGAGGCAGCAGGCCCTGAGTGATGAGCGAGTCGCGCAACGCCTCGTCTTCGACTGGCGGGGATTGCGCTGGTATCGCGGCGGCGGCCATGACCATGCGCCACCACGACGCACGCGTGAGCACGCCCTCGGCGGCGGCGTGCGAGTCGATGAGACCCTCACACTGCGCCCACTCCAGATAAGGCGCGACTCCCGGTTCGGCGTCGAGTGCTTGCGGCAGGCGCGCATCAAGGAACGCGATAGGGTCGAGCACCCGCGCGTGTTCCCATCGTTCGCCGGGAGCGCTGGTTTCGCGTACCTCGAAGTGCAGGTGCGGTGTGCTGGCGCGGCCGGTCTGTCCCACGCGCGCGAGCGGGTCGCCTGCGCACACGCGGTCGCCGGCATGCACGACCGTGGTCCCCTCGCTCAGGTGTGCGTACACGGTGTAGCGGACCGCGCCATCGGCGCATCGATGGGCCATGACGATGCGGCGGCCATAGCCATCGTCGCGCGAGGCGTTGAGCACGACCAAGCCGCTCCCGGCTGCGCGCACGGTGTCGCCGCCACGGCCATTGGCCATGTCCGCGCCCTCGTGCGTGAGGCGCTGCCCGCTCTGCTCGAGGCCGCGATTGAGCTTGAACGCCGGACACTCCGGCGAGTCCGTGCCGAGCGCGCGCCGCGCGCCGACCGGGTAGAGCCAAGCACCCGAGACGCCCCAGGTGGCGTTCACGGGATCCTTGAGCGGGAAGACGCCCGCGAGCAGCAGCGGCGCCACCACGCTCAAGAGCCCGCCCAGACGCAGGCGCTTCAGCGGATCACCACCAGGCGGCCACTCGAAGCGCCGCGCACGCGCGTGAGGTAAAGCCCGGGCGCGAGCGCGCGGGTGACTTCGCTGCCGAAGCGGGCGTGACCCGCCACCGCTCGCACGCTGGCCAGCCGCCGGCCCGTGGCGTCGAAGAGTTCGACCACGCCCTCGCGGCCGCCGTCGAGCGGCACACCGCTCACGTCGAGCGCCTGGCCCGGGCGCAGCGGGCTCGGGCCCATGCGCACGCTCGGCAGGTGGGCGGCCACGGGCACGGGAGCAGCGGCCACGAGCTGGTCGAGTTGGCGCACCCGTTCCACCAGCCGTTCGCGCTGGCCGTCGAAACCGGTGTAGACGAGCGAGACCACGCCGTTCGAGACCGGCAGCACGTCGGCGTGCGAGATGCTGCCGTCGCTGGGCACCGAGATCTCGGTGCCGCGGAAGTCCCAGCCCAGTCCCGGGCGCCAGCGCTTGTAGCGCAACTGCGTGCCGATGCCGGTGATGCGCTCATACGACATGTGCAGGCCGCCCAGTAGGTCCACGCTGATCCGCGGGTTCTGCAGCGCGTCGGGGATCGACTCCATGGCCGTGTCGCGTGGAGCAGGCGCGGAGTTGGCGAAGCGCTGCTGGTAGTGCACTTCGTTGAGTCCCGAACCCGTCTGCTGCCAGAGCACGTGCAGCGTGCCGTTCGCGTCGGCCTCCGCGGCAAGCGACGGCTGTGCGTAACCCGAAGCGCCGGTCAGGGGCAAGCGCGCGAAGAGTCCCGAGTCGGGGGCGTAGCGCGCGAAGAGGATCTGCGGGCGCGTCGAGCGGCGATCGGACCACAGGATGTAGGCGTGGCCATCGGGCGCGGCCGTGATCACCGGCGCTGAGGGCAGGTCGGTGGCTTGGCTCACCACCAGCGCTTGTCCGAACGGGCTGGCCCAATTGAAGCGCATGAACATGAGGCGCGGGCCCGTATCAAGGACCTCGAGCCAGCTCAGGAACACGCGGCCGTGTGCATCGCTCGCGATCGCCGGTGAGGTGCAGCCCACAGTGGAGCGCGACATCTGCGTCTCGGCGGTCCAGACGCCGCCGATGCGCGAGCGGTACCACAGTTGCGGCAGGCCGCTGCGCGTATCGAGCCACGCGATTGCGAGATCGTTGCCCGGCAGCAGCGCGAGTGCCGGATCGTAGGCGGCGCTCGGAGAGCTGGTGATGTTCGAGGGGGTGGACCAAGTGCCGCGGAACGCGCGGGCTTGCAGCGTGATCTGCGGCCGGCCGGTGCGAGCATCGGCGCTGACCGTGAACACGCCGCCCTGCGGCGTGACCACCGAGCGATGCGAGATGGTGCTCACCGCGCCGGCAGGCGCATAAAGCGGATCACTCACCTCGCGCGCCGGCAGCCAGCCGGGCGCGCGTACGCGGAACGTGGCGCGGGCGTCGTCGCCCAGGAGCGTGATGTCCTCGAGCGCGAGGTTGTTCTCGGCGCCTGCCACCGAGCGCAGGCTCGGCGTGGTCTCGTCATCCATGCGCACGCGATGGGAAGTGCCCGGCAGCGGGTCTCCGCTGTCGCCGCGATTGCCGCCCGCGGTGAGGTCCGTGTGGCCATCGGCCTCGACCACGCGTAGTCCCGGCGTGAGGCCTGCGTTCACGCGGTTGGAGGCGATGCGCTGGCCGATGCTGGCTTCATCCACTTGATAGAGCAGCAGGCCGTGGTCCGGCAGGTTGCGGTCGAAAAGCGTTCGGGCGCGGTTCTCGACCAAGAAATGTTCGCTTTCGTTCTCGCCCTGGAAGGCGAACTCCACCACCGGACCGCCCGCACTGATCGGCCGCAGGGTGAGCGTGGTGTCCTGCGCCGGGCGCAGGCGGTCGGCCCATCCGAGGAACAGCATCGGCCACGCGCCCATGCCCACGGGCGTCTGCGGGCTGCGGTTGTCGCCGCCATAGGCGCCGGTCGACATGAGCGACCAGTTGCCCGGGCCGACGTTACCCGTGCCGCCCAATTGGGACGTGTCGTAGAGGTCGGGCAGGCCGAGCGCGTGGCCGAACTCGTGGCAGAAGACGCCGATCTCGCTCATCTGACCGGGGCGGAAGCCGGACATCTCGGGCAGCATGGAGAAACGGTCGACGCGGATCTTCTGCGTGGCCGAGCCCGGCAGCAGACTGTTGGTCTCGATGGCGTTGGCGTTCGACCAGCCGGCCGACATGCGCGAGGTGACCGACCACATGTCGAGGCGGCTGCCGCTGAGCTCACCGCCCAGACCCGCGTGGACCACCCAGAGCATATCGACGAATCCATCGCCATCGCGGTCGTAGCGCGACCAATCGACCGCAGAGCCCAGTCGCGAGATGGCTTCGCGCAAAAGCCCTGCGTCGTTGTTGGGGGTGCTGGTCACGTTCAGCCCGTACGAGTCATTGCTGTAGTACTGCCGGGTGCCTGAGAGCTGCACCGTTCCCACCACCTCGCCGCGGATGCGCAGGCGTCCACCGGAGGCCCAGTCGTAATAGTCCACGACCGAGCCGGTCGGGGTCGAATGCGTGGTATCGAAGAGCGCGAACTGGATCTGCGCGGGCGGGATGCGCACCGAGGTGTCGGCGTAACTCACCAGCAGGACGGGCACCAGCCAATCGGACTGCTGAGCGGTCGTGTGTGTGGGCGATGGAGCCGGAGTGCCCGCGAGGGCGCCCGAGTCGAAAGCGCGGAGCACCGCCTCGGGCAGGACTCCCGAGGGCGTGGTGGCAGTGGCGAGCGCAGCGGCAGGGAAGAGCAGCAGCGCAGCCGCGAGGAGATGCGCGCGGAAGCGGTGGAACAGGGTCACGTTCAGAGTGGACTCGTCCCGGTGGGTGATCGGCCCGATCAGCCCTGAGTGTCGCCTTTGCACCCCCTTGTCCGTCAAGAGCGTTTTTCGCTCGGGAGGGCGTGCGCCCTTGTGCTAGGTTGGCGGCACGGTGCGAGTCCATACCTTCGGCAGTGTGATCGTTGCTCTATTCATCGGTGCCTGTGGCCTTGCCGCGCCCGCGCGTGCGACCGACCTGCCGCCCCTGCGCGCCTCGCAACCCCCGTTCTTCACGGCCGATGTGAGCGTCTCGGTCGATTCGAGCGCCCGCTCGACGGTCACTGCGACGGTCACCGTGCCCTACGCGGAGATGTCGTGGACCAAGCTCCCGGGCGACACCTACCGCGCCGGCGTGGGGCTGGTGGTCGAGTTCGAGCCCCGCGATCGCGGCCGGCTCTTTGGCGATTCGTGGGAGAAACGCCTGATCATCGAGGGCTACGCCGCCACCCACAGCAGCCGCAACAACCTGCTGGTCACGCGCTCATTCCCGGTGCCGCCAGGGCGCTACCACGTGCGAGTGCGTGTGCGCGACCTGGGCTCGGACCAGGAATCCTCGGCAGACGATCAATTCACCGTCGCCGATCTCTCCCGTGTTCCCGTGGGTTTCTCGGACCTCGCGCTGGGCGTGCTCGACTCGCTGGGTGTCTTCACGATGCTGCCCACGCGCGCGTTCGGCTACAACTCCGGACAGATCGCGGCGCAGGCGACCTTGTTCGACCGCCGTCCGGGCCCGTGGCCAAGGCGGGCCATGTTCCATTACCGCGTGCTTGCCGAGACGGGCGACCCCGTGCTGACGGGCGACACGCTGGTCACGCTCGCGGCCTCCGCCCAGCCCGTGCTGGTGCGGCCGGCGCATGCCGGTGACCTCTTCTTGGGGGCGTACACGTTCGAGATCGAGCTTGTGGAGGGCAAGTCGCGCTGGCGGACCTCGCGCTCTTTCGAGGTCGATGAGAGTGGGCCGCCGCGGGGCAAGGCGTTCGAGCAGATGCTCGAGGCCCTCTCCTATATCGCCGATTCCCGCGAGGTCGATGCACTGCGCAACCTGCCGGCGGACCAGCAAGGCGCTGCCTGGGAGCGTTTCTGGCGCCGCCGCGACCCGACGCCCGACACGCCGCGCAACGAATTCCAGCTCGAGTTCTTCCGCCGCCTGCGCTATTCCGAGCAGCATTTCCAGGGCTTCGGGCCCGGTTGGCGCTCCGACATGGGACGTATCTACATCCGCTACGGCCCCCCGGATCAGGTGGAGCAGCAGCCGGCCTCCGCCACGAGCTACCCGCTGGAGATCTGGTACTACAACCAGCCCTACCGCCGGTTCATCTTCGAGGATCGTGAGGGCTTCGGGCGATACACGCTCCGGCAGCCGATCTCGGAATGACCTCCCGCGCCACGCACGGCGTCGTCACCCTTGCGGCCGCGGACCTGCGCATCGAGCCAGACCATCGCGCAGAGCTGGGCTCGCAACTCCTGCTGGGCGAGATCGTGCGGCTGCTTGGCGGCCCGCGACAGGGCTGGTGGCGGGTCCTCAACCTTGCTGACGGGTATCGCGGCTGGCTCAAGGACTGGGCCATCGTGCCTGCGTCCAAGGAGCGGGCGGCGCGCTGGCGCGCATTGGCTCGCACGCGCATCGAAGCGCCATTGGCGGAGGTCCGGACCGCTGCCGGCGCAGGTGGAGGCGTGAGTCCGGTGTTCTTCGGCGGCCGCGTGATCGCGAGCCGCGCCCGCGGCGGCCATCGCATGGTCGAACTCCCCGATGGCCGGCGCGGCTACCTTGAGGCGGCGGCGCTGCGTGACGAGGGCAAGCGCGCGGTGGACCTGCTCACTCGCGTGAAGGCGGTATTGGGAGCGCCGTACCTGTGGGGCGGGCGCACGCCGGCGGGCTACGATTGCTCGGGATTCGTGCAGCAGGTGCTCGCCGAGCAGGGCGTGTTGCTGCCGCGAGATGCGCAGGAACAGTTCCGCGCTTGTGTAAGACTTACAAAAGGCGAGTTGCCCCAAGTCGGCGACCTCGTGTTCTTCCGAGCTTCGGGCAGGCGCATGCAGCACGTCGGGATCGGCCTGGGCGGGGATTTCTACGCGCACGCTCGTGGGGTCGTCAGAGTGAACTCTTTAGAACGTGATAACGGGCTGTGCGACAATGAGTTGTCGCCTCAGTTCCAGGCTTGGGCGAGGCCGCTTGTCAGGGTCCCTGCCCGCGGCCAGACGCCCTGATGTGCCAGAAATCGCCTTGACAACGAAGCGAGGCGTTCCTACCGTGCGCCTCGGGCGAATGCCAGGATCCTTCCCGATGAGGGTTGTTCTTGGTGTTTCTTCGTGAAGCCTCATCGCAAGGAACGAGATGGGGCTTTTGGCGTGTCACCCCCCGCTGCACTTTCAGACCGCTGCGAAAGGAGGTGGGGCCACGAGGAACGTCGCAGAACCAGGGCCGTCCGGCTCTGGGGAACCTCAGGAATCGTAGCTCTGACCTGGATTCGCAAGGAGGCATGATTCACATGTTCAATCGCACTTATCGCTTCATCATCGGCGCGGCGCTGCTCGCGGCGATGCCGGTCGTGGCCCAGGCTTCGACGTCGCGTCTCGAGGGCATGTCCCTTCCGGGCGACTACACCAAGGATTACACGGCGATCTACGGCTGGCCGTCGTCGATCGTCGGTGTCGGCAACCTGGTGTACGCCGAGCTCGGCAACCAGAACAGCAACACGCGTGGCACCGAGCGCGCCATGGGCGCTGTGCTGCCGAACCTCTGGGACGGCAAGTACGGCGTCTGGGGGCTGCACCTGCGTGAGACGACCCCGGCCATCGGCCAGGGCAGCAACACGCCGGACAACAGCTTCTTCGGTGGCGATCCGAACTCGAACAATGACGAGCAGTTCGACCTCATGTGGGGCAAGAAGTTCGGCAACACGAACTTCGGTCTCCGCCTGAACCGTTCGTTCGAGCAGGAGAAGATCCAGGCTGCTGGCGTCACGACGCTGTTCGAGTTCGACAACAACTTCGACAACGGCCCGTTCGAGCGCAACATCATGGGCATCGGCGGCGGCATCGGCTTCGCGATGAACGACAAGACGAACGGTGAAGTCGCGGTCCTCTACCAGAATCGCAAGTTCGAGAACTCGGTCACGCCGGGCAACAAGTTCGAGGACAACGGTGGTTCCACGTACCTCGTCCAGGGTCGCATGATGTGGAAGTGGCAGCCGAACGTGCTCGTGGTCCCGGTCGTGAAGTTCTACAACTTCGACCTCGGCACGAAGAACACGGTCGGTGGCAACGTCACGACACTCGACAACAGCCTGCGTGGCTGGTCGGCCGGTCTGGCGGGCAACTGGGCGCTCGGCTCGAACGACCTGTTCGTGCTCGGAGCCACGTTCGCGCAGAACACGCTCGACGTGCAGAACGGCACCTTCTCCGGCTTCGATCCGAAGATCAAGGTCAAGGAGAACGCGTCGCCTGAGGTGTTCATGGCTCTCGAGACGCAGGTCAACAGCTGGCTGACCCTGCGCTTCGGCGCCCGCAAGGACGTGTTCTACCAGGTCAAGTTCGACGGCACGGATAGCGAGTTCCACAAGGGTCTGACGCAGACTATCAAGAACTCGCCGTTCACGATGAACATCGGCGCCGGCGTCAAGGTCGGCTCGCTGACGTTCGACGCGGTCCTCGACCAGCTGTTCTACAACAACCCGGCCGCGCAGCTCCTCGGTGGTAACGAGAGCAATTTCTGGGACGGCAGTTACGTGTTCCAGAAGGTCTCGGCGACGTACACCTGGTGAGCTGATCGCATCGGGCATACGCTTCATACCCCGGGCACCCCAGTTGGGTGCCCGGGTTTTTTTGTGGCTTCGGTCGCCCTTTCGACTCGGTGTTTTTTCCCCAAGCTGTTGGCAGGCATGGCGTTTTCGCGTTCAGCAATGGCGTCTTGAACGCAACCAACTGTTGACATCTGCGCCGGCGCGGGAATAGTTTCTAGCCACGGGAGCATCCCCCAATCGGTTCTAGACGCCAACGGAAGGCGTTCCCCTCGTCCTGCAGGGGAACCGGAGGGTTCCAAATACGTGAGAAGTCCCAGCCAAAGTCGTCGCATCCCCCTGCTTCAGGAATTGTGGCCCAACCGCGCGCGAATCTCGCGTCCCGGTGCGGCTCTGTGTTGCCTGAAAGGAGATCTGCACATGCCTCGCACACTTCACTGGGCCACCCGGATCCTGGCGGTCCTCGCCTTGGTGATGCTCGCGCCGATGGCGATGGCCGGCACGACCGGCAAGCTGGCCGGCAAGATCATCAACGAGAAGAAGGAGCCGCTCGCCGGCGTCAACATCCGGCTCGAGGGCCAGCGGCTTGGCGCGATCACCGACGATGGGGGCAACTACTTCATCATCGGCATCCCCGGCGGCACCTACAACGTGCGCATGAACCTCCTCGGTATGGGGGCTTACGTCGCGACGAACGTCCAGATCAGCCCGGACTTCACGACGACGGTGAATGCGACGCTGCGCACCGAGGCCGTGCAGATGAATGAGGTCCGTGTCGATGCGACCCGGCCGCTGCTCCAGAAGGACGCGACGGGCACGACGCGCTTCCTGAGCAACGACGATATCCAGAAGCTCCCCACGCGCGGCTATCGCGACGCGGCGGCGCAGCAGACCGGTGTCGTGAACTTTGCGCGTAACATCGACAACGAATCTCAGAACAACAATACCCTGATCATCCGCGGTGGCCGTCCGAACGAGACGGCGTACTTCGTGGACGGTTTCTCTCAGCAGGACCCGCTCACGGGCACATCGAGCACGGCGATCAGCAACAACGCCATCGAAGAAGTCGTCGTCCTCACGGGCGGCTTCAATCCCGAGTACGGCCGCATCATGTCGGGCGCGGTCAACGTGGTCACCCGCGAGGGTGGCGCGAAGTACTTCGGTGGTTTCGAGGCGGTGACCGACGCGCTCTCGGGCAAATGGCTGGGCGCCAACAAGACGGACTACAACATCTACGACGTCTCGCTGGGTGGCCCGCTCTTCCCGAAGAAGGACAACATCACGTTCTACGCTTCCGGCGAGCGCCGCTGGCAGGGGGACCGCTCGCCGGGCTTCCTGCCCAGCGAGTTCGTCGATCAGCTTTCGGCGCTGAACCTGAACAAGAACGTCAAGCCGGACAACAGCTCGTCGGGCTACACCTTCCAGGGCAAGCTCGCTTGGCGCCTGAATGACAAGTCGAGCCTCAAGCTCACGGGCATCGGCTCGCAGGATGACTGGCGCGAGTACCGCAACGCGTACCTGTTCGATATCGCGCACACGCCGCGCTACTTCGACCGCAACACGTCGTACGGCGGCACGTACAACTATGTGTTCAGCCCGAAGACGTTCATGAACGTCGGGGTGAACTGGTTCACGACCGAGCGCAAGCGCGGTGACGGCGTGGCGTTCGATCGGCTGGCGGACTACTACGTGCCGGGCGGCAGCAACCCGCTGTACGACGGCGATGTGCCGATGTTCTTCTCGCCGGGGCACGTGTGGGACGACTACCTCCAGCGCAAGTCGAGCTACGTCGGCCTCCAGACGAGCTTCACGTCGCAGCTCAACCAGTACCACCAGCTCAAGGCTGGCGGTGACTTCCAGCGCCACACACTGCGCCTGTTCAATCACTTCTTCCCGACGCAGATCGGCGGTCTGGATCCCGACCTGACGAACTGGGATGGCTACGGCTACGAGATGCAGGTCGTCCGTGATGCCAGTGGCGTGGTGAAGCAGGTCAATCTGGTCGAGAAGAATGACGGTCGGGACGGCGCGAAGCACCCCAAGACCTGGTCGGCATTCGTGCAGGACAAGTTCGAGCGTTCGGGCGTGATCGTGAACGGCGGACTGCGCTTCGACCACATCAACGTCGACACGCCGGCTCTGGCCAGCGAGCGCTACCCGCTCGGCGCGCCGGACCTGATCAACAACCTGGCCGACTCGCTCGAGACCCAGGACCTGACGCCGAACAAGACCTACGCGCGTCTTTCGCCGCGCTTGGGCATCGCATTCCCGCTCGATGAGAAGAGCGTGCTGCGTTTCAACTACGGACAGTTCTACCAGCAGCCGAACCTGCAGGATCTGTATGTGAACTACCGCTTCCTCCAGTACAAGGTCACGAACGGCGGCTACTTCGTGGGCTTCGGTAACCCGAACCTGCGTCCGGAGCGCACGACGGCATACGAAGTCGGTATCCAGCGCGCGCTCAATGAAAAAGTCCGCTTGGACGCCACGGCGTACTACAAGGACGTGAAGGATCTCGTCGAGGTCACCTCGATCCCGTCGAGCCCCAAGAGCTTCGCGTCGTACCGTAATCGCGACTTTGCGACGATCAAGGGTATCGATATCGGTGTGACGATGCGCCCGATCAACCACATCTCGGGCAACCTGTCGTACTCGCTGTCGTCGGCCGAGGGAACCGGCTCGGTGTCCAACACGCAGCGCAACATCGCGTGGGTCGGCACGGAGACGCCCAAGCAGACCGCGCCGCTCGACTTCGACCAGCGCCACAAGGTCTCACTCAACCTGGACTGGCGTCTGGGGAAGGGTGAGGGGCCGCGCTGGGGCGCGCTCCGTATCCTCGAGAACACGGGGATCAACCTTCTTTACAACGTGGCCAGCGGCACGCCGTATACACCGACCAAGGTATACAACGAGGTCACGCTCGCGGCCGTCGCCTCCGAGCCGAGTGGTCCGCTGAACTCGCGTTACGGCCCTTGGACAAGCAACCTGGACCTCAAGGCCACGCGCGACTTCCACCTGGGGACGCTCAAGATGCAGGGCTTCCTCTGGGCGCTAAACGTGCTCGATGCGAAGAACCCGGTGAATGTCTACACGTCCACCGGCTCGCCGACCTCGACGAACTGGCTGAACACCGACGACGGCCAGACGTTCATCAACAACACGGCGTCGAAGAACGGCGAGCAACTCTACAAGCTCGCTGAGAACAACCCGAATCTGTACACGAATCCTCGACTCGTGCGCTTCGGTATCAGCACGAGCTTCTGACCATGGGACCTTTCGCTGGCAGGAGGCCGGAAATGATGCATCGTCGTTATCTGCTCGCATGGGCCTTGGTCGCGGTCGCGATCTCGGTGGCCGCGAGCGCGAGCTGGGCGGCGCCGGATGCTTCGGCGCCGCGGAGCTTGGCACGCAAGCCCGTGGCACCGCTTCGCGCGAATCGTGATGAGCGCACGGCAGTTTCGAGCAGCAATCGGCTCATCGATGTGAACAGCATCAACATGTTCGTCACGAACCTCGGTTCGTGGGCGAACGACTTCGCCAACAACAACAACTCGGGCTTGTTCTTCCCGAAGGGGACGACCAAGACCGCGGTGTATGAGTCGGGTCTGTGGATTGGCGCCAAATCGGGTGCGACGCCGCTCGCGACCATCGCCGAGTACAGTCAGGAATATGGTCCTGGCGCGATGGTGGGCACGTCGTTCGACGAATCGAGCCGGCCGCAGTACATCGTCTACAAGATGGCGCGGTTCACGGGTGATCCTCAGGACACGGCTCATGTCGAGCGCGCTTCAGGTGATCTCGCCGCCGACCGCACGCTCGATCCCGTCCTGCACCACTCATGGAGCGAGTACATGAACGGCGCTGCACCGTTCGGCGCTCCGACCAAGACCTACCGTCTACCCGGTCCGATTCACGCCGGCGATTCGGTCGATGTCGTGGGGCCGGACGTGAGCGGAGACCAGATGCTGTGGTCGGTCTACAACGACGCGAATCCGACCCTGCACCAGAACAAGGCCGGCAGTTCGGCGCCGCTGGGCGTCGAGGTCCAGCAGAGCACGTTCGGGTTCGACCGCCAGGGCGCGCTCGGCAACACGATCTTCCTGCGCTTCAAGATCATCAACAAAGGTGGCCAACCGCTCGACAGTATGTACGTCTCCCTGTGGGCGGACCCAGATCTGGGCGGCGCAGGCGACGACCTGGTGGGCTGCGACGTGCCTGCTTCACTCGGTTACTGCTACAACGCTACCAACACCGATCAGATCTATGCCGCGCGCCCGCCGGCACTGGGCTACGACTTCTTTCGAGGCCCGAAGGTGGGGGCGACGACGCTCGGTCTGGCGTCGTTCGACTTCTACATCAACGGCAAGGACCCGCAGAACGCCGCGCAGACGTTCAACCTGATGAAGGGCCTGAACGCCGACGGCACGCCGGTGATCGATCCGACGACCAGCCTGCCGAGCGCGTACTACGCTCCGGGCGATCCGGTCGCCAATACCGGCTGGCTCGACAGTAACCCGGCCGACCGTCGCTTCCTCATGAGCGCCGGGCCGTTCTCGATGGCACCGGGCGACACGCAGGCCGTCGTCGGTGCGATCGTGATCTCGCAGGGCGGTGACCGCCTCACGTCGGTGACCGGCATGAAGTTCTTCGACATCAAGGCGCAGAAGGCGTTCGATCTGGACTTCCAGCTGCCGCCGCCGCCGCCGCAGCCCAAGGTCGCCTTCAGCACCTCGCATGGCACCGTGAACCTGCTGTGGGACTCGGGCTCGCGATTCAACTACACGCCAGCGCCGGGGTACGCGTTCGAGGGCTACAACGTCTATCAAGGCGCGTCGATCAGCGGGCCGTGGAAGCGTCTGGCCACGTTCGACGTGGCCAACGGCATCACGGACGTGCGTGACACCGTGTTCGACGTGACGACGGGACTCATCATCAACGACACGCCGACCGCCTTCGGCGCCGACGTGGGAGTGCAGTACACGTACCAGGCGAATCAGGACGCCGTTCGTGGTGGTGCGCTCAAGGACGGCAGTAAGTACTTCTACGCCGTCACCGCTTACTCGGTGAACCCGAGCCCGCCGCGCGGCTTGGAGAAGGTCCTCGAGACCTCGTTCCGTCCGGTCGGCGTGGTGGTGCAGCGTCCGCCGTCCGGAACCGATGTGTCGGCCGCGTATGTGAACGCGGATTCCGATCATCGCGTGAGCACGGGCACCGGGCCGACCACGGATCATGTGGTCATCGATGTCGTGGACCCGGCTTCCATCACCGGTCACACCTACGCGGTCACGTACACGCCGACGGTGACTCCTGCGAAGGCGACGGGGGCCAAGGGCAAGGCGCCGACGACCTACAACTGGAACCTGACCGACCTCACGACCGGCCAGACGCTCCTGCGCGATATCTCCGAGCGCAGCGAAACGCCTTCGTACGCCCCGGTCGACGGTATGGTGATCAAGCTGCGCGAGAAGCAGGCCGCAGTGGGGCCGTTGAACGACGTGTACTACGCGCCGTTCGACTCCGACATGCCCTTCCAGGGAGTCGGCGCAGGCCTCGTCACGTTCGAAGACAGCTTCGGCTACTCGTTCGACTTCGCGAACGGTCTCGACTACACGACCGCGGATTCGACGAAGTACACGAATGTCGAGCTGCGCTTCGGCCCGACCCAGAAGGCACATCGTTACTTCCGCGATGAGACGACTGCGGGCGGCGCCCCGGGCGGCGATCGTGGCTACCAGTATGGTGGCTTCCACGACATCGGCTTCCAAGCGTGGGACACCGACCACAATGTCCAGCTGAACGTGGGCTTCGTCGAGCGTCGCATCACGGACGATTCGCACGTGCCGACCGGACCACAGCCGGCGACGCAGGATGGTACGTGGATGCCGGACGGCAGTTCGCTCGGTGGCCGCGAATACCTCGCGATCAGTTCGTTGCCCTATACGGGTACCGAGGATCCGACCCTTGCGGTGAACGACGCGTGGCGCAATGAGGCCACGTGGGAATACACGGCGTGGCTGCTCAAGGCGGGCACGATCAAGGCCGGTGACAAGTTCGTGATCGTGGCGAACGCCGCTGCCGGCGGTAATCAGCCGGGAACGTCGAACGATTCGCTGGTGTTCACGACCAGTGGTCCGTCGCGCAACAACATCGCGGCCCAGAAGGCAGGCTTCAGCAAGATCCGCGCAGTCCCGAACCCGTACTACGCACACTCGGCCTACGAACTCGCGTCACTCAACCGCGTGATGAAGTTCGTGAACATGCCCGAGACGGCCACGATCAAGATCTACAATCTCGCAGGCGACCTCGTCCGGATCCTCCGTAAGACCGACGCGTCCAGCTCGATCATCGAGTGGGACCTGCTCACGGAGAACCGGCTGCCGGTGGCGAGCGGTGTGTACGTCTATCACATCGACGTCCCAGGAGCGGGTTCCACCACGGGCAAACTCGTCGTCTTCATGGAAAAGGAACGGCTGTCCAACTTCTAGGAGGGCACTGCGATGCGTAAGGGAAGGAGTCTGCAGATGGTGGTCAAGATGGCCCCGTTCGTTCTGCGTGCGCTCGTCCTGTCGGCCCTCCTCGGCCTGTTGGCCGGACCGGCTCAGGCCGGTTCTGAGGGTCGCAAGGGTACGGCGGGCGCGATGGAGCTTCGGATCCCCGTGGGGGCGCGAGGGGAAGCGCTCGGCGGTGCGGTCGCGAGCGACGTCACCGGGATCGAATCGATGTTCTGGAACCCGGCAGGTCTCGCGTCGATCTCGGGTACCGAGGTGCTGCTGTCGCACCAGAACTACTTCGCCGATATGAAGCTGAACTATGCCGGGGTGGCGGCCAAAGTCGGTGGCTTCGGTGTGCTGGGCGTGAGCGCGAAGGTGCTCTCGGTCGGCGACATCTTCGTCACGACGGAAGCCGCTCCCGACGGCACGGGTGAGATCCTCACGCCGACGTTCGCCGTGATGGGGGTCACCTGGGCGCGCCAGTTCACGGACCGCGTCAACTTTGGAGCCACCGCCAACTACGTCACCGAGAACATCGTCGACAACACCGCCTCCGGGCTGGCCGTTGACTTCGGTGTCCAGTACATGACGGACTGGCGCGGCTTCCGGATCGGCATGGTCATGAAGAACTACGGTTCGGCGATGAACTTCTCCGGCCCGGGCTTCGAGCTCAGTGTCCAGGATCCGTTCCAGGACCCGAATGCGAGCCCGCGCAAGGTGAACTACAGCTCGACGAACTTCGAGATGCCGTCTTACTTCACTTTGGCCAGCAGTTACAACGTGATGCAGAACGCACAGTCGAAGCTGGTCGCGCTGGGGTCATTCCAGAACAACAACTTCTCCGGCGACAACCTTCGCGGTGGGCTCGAATGGACCTATCGCGACATCGTCGCTCTGCGCGGAAGCTATTTCGGCACTTTCAACGGCACGATCGACGCCGCCACGGGTGACGAAAGCTTCAAGTTCGGCTCCGGCGACGACCTGTACAAGGGCTGGTCACTGGGCGCGGGCTTCAACGCACGTCTCGGCGATACGTCGAAGGCAGGCGTGGACTTCGCGTGGCGGCCGGTTCAGTCGGGGACGTTCGATGACATCTACGAAGTGGGTGTCCACCTGAAGTTCTGATCACGTGCGAGAGAGCAGGGCGAAGCGGCGAGGCGGATCACACAGCCTCGCCGCTTCGCTTTGTCCCGCGCGGCACCCCGACAAAAAGAAACTGGCGTGCCGGTCATGCCGACACGCCAGTGATCTTGAGAAAGCAGCGATTGCGGACGCAGAGCGACCCTAGGCGTACATGCCGCGCAGCTGATGGACCTTCAGTACCCGCTTGATCGCGACCATGTAGGCCGCCATCCGCAGCGACGCCTTCTCCTTCACGCCCGTCTGCAACACGTCCAGGAACGCCTTCTCCATGTACTGGCGCAGTCGCGAGTTCACTTCCGTCTCGGGCCAGTAGAAGCCCATACGGTTCTGCACCCACTCGAAGTACGAGACCGTCACGCCACCCGAGTTGCACAGGATGTCCGGGATGACCCAGATGCCCTTGGCTTCGAGGATCTTATCGGCGTCCGGCGTGGTCGGACCGTTGGCGCCTTCCGCCACGATCTTGGCCTTCACGTTCGGGGCATTCTCGCTCGTGATCTGGTTCTCGAGCGCTGCGGGGACCAGGATGTCGCAGTCGTATTCGATGATGGATGTGGTCAGGGCCTTGCCACCGGGGAAGCCCAGGACGCCTTTGTGGTCCTTCACGAACTCGAGGAGGGCCTTCACGTCGAGGCCGTCAGGGTTGTGGATCGCGCCCGAGACGTCGGAGGCGGCCACAATCTTCGCACCGCACTCGGCCAGGAGGTCGGCGGCCACGCCCCCGACGTTGCCGAAGCCCTGCACGACGACCTTGGCGCCCTTGAGCGGCACATTCAGGTGCTTGCACATCTGCTCGACGCAGATCATCACGCCGCGGCCGGTGGCCTCGCGGCGGCCCTGCGAGCCGCCGATCTCGATCGGCTTGCCGGTCACGACGGCCAGTTCCGTGCGCCGCTCGTGCATCGAGTACGTGTCCACGAACCACGCCATCTCGCGCTCACCCGTGTTCACGTCGGGAGCCGGCACGTCTCTCTCGGGGCCGAAGAGGTCGGAGAGGTCGGCGGCGTAGCGGCGCGTCAGCCGCTCGAGTTCCGACATGCTCAGGCCGCGCGGGTCGACCTTGATGCCACCCTTGCCGCCGCCGAAGGGGATGTCGGCGACCGCGCACTTCCAGGTCATCCACGAGGCCAGGGCTTCGACCTCTTCGAGCGTCACGTCCTGATGGAAGCGGATGCCGCCCTTCGCGGGGCCGCGGGCGATCGAGTGCTGCACACGATAGCCCGTGAAGACCTTGATCGTGCCGTCGTCCATCATCACCGGCAACGACTGGATCGTCGCTCGGCGGGGGCGTTTGAGCATCTCCTTCACGCCGCCCTCGAGCTTGAGGCGAGCGGCGGCCTCTTCGAACTGACGCTCCGCATTCTCCAGCGGATTCAACTGCGAATTGGCGCCAACGGCAGCCATAAAGTGACCCTCCACGCGCAAAGCGCGTGTCTCACGCGGGGCCTCCCGAGGTCGGCCGACGTCGGGGCTGTGACGGATAGGTCCCGCGACTATGGAGCCCGCGCAGTATAGGCCGCCCGGCGTTGCTGTAACAAGCGCTGGAACAATGAGAAAGGCCCGCCCGAACAAAGTCGGGCGGGCCGTCTTGAAACTTCACAGGGGCGTGTCAGGGCAGGTAGAGCGTCTTCACTCGGCCCCAGCTGGCGGGAATCGGCAAGGCGCTCGCGGTCGCACCCGGACGCAGGCCGGTGCGCCTGGCGAGCAGCTGGGCGACGCCGCCGCCACTCGGCAGTGTCTCGTCCTCCCAGCGCTGGATCCACCAGCGGTTCTTGTCAGGCTTGAAGCCCTTGGCCTTGAGCTCGTCGGGGATGATGCCGGCCACGTCGCCGCGCACCAGGAAGAAGAGCGCGAAGCCCTGCACCTGGTTCGTCTCGGTGGAGCCGTCGCCGTGGTCGATCACCACGTTCAGGTCGACATGCGTGCGGATGGTCTTGTTCGTCGAGTCCGTCGTGCCCGGGCGCGGGTCACTGAGTGCGATGAGCGTCTTGTCGAACACCAGCGTGATCTTGGCGGCCGCGGCGCGGTCGGTGCCGCCCACGAACAGGTTGGTGGCGCTGATCAGTTCGTCTTCGCGCGTGATCGGGCGGTCGCGGTAGAGGTTGCCCGCGGAATCGCCGACGGCGAACTGGAACCGGTAGTCCGCTGTGAAGATCTCGGAGTACTCGGTGATCGCGCGATTCTGCCAGCACCACTCGAAGAGTTTCACGACGTTCGCCGGCGTGCTCGGCGAGGGCGCCGGGCTCGAGACGGCGCGCTCTTTCGAGACGAGCGGGTCGAACGGGTTGAAGCAGCCGGCGCTCAGCAAAGGCAATGCGAGCAGGAGCAGGACAAGGGTGCCACGGCGGATACGCGACATGTGCGCCTCCTTCACAACGACTCCAGCCGGCGCTGGCCCCAGGACAGTTCGTCCTTGTTGACCTGCGGGTTCGGGCCGATGGAGGGGTCCACGCGGTCCTGCCAGCGGTAGATGTACCAGCGCGGTCCGTTCTTATACAGATACAGGTCGCAGCGCCCGACCATGATCGTTTCCTGCAGATTGTTCAGCGTCGCTTCCAAAGCGTACGTACGGTGAAGCAGGGCGCGGTCGCTGCCATCCTCGTCGCTGGGCTGACTGGGGTCCTTCTGCCACACCAGCGTGAAGGCGAACGTGGGATGTTCCACGCCCATGAAGTAGCTGAAGAACTGGCGCTCGAGCGTCTTGTTCCAATCCGTCGGCGCATTGTGGCCTGCGGTCTGGTTATAAAGGTCGATCACCGATTGGTCATGGAACGCGTGGAATCCGTACAGGTCCCCGGCGGTGGTCGAATCCGCGAACGCATTGATATACGCCGAGGCGCCGTCGCTCTTGGCGGCAATCGCCGCAGCGATCGTGTCGAGCACTTTCCTCGACGTCGAATAGTCCTCGACCACTCCGGCGCCCGATGACGCGGGCGGCTTCGCCGGCTCGAACGGGTTCGTGCAGCCGCCCAACGCTGCCAGTGCGGCAGCGGCCACCATCGCTGCCAGCCAACGCCTCAAGGGCCCGTGGATGCGCATCAGAGCTGCCATGTGAGCTGGAGACTTCCGTTCCAGTAGTCGGTCTCGGACCGCGGAGAGTAGGTCCCGAGGCCATTCGTGAACGCGCGTGTCCGGGAGTCGTCGAACGTCCTGGCGATATTACCCGTCAGCTGCGCCTTGGGTCCGATCGGCTTGTTGATATTGACACCGCCACTGAATCCCAGCCGCCGGTCCTGACGCTGTGTCTCCAGGTCCCCGGTCGTGCCATTCGAGCCGCTGCGGTCCGTGGCGTAGTACTCCGGCCGCAACGAGAAGCTCAGCGCCGGCGTGGGCGTGTATGTCATGCTCGCGCGCAGCGTGAAATTCTGCGTGTCGTCCGACAGCTTGAGCGCGTCGATGCCCGTGGGACTTGGCACGTACGCGCCGCGTGGCTGGCGGTTCGTGGCATGCGAGACTTCCATGTTGAACTTCGGCGTCACGACCGCCGACAGGTTCGTGATCGTGTTGTAGTTGAGCGAGAGGGTGTTGCGTGACCCGGCGAACGGATAGAACTGGTAGTCGGCCTGGATCTGGTTGGTCTGCGCCACCGTCAGCCCGGGCAGCAGCCGGTAGCTCCAACGCCACTCACCTCGATACGAACGCGTGTCGGTGTTCGAGGCCGTGGAGAGCGGCGTGATGTTGATGCCGCGCTGCAGGCTCACGGTCAGGCTGATGCCAGAGGTCAGGCGCTCCGACTGGTTGTAGAGCGCGTCTGCGCGGTAGGACTGGTTGTACGCATCGCGCGGCACAGGCGTGGTCGCCGAGTCGGCCGTGACGGTGTAGCGCGAGCGCGTCAGTCCGATCGAGCCATTGAGCTTGCCCGTCAGCTTGGTAGAGAAGTTGTGCGTGATCGTGGCATCGGCACTGCGCGTGGTCTGGTCCTCGATGTAGCCGAATGCCCGCGAACGTCGCGGGTAGTTCGACTTCGAGCGCGTGTCGCCATAGTTCGCATCCACCGCGTAGCCACGCAGCAACCAGCGCGCCGTCCCGCGGCCGCCCTTGTCGTCGCGTGTGCCGAATGCGGCCAGCGTGTGGCCCCACGAGCCGGTCACATTCGCGAACCGGTCGTTGTCCAGCCGCATGCGCAGGGTCGCGTCGGCGCTGTTGTTCGTGTTCAGGATGCGCTGGATCGTGAGTGAATCCAGCGGGGTCTCGACCCGGGTCTTGCGGTATCCGTAGTTCACGTTCAGCCCGACCGGACTCGCGTTGTAGAGCGTGAGCACGCCGCGCAGGTTCGTCGACAGGTCGCGCGTGTTCAGTTCGTTCAGCGCGTCGGGGCGCCGGGTCTTCGCCAGGTTGCCTGTGACCTGCCCGCTCAGGTCGTGCGTGAACCATGTGCCCGACGACACACGCAACCGCCCATTGAGATCGCTCGACAGGCCGCGCTTCACCTGCGCGGTGTTCTTCTGGTCCAGGTAGCCGCTGAAGAAGTTGAGTTCGCTGGTCACGTCCCGGCCGAAGTTGCGGCGCGCACGCGAGGAGAGCTGGAACTCCGATTTGGTGTCCGCCTCGCCGACCCGGCCCAGATCCTTGTTGTCGTAGCGTTCCAGGTTCGCGCGGCCGCCAAGCGACAGGCTGGGAGAGAGCCGCCAGCCCGTCTCGGCCGTGGTCGAACGCACCTGGCGCAGGCTGGTGTGGCCGCTGCCATAGTCCGTGCGGTCCATCTCGACATTGGTGACGCTGTGCAAGAACTTCGCGCCGCGCTGCACGTTCATGTCACCGCCGTTCGTCCAGGTCGTGCTCGTGCGGTTGATCGTATAGCCGCTGGTGTACCTCAGGTCGTTCTTGTCGCCCTTGCCACTGTTGCCCGCGAGCGGGTTGAAGCGCTCGCGTTCGAGCACCACTCCGACGCTGTCCACGGGGACGTGCAGCGAATCGCTCAGGTGGACCAGCCGCGGCAGCGTGTAGCGGTAGCGGATCATGAGCGCGCGCAGGGTGTCGGGCGTGATCTGCAAGCTGTCGGCCATGGGGAAGATGCCGACGAAGTGCAGGTTCAGCGTGTCGCGCAGCAGCGTGGTATCCGCAAAAGAATAGCGTGAGGCAGTCGCCTGCTGGGCACGCCCGGGCAGGGCGTTCCCTAGCAGGCCCACCAGCAGCGGGACCATGAGGATGGAGAGACGACCGGGACGCGGCATGCCGTGCTTGGGGCTTGCTCCGTGGGGCGGGACTGAGAATTCGCCGTCAAAAGATGCACCGGGCGGGTCGGGCGCCACTATGCCATACCCGCGAAGGGCTTGCGCGGTTCGAAACTTCGCCAGGCACCGGATCGCACGCCGGAGGCGGAGCATCGTTCCTCCCTATTCATCGGCCAGATGGGGTGCGCGCTTCTGCCCGAGTCCAATCGCTTGCGGCGAGCCGCGTTCCGATGCTAGCTTGCGGCAGTTTCGGAGGGCACGGAGGCCTCACCGGACCCGCATCCAGGTGCTCGCATCCTTCGCCTTCCTCCGCTCGAGCCTGAGTCACCCTCACACCAGCTCACGAGGCAGGGATGTTTCTCGACAGCCTGATGGGGTTCTTCTCCACCGATGTCGCCATGGATCTTGGGACGGCCAACACCCTTGTGTGGGTGAAAGGTCGCGGTATCGTCCTCAACGAGCCGTCCGTGGTCGCCGTCGAGAAGAGCACGAACCGAGTACTCGCCGTCGGCAGCGAAGCCAAGCTCATGCTCGGCCGCACGCCCGATGAGATCAACGCGGTGCGTCCTCTCAAAGATGGCGTCATCGCCGACTTCCAGGTGACCGAGCATCTTCTGCGCGAGTTCGTGCATCGCGTGCAGAAGCACAAGTTCCTTGTGCGCCCACGCATCATCATCTGCGTGCCCTCGGGCATCACCGAGGTCGAGAAGCGCGCCGTCATCGACTCCGCCGTGCGCGCGGGCTGCCGCGAGGTGCTGCTGGTGCCCGAGCCGATCGCCGCGGCGATCGGTGTCGACCTGCCGGTCGATACGCCCACGGGCAACATGGTCGTCGATATCGGTGGCGGCACGACCGAGATCGCGGTCATCGCCCTGAATGGCATCGTCACCAAGACGAGCATCCGCACGGGCGGCGATGAGATGGACGAGGCCATCGCGAACTATGCGAAGAAGGCCTACAACATGCTCATCGGTGAGCAGACCGCCGAGCGCATCAAGATCGAGATCGGTTCGGCGTTCCCGCTGCCCGAAGAGATGGACATGGAGATCAAGGGGCGCGACCTCGTGCGCGGTATCCCGCGCACGCTGCGCGTCTCCTCCGTCGAGATCCGCGAAGCGTTGCAGGAGCCGGTCGGCCAGATCGTGAACGCGCTGCGCGAGTCGCTCGAGCGCACGCCGCCCGAGCTTGCGGCCGACATCGTCGATCGCGGCATCTATATGACGGGCGGCGGCGCGCTGCTGCGCGGCCTCGACCTGCTCATGCGCGAAGTCACGAACCTCAACATCCGCGTCGCGCAGGATCCGCTCACCTGCGTCGTGCGCGGCGCCGGCAAGATCCTCGAGAAGCTCGAGGACTACGAGAAGGTGATCCTGAGCGGTCATCGGGACTAGAAGTTGCCCAGCCTTCTGCCTCCCGCGGAGCGCCGCAGCGTCGTGCTCATCACGACCTACGCGGCGCTCTCGCTGCTTCTGCTCATCGTCGGCGAACACCTGCCGGTCGCGGGGCTGCGCGGCGCGGGCGCGTTCCTGTTCGCTCCCTTCGACCGCGTCGTGCTCACGGGCGACCGGCTGTTCGTCTCGTGGCGCGAGAACCAATCCCTGCACGCGCGTATCGCCTCACTCGAGCTCGACAACCAGCGCCTGCGTACGGCCTCGGGCGAGAATCGCGATCTGCGCCTGCAACTCGCGTTGCCCGAATGGAAAGGCTTGCCGCTGCGGCCGGTCGAGGTGCTCGCGCTGGGCGGCGATCCGAATCCCACATCGGCCACTCTCAGCGCCGGCTCGCATGAGGGCGTGCACGTGGGCGATGCCGTGCTCACCAGCGATGGCCTGGTTGGCCGCGTGCTCGAGGTGTACTCGCACCTGTGCCGCGCGGCGCTGCTCACCGATCCCAATCTTGCCGTGGCATGCGAAGTCGAGAGCACGGGCGTCAACGGCATCCTGCGCTTCACGCCGGTCCCGCAGCCGCGCCTGCTGCTCACGGCCGTGCCGCTTGCCGACACCATGAAGGTGGGCCAGGTGGTGGTCACCAGCGACCTTTCGCTGCGCTTTCCGCGCGGCATCCCGGTGGGCCGGGTGACCCGCATCACGCGCGACGCGACCGGGCTCATGCAGGAGGTCGAGGTGCGCCCCACGGCGCGACTCTCACGGCTGCGGCATGCGTTCATCGCGCCGGGTCCCACGATCCCCGAGGACGTCCTGCCGCACCCGCATACCGAGTTCGAGCCGCACCGCATCGCCGCCGCGCCGCTCGGCAGCAAGGCCAAGGCGAAGGCCGCCAAGGTCGCGGCGGATTCGCTGTTTCGTCACCGCGCCGGTGCCGCGGCACCGGATTCGGGGCGTGCGCGATGAGGCCGCTCGGCACGTTCCTGCTCGGCATGGCCATGGCATTGCTGCTGCGCTCCACGCTGCTCTCGGGGCTTTCGGCGCGCGGCATCGTGATCGACGCGCTTGCATTCACCACGGTGCTCTGGGCGCTGCGTCACGGCGACACCTGGGGCTCCACATTCGGTTTCGCGGTCGGCCTGCTCGCCGACATCGACGCCGCGCACTGGCTGGGCCGGCACGCACTGGTGCTCACGCTCATCGGCTACGCAGCAGGCCGGCTCTCGGGCACGCTCGTGCGTGAGAGCGCGCGCACGCAGTTCGTGCTCATCGCCACGGCCACGCTGGTGCACCAGCTCTGGATCTCGGCGTTCGAGGTGGGCGCCGCGGTCACGGGGTTGCCGTACCTGCTGGGCCGCACGCTCATCGCGACGCTCGTCACGGCCTCGGCCGGAACCCTCATGCTCATGGGAGTGCGGCGCCTCACCGGCCAGCCGCTCTTCGGGAATGCCTTCCGGACCCCCTCGGCGGATTAAGGACGACCGCTTCAACGTCCTCGCTGCGCTCACCCTCGCGGGCTTCCTGCTCGTGGTCATGGGACTGCTGCGGCTGCAGGTCGTACAGCACGACGAGCTCTCGCGGCTCTCGGAGCAGAACCGTGTGCGGCTCGACGTGCTGCGCGCGCCACGCGGCGCGATCCGCGACCGCTTCGGCCGCCTGCTCGCCGACAATCAGCCGAGCTTCGACATCATCTTCCGGCCGATGCCCGCCGAGAGTACGACGCGCGTGCGCAGCGTGATCCACTCCGAGTGGATCGCTCGCGTGGCGGCGCTGCTCGAGGACGACACGCTCGATGTGCGCCGCCGCGTGCTCGAAGCCAACCGTACCGGCCAGACCGCGGTGCTGAGGCGCAACTCGCCGTATGCGGTCATGGCTGCCGTCGAGGAATCGCGCTCGGACCTGCCCGGGCTCGACGTGCAGGTCGCACCGATCCGCCGTTACCCCGAAGGCACGCTGGGGGCGCAGCTGCTCGGCTACGCCGGTGAGATCAACGACCAGGAGCTCTCCGACCGCGAGGACGACGGCTATCGACTCGGCGACCTGATCGGCAAGACGGGCGTGGAGCGCCGCTACGAAGACCTGCTGCGCGGCACCGACGGCGCCGAGTTCGTCGTCGTCAACGCCATGGGCAAGCGTGTGAGCACGCTGCACGAGGGCCCGCCGCGCCCGCCGGTGCCGGGTCACGACGTGACGCTCACCATCGACCTCGACATCCAGCGCATGATGGAAGAGACCATGGCCGATGTGGACCGCGGCGCCGCGGTAGCGATCGATCCACGCGATGGCAGCATCCTCGGCATGGTGAGCCGCCCCAACTTCGACCCGAACGAATTCTCACGTGGCATCAGCTTCGCGCGCTGGAAGGAACTCAACGAGGACGGCAGCAATCCGCTGCTCAACCGCGCGATCCAGAGCGCGTACCCGCCGGGCTCCACATTCAAAGTGGTCGCCATGCTCGCCGCCCTGCGCTTCGGTCTTGTCACCGCCGACACGCACATGCCGGTCTCGTGCAATGGGGGTTTTAACTTCGGCGGCCGCCGCGCGGCGTGTTGGGACAAGCATGGCCACGGCTCGGTCGACCTGCTCACCGCACTGCAGTTCTCGTGCGACGTCTACTTTTATCAGTTGGGACTGCGGCTGGGGCTCGACAAGATCCAGAGCACCGCGCGCGCGCTGGGCATGGGCGAGAAGACGGGCATCGACCTGCCCGCCGAATCGCGCGGTCTCATTCCCACGGATGCGTACTACGACCGCCACTTCAAGAGTGGCCACTGGCCGCGCGGCGTGCTGCTCAACCTGGGCATCGGTCAGGGCGAATTGCTGGCCACTCCGCTTCAACTGGCGCTGATGACGAGTATCGTCAGCAATGGCGGCACGCCGGTGCGCCCGCACGTGGTCAAGGCGATCGCCGACGACCCGGGCTTCAAGCTCGAGAAGCCGCTCGAGCCGGGCATCTCCACCACACCCGAGGCCTGGGCCGCCGTGCACGAGGCCATGCAGCGCGTGGTCGACAAGGGCACCGCGCTCGCTGCGCGCGTGCCGGGCATCGCGGTCGCCGGCAAGACCGGTACCGCGCAGAACCCGCACGGCAAGGACCACGCGGTGTTCGTGTGCTACGCGCCGGCGGACCATCCCACCATCGCCATGGCGTGGATCGCCGAGAACAGCGGCCACGGCGGCGTGGTCTGCGCGCCGATGGCGGCGCGCGTGCTGCGCCGGGCACTGCTCGGGGACTCCACGCAGATCGCGGTGCGCGCCGCCGCGCGCCGCGACTCGCTCGCCGCGGCGGATTCCACGGAGGCCGCCGACTGATGCGACTACGCGTTCCGTACCTGGACTGGCCGCTCTTCTTCGCGACCGCGGGCCTCATCCTCATGGGCCTGCTCACGGTCTATAGCGCCACGAGTATCCCCGGAGCCCACCAGGGCCTGTGGGTGAAGCAGCTCGCGTGGTGCGCGATCGCCTTCGGAGCCGCGTGGGTCATCGTCGCCGTGCACTACCGGCTCTACGATTCGCTCGCGTGGCCGCTCTACGGCATCTCCCTGGTGTTGCTCGTGGCGGTGCTCGCCATCGGCAGCAGCAAGCTGGGCGCCAAGCGCTGGATCGAGCTCGGGCCGCTGCAGTTCCAGCCCTCCGAGTTGGCCAAGCTGGCGACCACATTCGTACTCGCGCGATATTTCGATAACGCGCGCCTCGACCTGACCCAGCCGCGCTGGTGGCTGCCGCCGCTCTTCATCGCGCTCGTGCCCTTCGCGCTCGTGGCCAAGGAGCCCGACCTGGGCACGGGGCTGTCGTTCCCGGCCATGCTCATCGCCATGTACTTCTGGGCGGGCATGCCCATGGGCCGTCTGCTGCTGGGGCTCTCGCCGGTGTTCAATGTGGCGCTGTTCTTCGTCACCGGCAGCGTGTGGTGGTTCGTCGGGCTCTTCATCGCGATGATCGCCCTGGCGCGGCCCAAACTGCAGATGCTGCTCATCGTCGTGGCGCTCAACGGCGTGGTGGCCGTGGAATTGCCGCATCTGTGGAATCATCTGCACGACTACCAGAAGCGCCGCATCGAGACGTTCATCAATCCCGACAACGATCCCTACGGCGCCGGTTACCAGATCATCCAGTCCAAGATCGCGATCGGCTCGGGCGGGGTCATGGGCAAGGGATATCTGAAAGGCTCGCAGAAGGCGCTGTCATTCCTGCCCATGCGCCACACCGACTTCATCTACTCGGTCGTGGGCGAGGAGTTGGGATTCCTCGGGGCATTGACGGTGGTGTTACTCTACGTGGTCGTCATCCTGCGCGGTTACCGGCTCGCCGCGGTGGCGCGTGACGGCTTCGCCGGACTCATGGCGATCGGTGTCGTCACCGCGATGTTCTTCACCATCATGGTGAACATGCTCATGACCGTGGGATGGGCACCGGTGACCGGCGTGCCATTGCCGTTCCTGTCGTATGGCGGCACGGCGCTGGTCGTCAATTGCATCCAGATCGGTCTGTTGCAGAACGTGGCGCTGCGGCGCCGGGAGTACTGATGAAGCCCGAGCTTCTCCACTGGGGATTCCTGCACCTGCGCTCCTACGGCGTCATGATGGCCGTGGCCTTCCTGGTCGGCACGGCGCTCGGCATGGCCGAGGCGCGCCGCCTCAAGCTCGACGAAGACAAGCTCATCAACGTGATCCTCGTCACGCTCATCGCGTCGATCCTGGGCGCTCGAGCGTTGTATGTGATTGAGCACCTGCAGGAATTCCGCCACGAGTGGGGCAGCGCACTGGCGCTCTGGCAGGGCGGACTCACTCTCTATGGCGGCATCGCTGCGGGCACGCTTGCGGGGCTCGTCGCCGCGGACCGTTTCGGACTGCCCAAGTGGCTCGTGGCGGATGCGCTCACGCCCTCGCTCGCGCTGGGCACCATGTTCGGGCGCATCGGCTGTTTCCTCAATGGCTGCTGCTATGGCCGGCCGACCACGCTGCCGTGGGGCGTCAAGTTCCCGCACGACTCCTTTGCGGCGCTCGAGTTCGGTGACACGCCGGTGCAGCCCTCGCAGCTGTACAACGCGGCGGTGGGGCTGCTGCTGTTCCTCGTCCTTTGGGCCGCGCGCAAGCGGTTCCGTGTGCCAGGCGTGATGTTCTGGACGTTCATCGTGGTCTTCGCGCTCGTGCGCATCCCGATCGACCTCACGCGCACATGGGAAGCCGAGGCGGTGCTCGTCCGGCTGCCGTGGGTCGAGCTCACCGAGAGCCAGCTCACGAGCCTCGCCATGGCCGGCTTCGGCGCACTCATGATCCTCCGGCTGCGCCGCGCCGCCCCCGCCGCCAGTCCGGCGTGAGCGTCATGCGTCTCGCCGTGCTCGGCGATCCGCTCGCCTACACGCGCTCGCCCGACCTGCATCGTGCGGGCTGCGCCGCGTTCGGGATCGCCTGTGAGTCGCAGGCGCTGCGCACCCCTTCTGCCGGTCTCGAGGCGCGTCTGCGTGAACTGGCCGACGCGGGCTACCGCGGCTGCAACCTGACGCATCCGCTCAAGGAGCACGCGCTCGAGTGCGTCGCACGCGCCTCGCTCGCGGCGGAGCGATCGCGTTCGGTCAACACGATCGTGTTCGCCGAAGACGGCTGGTACGGCGACACCACCGATGGCGCCGGCTTCGTGGAATTGCTGCGCGAGCTCGGGCGCGAAGCGCTCCACGAGCGCGTGCTGCTGCTGGGCGCCGGCGGCGCTGCGCGCTCGCTGGCGTTGGCACTGCACTGGGCCGGCTGCCCGCAGGTGCGCGTGTCCTCCCGCACGAAGCCCGATCCGCGCTACCACTGGGGCGAGGGGCTCGACGAGCGCTTCCTGGGCTGGCGCTCGGGCGAAGAGGCTGACGCATTGCGCACCGCGTCGCTGGTCATCAACTGCACGCCGCTCGCGGGCGAGGAGTTCCCGGCGCAGCCACGAACGCTCGCGCCGGGCGTGCTGGCCGTGGATCTCACTTACGGCGAAACGCTCACGCCCTGGGTGCAGGCCTGCCGCGCGAGTGGCCTGCAGGCGATCGACGGTCTGGGCCTGTTGGTGCATCAGGCGCGGCGTTCACTATCGCTATGGCTGGGCCGCGAAGTGCCCGTCGAGCCGCTCGCCGCGGCGGTCGGATGGCCGCGATGAACCTGCAGCCTCGCATGCTCGCCGCGGGCCTGCGCGCGCATGTCCTGGCGCCGCTGCTCGAGTTCGTCCTGCCTCAGCGCTGTGCGTGCTGCGGGGCCCCCGCGAACGCGGCGAGCGTGCTGTGCGAGCCGTGCCTCGCGCGCATTCCGCAAGCGCCCGCGGCGCTCTGCGCCACCTGTCTTGTGCGCGGCGATGCGCCGTATGCCTGCCTGCGGCATCCGCATGCCCAGGTGGCAAGCGCTTGGGTCTACGACGACGCCGCGGCGGCGGTCGTGCAGGCGCTCAAATATGATGGCCGGCCGCAGCTCGCCTCGGCGCTGGGGGGCGTTCTGGCGGGGGCGCTCCCGGCCGGCGGCCCGCGGCCAGACCTCGTCCTTGAGATGCCGCTGCACCCGGCGCGCGAACGCGAACGCGGTTACAATCAGGCTGCGATGCTCGCGGACGCTCTTGCCGAGGCCATCTCGGTGCCGCGCGCTTTCGGCGCGATCCTGAGAATCCGCGCCACGGCGCCCCAAGCCCGGCTCGGGCAACGCGATCGCCGGCAGAACGTGAGTGGCGCATTCAAGGTCATGCTTCCGGCGCGGCTTCATGGCCGGCGGGTGCTGGTCGTGGATGACGTGCTCACGACCGGCAACACCATGCAGGCCTGCCTCGGCGCCCTCGCCGAGGCGGGGGCGCAGGCCAGCGGCGTCACGCTCGCCTTCGCGCAGTAAGCCGCTCGCGCGGTTCATCCACATTCGATTGCCCGAGGCCCAAGCTCTTGTCCCATCTGCATATCCCCGATGGCGTACTGCCGCCGCAGTTGTGGATCGCCGGGCTCGTCCTGGCGTTCCTCGCGCTGCTCGCCGCCGTGCATGCCACGCGCGGAGCAGGCCCCCAACAGATCGCCTACCAGAGTGCGCTCGGTGGCATCATGCTGGCGGTCATGGCGATCCCCATACCCATCACGGCGTTCGACTACTGCATGACGCTGGCCGGTCCGGTCGGCGTGCTGCTCGGCGCCGGCGCAGCGTTCCAGGTGAGCCTCGTCGTCACGCTCATCCTGGCGCTCATGGGTCAGGGCGGCTTCACGGTCATCGGCCTGAACGCGCTGGTGCTCGGCGCCGGCGCGGCCACCGCGCGACCCGTGTACCTGCGCGCCGTGGCCGCGCGGCGTTCGCCGGCCGCCGCCATGGCCATCGCCACGGCGGTCAGCCAGGTGTTCTCGAGTCTGCTGTGGGTGGTGGTGTTGTGGGCGAGCGTGCGGCTCACGCCGGGCCTCGCCGTGCAGCAGCAGGTACGCGAGGGCTTACGCTTCCTCGCCGGCGGCAGCGTGGCGGCGATCGTCGCCGTGCTCATGTTGGCGGCCGTGGCGATCGAGTCCATGCTGGGCTTCGGGCTCGCGCGCTTCCTCTCTCGCGTGCGCCCGGATCTGTTGCCATCTTCCGTGCCTGCGGCATCGGCGCCATCCGGAACGGGCCGGCCCCCCGAAGCCGGAAGGTTCTAGCCATCCCCATGCTCAATACCTTCGCCCAGATCGACTACCTCGCCTGCAGCGGCCGCACGCGGTGGCATCGCGCGAGCGCGCTCGGCAAACTCGTGCTCGCCATGCTGCTGGTGCTGTTGGCGGTGTTCATGCCGCAGTGGCGCGTGCTCGCGGCGCTGCTCGTAACGGTCATCGCGCTCGTGTTGAGCGCCGGGCTGCCGTGGCGGCTGCTCGGGGCGGCCATGACCACACCGCTCTTCTTCGCCGGGCTCTTCCTGCTCGCGCACTGGGGCGCCGGCGCCGCGTCGATCGCCACGCTCGCGATGCGTCCGGTGATCGCGAGTGTGACGGCGCTCTGGCTCGTGGGCACCACGCCATACCCGGACTTGTTCGCGCCGATATCGCGCATGCTGCCGCGCGTGGTGGGCGACAGCCTGTTTCTCACCTACCGGGCGGTGTTCGCGCTGCTCTCACGCATCGAACGGCTCTCGCGTGCCATGTTCCTGCGCGGCGCACTCACCGGTCCGTTGCCGCAGCGCGCGAATCGCATGGGCGAGGCGGTCGGCACGGTCGTGCTCTCGGGCTTCGACCGCAGCCAGCGCCTGTACCAGGCGATGCTGCTGCGCGGTCACTCGGGCCGCATCTGCGGCTGCCGGCACTATCTGGAGTTCACGCGCGAGGACGGCTGGGTGCTGGTCCTTGGGGTATGGTCGATCGCCGTGACGGTCGTCTTCGCAGGCTGGGGAGCCCGATGAGCGAACCGATCGTCCACGTCTCGTGTGTGCGTCACACTTATCCCGATCGCACGAGTGTGCATCTGTGCGGCCTCGACTTCGTGGTCGAGCGCGGCCAGCGCGTGGTGATCCTCGGGCCCAACGGCTGCGGCAAGAGCACGTTGCTGTTTCACATCCTGGGACTGCTCGCACCGCAGGAAGGCAGCGTGCAGGTCTTCGGCGTGGACCCGGCCAAGCAATTCAGCAAGATCCGCGAACGTGTGGGTGTGCTGCTGCAGAACGCCGATGAGCAGATCATCGCGCCCACGGTGTTCGATGACGTCTCGTTCAGCCCGCGCAACTACGGCTACACCGAGGCCGAGGTGGAGCAGAAGGTCACCGCGGCGCTGCGGCGCGTGGGCATCGAACACCTGCGGCACAAGGTCTGCCACTACCTCTCCGGAGGCGAGAAGCGCAAGGTCGCGCTCGCCGGCGCGACGGTGCTGGACCCCGAACTGCTCGTGCTCGATGAGCCCTTCGAGGGCCTCGATCCGGCCTCGCGCAGCGAGTTGTTGGACCTGCTCAACCGCTTGAACCGCGAGCACGGCGTCTCGCTTGTGATCGCCACGCACGACGTGCCACTCGTCGCACCGCTCGCCGACAAGGTCTACGTGCTCAAGCGCGGTGGCGAGATCGTGGCGCAGGGTTCCCCGGAGGCCATCTTCCGCGACGTCGCGCTGCTCAAGGCCACCAACCTCGAGCCGCCGGTACTGGCCGAGCTCTTCCAGCAGCTCGAGGCGCTCGGCCTGCCACTGGGCCGGCCCGCCCGTGTGGAAGAGGCCGCGGCGCTGATCGCGGCCGCGGTGCGCGCAAGAGCGGCCGGCGCATGAGCCTGTTCGGCGATGATCCTGCGGTGCCCGGTTACGGCGCACTGCCTGAGGAGACGAACAGCACGGCGCCGCTCGCGGACCGCATGCGCCCGCAGCGCTTCGAGGACCTGGTCGGCCAGGAACACCTGCTGCACAAGGGTAGCCCGGTCTCGCTCATGCGCGAAGGGCGGCACCTTTCGAGCATCGTGCTCTGGGGCCCTCCCGGCACCGGCAAGACGACCATCGCGCGACTGATCGCGCGCACGTCGGGCGCGCCGTTCGTGCAGCTCTCGGCGGTGCTGTCGGGAGTGAAAGAGGTCAAAGAGCTCATGGACCGCGCGGCCCAGCATCGCAAGCGCACGGGCAAGGCGACGATCCTGTTCGTCGACGAGATCCATCGCTTCAACAAGTCGCAGCAGGACGCATTCCTCGCGCACGTGGAGCGCGGCGACATCGTGTTCATCGGCGCCACGACCGAGAATCCCAGCTTCGAGGTGAACTCGGCGCTTCTCTCGAGAGCCCGCGTGCTCGTGCTCAAGGAGCTCAAGGCGCCCGACGTGCGCACCATGCTCGAGCGCGCGGTGAGCGACCCGCGTGGTCTGGGCGGCAAGCTCTTGGTCGAGAGTGAAGCGCTCGACCTGCTCGCGGCCGCCGCCGATGGTGACGCGCGCCGCGCGCTCACGACGCTCGAGATCGCCGCTGCGTCGGCCGAAGCGCAAGGCCGCGGCATCACGGCCGAGGACGTGCGCGAGGCCCTGTCGCGCAAGCATCTGCGCTACGACAAAGCGGGGGAGGAGCATTTCAACCTCATGAGCGCGCTGCACAAGAGCCTGCGTGATTCCGATGTGGATGCGGGGCTCTATTGGTTCGCACGCATGCTCGCCGCGGGCGAGGACCCGCTGTACATCGGGCGCCGGCTGGTGCGCTTCGCCAGCGAGGACGTGGGGCAGGCCGATCCGCAGGCACTGCTCGTGGCGACGGCCGCGTTCCAAGCGTATCACCAGCTGGGCAGCCCGGAAGGCGAGCTGGCGCTCGCGCAATGCGTGACGCATCTGGCGCTCGCGCCCAAGTCGAACGCGGTCTACGTGGCATTCAAGGGCGTGATGGCCGAGGTGGAGGAGAGCGGCTCGCTGCCGCCGCCGCTCGTGATCCGCAACGCGCCCACCAAGCTCATGAAGGACCTTGGCTACGGTTCCGGCTACGCGTACGCGCACGACGACCCCGAGGGCGCCGCCGCCCAGCAGCACTTGCCGGATGAGTTGGTGGGCCGCACGTGGTACCGCAAGCCCGCAGCGTCGGATGCGAAAGAGCCGCCGCCTCAGCGCTGAGGATCCAACCGAGTCCTCCGCGGCGAACACCGATACTTCCGGCGACTTGCCGGTTCTCCGCTCTCGAAGTTGGCCCCGTCAAATGTTCGTTCTCGATTCGCGGCGCGTAATCCTTCAGGCTCATGCCGGATGATCGCGACGCCACTTGCTGTTGGCCTCGGCACGCAAAGCCCTCACTCTTTCTCCGAGGACTCCATGATCCGCCCGCCCCACGCTGTGCTGATCGGCTCGCTGCTCATCGGCGCGTGCCTGCCGTGCTTCCCGAATCATGCCGATGCCGCCGTGATCCTGCGGCCTGGCGCCTCGGCCACGTGCGAGACCTGCACGCTTGTTCCCGACACCTGCTGCTCGGTGCAGCCGCCGCTCCATGGCGCGGAGGCTCCTGCGTTCTCGCCCAACGTGCTCGTGACGACGAACGACCCGCTGCTCACACATCCGTACTGCGTGACCATCTACGACCTGGGCAGCACCCCGCCGTCGCCGCTCGAGGACCACAACTGGGTGAGCGTGCTGCGTTATCACGGGCCGGGCAACACCTGGAATGTGGATTCGCTTGGCACGGTGTTCGGCCTCACGCTCGATGAGTATGGCAATATCTTCGTCTGCCACACGTCGTGCTACTCGAGCGACTCCACCGGCAACGTGTTCGGTGGCGGGCCCGGCGCGGTGTATCGCATCGATGGCAACACCGGCAAGATCACGACATTCGTGCGACTGCCCAATTATGCGGATCCGAACTACAGCTCGCCCGATGCCTATCCCGGCCTTGGCAACATCACTTACGATTGCGCGCACAAGCAGTTCTTCGTGACGAACATGGAAGACGGCCGCATCTATCGCATCAAGCCTGTCGGCGTGAATGGACCCACGGGAACCGTCGTCGGCGTGTTCGATCCGCTGGGCCCGGATGGCGGCCCCACCAACTACCTGCTGCCTTCGGGGACACCTGGCTGGGCGCCGCTGGGCGAAAGGCTCTGGGCCGTGCAGATCCACGCCAACCGGCTCTTCTACAGCGTATGGGCCGAAGACCTTACGCGTCCTAGCGCGTCAGCCGCGAACGAGATCCGCAGTGTGCAGATCGCGGCGGCGGGCAATTTCATGGCTGCCACAGATCAGCACGAACTCTTCGTACCCTCGTTGCCACTGGGCAACTTCGGCAACACGCCGTTCTCCAGCCCGGTCTCGGACATAAGCTTCTCCTCGAGCGGCCGCATGCTCCTGGCCGAGCACAGCATGACCAACGAGACCTACCCGACCGCGCATGTCTCCCGCTTGCTGGAGTTCCAGTGCGCCAATAATTGCTGGGCGCCCGCCGACACCTTCCGCACCGGCCAGCTGCAAGGCCTGAACTCGGCCGGAGGCTGTGACTACGACGGACACGCCTTCACCGGCAGCACCGTCGGCCGCATCTGGGGAAGCTCGGACTACATCCATGGCAATGCCCCATATACCGATGTGATCTACGGGTTCCAGGGCTTCCGGCCCGGCGGCGGCGACCTCACGAACTCGCTCTTGATCGATGCCGATGGCGACACGACCATTTACGACAAGACGAACGTGGGCGACATCGAGGTGCCCGGGTGCCGCGAGACCGGCACTGGCCAGATCTGCGGCTTCAAGTTCATGGACCTGAATCATAATGGCGTGCACGACACCGGCGAACCCGCGGCGTCGGGCTGGCAGATCCAGCTCGCCGGACCTGGAGGGGCACAAATCGCCACCACCGATGCGAACGGTCACTACTGCTTCTCGAACCTCACGCCCGGCACCTATGGCGTGGGCGAGATCGGGGTCGCGGGTTACACGAATACGTTGCCCGCCAATGGTGGCTACACGATCACGCTCGGGGCCGGGCAGACCGTGGCCGGCCAGGACTTCGGCAACTATGCGTGCAACGGCGGCGCATGCGTCACGCCGCCGCCGGGCATGGTCGCGTGGTGGCCGTTCGACGAACCGGCCGGCTCCACGACGGCCGCCGATCTCGTGCACCTGAGCCCTTCCGGCAACGTGCTGCAGTTGGTGGGTGGCGCGGCGATCAGCGCCGGCGGTGAAGTGGCACGCGCGCTCTGCTTCGCGAGTGAACTCGACTATGCGCGCGTCGCGAATGCGGCACAGACCGGACTCACATTGGGTACCAGCGATTTCTCGTTCGACGCCTGGGTGCGGCCCAGCGCCGGTGGCGCCGGCCCGCGCATGATCGCGGAGAAGCGAGTGTTGATCTCTGCGGGTCCCTACATCACGCGTGGTTGGGCGGTCTACCTGAATGGCAACCAACTCTTCCTCGAAGTGGGCAATGGCAGCGCCACTGCGATCTATCCCGGGCCTGCCGTGCCGGCGTCGGTGTGGAGTCACTTTGCGGTCTCGGTCGGGCGCTCGAACATCCAGGGCCGCTGGTACGTGAACGGCGCCGTGCAGGGCGCGTTCAACTTCACGCCGCTCACCGGTTCGGTCACGACTGCGGCCGATCTCTACCTGGGCCATGCCAGCCCGGCGTTCCAGCCGCAGGCGGGGCCTGCGAGTCTCGCAGGCTGCGTGGACGAACTCGAGATCTTCAACGCGATCCTGCCTGCGGCGAGCGTGCAGGCGATCTATGCCTCGGGTGCCACGGGCAAGTGTCGCGATTTCATCCGCATGCCCGTCGTGACCACTTACTGCAAGAGCACGACGCAGGTCACGGTGTGCTTCAACGTGTGCAACGCCACCACGACCACGCAGAACTATCACTGGTCCGCCTCGGGGCTGCCCGTGGGCGCAGGTTGCAGCGTGCCGGGCCCGGTCACGTTCAGTCCGAGTGCGGGTACGATCTCGGTGCCCCCAGGCACCTGTTCGGCGAATATCTGCATCGTGATCCCGCGGCCCACGGGGCTCACCGCGCAGGGCGCCACGTCGTGCTTTGCCGTGACGCTGGTCAACGACAGCACCGGGCAGTGCCGGACCGTGACGTCCACGCTCGCTGCCGATAACACCTGCTGGTGTGTGACACCGCTCACCGGCGGCATCGTGAACGTGCCCGCGCGCGTGAAGACGAGCGGTATCGTCATCGGCATCGACATCGGCAATCCGTGTGCGACGTCGGCCATGCCGTGGCGCATGGTCGCGCAGTATGAAAGCGCGGATCATGCCGACCCGCTGGAGGTGAGCCTGAATGGCCTGCCGCCGGGCGAGCCGGTCACGGGCCTCGCGCACGCGGGCCCGAACGGGAATGACATCGCGCAAGTGTTCGTGAGCACGCCGCGCGGTTACGACCCGAACGCGCTCTACTCGATCGTCTTCGAGGCCGACACCGACGGCGACGGCACGTTCGTGCCGCTGTGCAGCGTGCCCATCCAGAGCGTGCCCACGGGCGATGGCGTCAGCAGCGTGCCACCGGGCTTCACCGACAGCGCGCGGCTCTCCGCGGCGCCGAACCCATTCGCTGCGGGTGCGGTGATCGCGTTCACGCTCGCGCAACCGGACGACGTGGAGCTCGGCGTGTACGACTTGGTCGGCCGCCAGGTCCGATCGCTGCAGCACGGGCGCATGGCCGCCGGCCAACAGTCGGTCACGTGGGACGGGCGCGATGCGCATGGCCAGATCTCCCCGAGCGGCATCTACTTCCTGCGCCTGCGCAGCCCCCGTCTGAGGCTCGATGGCAAGGTGGTCAAGCTGCGTTGATCACGTTTTCGGAAGCCGTCTCTCCAGCGCCCGGCGCCGCTTTCGCGGCGCTCGGCGCGTGGGACGGGGAAGCGGTACGTGGCGGCGTGGACTCGCGGCCCGGCGGGGACTAGCCTGCGGCCATCGCTGTCCTCTCCACCCGCCCGCTCTGGAGGCACGTTCATGAAGAAGCGCCTGCTACTGATTTTGATCCCGGCTGCCATGTTCTTGATGGCCGCCGCGCCGGCGAGCACGCCGGTCGATGCCGAGCACTATCTGGACCAATTCATCGATAAGTCCGTCAATCCTGCCGACGACTTCTTTCACTATTCGGTGGGTAAGTGGCTCAAGGCGAATCCCATCCCGGCATCGGAGCGCGGCTGGGGCATCGGCAACATCGTGCAGGAAGAGACGTACCAGCGCCTGCTCACGATCAGCAACGAAGCGGCCGCCGCGCATGCCGCGACGGGCACGTCGGCGCAGAAGATCGGCGACTTCTGGGCGGCCGGCATCGACACGGACGCGATCGCCAGGACCGGCATGGCGCCGCTCGCCGATGAGTTCGCGACGATCGCGACGATCACCGATAAGCGCTCGCTGCTCGCGGCGGTCTCACATCTGCAGTACCTGGGCGTCGACGCGCTGTGCTCGGTGGGGATCTCGCAGGACGAGAAGAACTCCGACCGCATCGCGTTGCACCTGTATCAGGGCGGGCTGGGTCTGCCGAATCGTGACTATTACTTTGATGCCGATAAGCGCGGCACGATGCTGCGCACCGAGTACGTGAAACACGTCGCCAGGATGTTCACATTGCTGGGCGACAGCCCGCTCAAGGCCAAGGTGAACGCCGCGACGGTGATGGCGATCGAGACCGAACTGGCCAAGGCCTCGCGCAAGCTCGAAGCACTGCGCGACCCGATCAAGAACTACAACGCCATGAGCATGGCGGGCGCGCAGAAGCTCACGCCCACCATCCAGTGGAAGACGTTCTTCGAGGCGCAGGGCATCCGCAACATCGACTCGGTGATCGTCGGCCAGCCGGAGTTCTACCGTCAGCTCGAGAAGAGCCTCACGCTGCGCACGATCCCGGCGTGGAAGACCTACCTGCGCTATCACCTGGCGAGCACGTTCGCTTCGGATGCGGGTGGCGCGTTCGAGCAGGAGGACTTCCACTACTTCGGCACGATCATGAACGGCACCAAGATCCAGCGCCCACGCTGGAAGCGCATGCTCGACTATGAAGAGGGCTATCTGGGCGACGCGCTCGGCCAGTTGTACGTGAGCCACTACTTCTCGCCGGCGACCAAAGCCCGCTACGAGCAGCTCACGAACAACGTCTTCGACGCGTTCCGCGATCGCATCAAGAACCTGGATTGGATGAGCGAGGCGACCAAGAAGCAGGCGCTCGTCAAGCTGGGCGCGGTCACGAAGAAGGTCGGCTATCCCGCGAAGTGGCGTGACTACACGAACTTCGCTGTCACGCGCGAGTCGTTCCTGCAGGACATCATCAGCGGCAACAAGTGGAAGAGCGACTACTACATCAACAAGCTCGGCAAGCCGGTCGACCGCACCGAGTGGGACATGACGCCGCAGACGTACAACGCCTACTACAACCCGTCCAACAACGAGATCGTGCTGCCGGCAGCCATCTTCATCCTGCCCGGCATCGCGGACTCGCTGGTCGATGACGCCGTCGTCTATGGCTACGGTGCCGGCACGACGATCGGTCACGAGATCACGCATGGCTTCGACGACGAAGGCCGCCAGTTCGACGAGAAGGGCAATCTGAAAGAGTGGTGGACGCCGGCAGATAGCAAGGAGTTCAATCTGCGCGCGGCCAGCATCATCCGCCAGTTCAACCACTACATCGCGGTCAACGACCTGCACGTGAACGGCGCCGCCACCGCCGGCGAGAACATCGCCGACCTGGGCGGCATGGTGCTCGGCTGGGAGGCCTTCAAGAAGACCGACCAGTACAAGCAGAACAAGACTCTCGGCGGTCTCACCCCGGCGCAGCGCTACTACGTGGGATGGGCGCTCGGCTGGATGGGCGAGATCCGTCCCGAGAACATCGCGATGCGGGTCAAGACCGACGTGCACTCCCCGAGCTTCCTGCGGGTGACGGGGCCGATGACGAACCAGACGAACTTCTATGAGGCGTTCGGTGTGAAGCCGGGCGACAAGATGTACCGCCCGGACTCGGTGCGCGTGAAGATCTGGTGATTCCGCGCTGTGACGAAACGGCCCGCAGCCAGAGTACCGGCTGCGGGCCGTTTCGCTTGTCGTCAGCGTCCGTGCCCGCGAGCGCCAACTCGGCGTATCCGTGCATGCCGGGGCGCGTGCAGACCGGCTTGCACGATGCGCCCGCCACTTCTGATCGAGCGGGTGTCCAGATGATGCAAGGGCTGCGGTGGGAATCGCCCTTCGGGAGCCGCCAGGGCGTGGTTCTGCGCCCTCTCGGAGCGCCTTCTGCATGACTCCGCAGGGGCCTTGGCCCCGAACACTCTTCGGCGTTCGCCGCATCAAAGGTCGGTGTGGGGGCGATTCGCACCCGTCGGGCGCTTTGGCGGCTTTGACGGACGCCCTCAGGCTTCATAATCTAACGTGTTCGCACTGCATCACATGACATCACAAGACATCACATCCCATGCCACACGGCCGGGAGGCACCATGCGAGAGCAAGTCGAGAAAGTCATCGAACAACTTCGAGTCGCGGTCGTCCAGCCGGACGGCGGTGACCTTGAACTCGTGAACGTCTCGGACGATGGCGTTGTGACCATCCGTCTGCATGGCTCGTGTTCCGGCTGTGCCAGCTCCACCACGACGCTGCGCAACGGCATCGAGCGCTACCTGCGCCACAAGCTGCCGCAGGTCACCCGCGTGGTCGCGGAGTAGATATGTATCTGTACGGGCTCTTCGTCGCCTTCTTCCTCATCACGGCGACCGTGCTGGTGGCGATGGGTATCAACCGCCTTCGCGAGTGGTGGGAGCAGCGCGCATCGCGCTGAGAGCGCAGAGCAGCACGACCGGATCCTTCGTACCGCGCATCTGACGCGCGACACTCCATCCCCAGGGCCCTCCGCCGACATGTCGACTCTCACCAACGAAGCCGTCCTCGCCGCCCTGGGCACCGTCCAGGATCCGGACCTGCACCGTGACCTCGTCACGCTGGGCATGATCGAGAACATCGCGGTCTCGGGCGGGCGCGTCTCGTTCACGCTCGTGCTCACCACGTCCGCCTGTCCGCTCAAGGCGCAGATCGAAGAGGACTGCCGCCGCGCGGTGAGCAGCCTGCCGGGTGTCGCCGAGGTCCACATCGAGACCACGAGCCGAGTGCGCAAAGCGAAGGACCCGTCCGCCGACCGCAAGGCGCTGCCGGGCGTTGGTCATGTGATCGCTGTCGGCTCCGGCAAAGGCGGCGTGGGCAAGAGCACCGTCGCGGTGAATCTTGCCATCGCGCTCGCGCAGACCGGCGCGGTGGTCGGCCTGCTCGATGGCGACATCTACGGCCCGAACCTGCCGCGCATGATGGGCGTGAACCGCCAGCCGTTCCAGAAAGACGGCAAGATCATCCCGGTCGAGGCCCATGGCGTCCGTTTCATGTCGATGGGCCTGCTCGTCGATCAGGGCGAGGCCGTCGTCTGGCGCGGGCCCATGTTGCATGGCGCGATCAAGAGCTTTCTCAATGATGTGGACTGGTCGGGCTGCGACTACCTGATCGTCGACCTGCCCCCGGGCACGGGCGACGTGCAACTCTCGCTCATCCAGCAGACCGTCGTCACGGGCGCCGTGGTCGTGACCACGCCATCGATCGTGGCGATCGAGGATGCGGTCAAGGCCATCGCGATGTTCGACAAGCTGCAAGTGCCGGTGCTGGGTGTGATCGAGAACATGAGCTACTTCGTGTGTCCCAACTGCAGCGAGCGCCACGCGATCTTCAGCACGGGCGACGGGCAGGCGCGAGCGCTGGCCATGGGCCTGCCGTTCCTGGGCGCGATCCCACTGCACCCCGAGGTCCGCATCGGTGGCGACCAGGGCCAGCCGGTCGTCGCGGCCGATCCCGACAGCCCATACTCGCGGGAGCTGCGCCGCATCGCCGGCGCGCTCGCGCAGCGCGTGAGCATCCAGACGCTCTCCGTGGCGGGGGCGGGCGTTTGAAGATCTACGCCGATACGGCCGCCACGACGCGGCCCGCACCCGAGGTGCTCGAGGCGATGCTGCCCTGGCTCGCGGACGCGTTCGGCAATGCGTCCAGCGTGCACCACCGCGGCGAGGTCGCGCGTGAGGCCGTGGAGCAGGCGCGGCTCGAAGTCGCGCGGCTCGTGGGTGCGCAGGGCGAAGAGATCGTCTTCACGGCCTCGGGCAGCGAGAGCATCAATCTCGCGCTGCAAGGCGCGATGGCGCTCGCCGAAGGCCGCAACCGTCTGGTGATCACGGCGATCGAGCATGCAGCGGTGATCGAGACGGCGCAGGCGCTCGCCGCGCGCGGCGTGCCCCTCACGGTCGTGCCGGTCATGGCCAATGGCATGGTCGATCCCGACGAACTGGAAGCCGCGCTGGGCCCTGACGTCGCGCTCGTCAGCGTCATGGCGGTCAATAACGAGACGGGCGTGATCCAGCCGCTCGAGGACATCGGCTTGCGGGTCAAGGCCGCCGGCGCGCTGCTCCATGTCGACGCTGTGCAGGCGGCCGGCAAGTTGCCGATCTCGGTCGACGGCTGGAACGCGGACCTGCTCAGCGTCGCGGCGCACAAGTTCCACGGCGCGCTCGGCGCTGCGGCGCTGTTCGTGCGCCGGCGCACGCGCATCGCGCCGCTCGTCTACGGCGGCCAGCAGGAACGTGGGCGCCGCGCGGGCACGCACAACGTGCCGGCCATCGTCGGCATGGGCGTGGCCGCGCTGCGCACGCGCGCAGCGCTCGATTCCGGCGAGCCCGCGAAAGTCGCGGACCTGGGCGAGCGCCTGCTCGCGAGCCTGCTCATGCAGGTGAGCGACACGCGGCTCAACGGCGACCTCAACCAGCGCGTGGGCGGCATCGTGAACGTGTGCTTCGCCGGCGTCGATGGCGAAGCGGCGCTGCATGAACTCGACCTCGCCGGCATCACCGTCTCGACCGGTTCGGCCTGTAGCGCGGGCCGCGAGGGCCCGAGTCACGTGCTCACCGCCATGGGGCTGCGCCCCGAAGAAGCGCACGCGAGCGTGCGATTCTCGATCGATCATCTCACCACTGCAGAAGACGTCCAGATCATCGGCCAGGTCACGCCGCCCATCATCGAGCGCCTGCGCGCACTCGCGGGTCCGGCGATGGAACAGAGCGCCTGACCCGAAGCGCCTGAAACGCTTGAGACGAAGGAGAGGACCATGAAGCGCAAGGACTCCCGCGGCACTGCACATGCCAATGGCAAGAACAGCAAGCACGGCGCCAAGGCGGCCGCCAAGGGCGCAGACAAGAGCGGCCACGTGCTCACGCAGGCCGAGCAATTCCGTCTCAAGGTCGGCCTCGCTGAGATGCTCAAGGGCGGCGTGATCATGGACGTCATGAACGCCGAGCAGGCCGAGATCGCGCAAGAGGCCGGCGCGTGCGCCGTCATGGCCCTCGAGCGCATCCCGTCGCAGATCCGCAAGGCGGGCGGCGTCGCGCGCATGAGCGACCCGTCGATGATCCAGCGCATCCAGAAGAACGTCGACATCCCGGTCATGGCCAAGGTGCGCATCGGCCATCTGGTCGAGGCCGAGATCCTCGAGGCGCTCGAGATCGACTTCATCGATGAGTCCGAAGTGCTCACGCCGGCCGATGAGGTGAACCACGTCTGGAAGCACGACTTCAAGGTGCCGTTCGTCTGCGGTTGCCGCGATCTTGGCGAGGCGCTGCGCCGCATCGGCGAGGGCGCCGCGATGATCCGCACCAAGGGCGAGGCGGGCACGGGCAACGTGGTCGAGGCGGTGCGTCACATGCGCACGGTCGTCTCGCACATGAAGAAGCTCACCACGCTCACGGCCGACGAGCTCATGGCCGAGGCCAAGCACCTGGGCGCGCCCTTCGAGCTGGTGCAGCAGGTGGCCAGGACGGGCAAGTTGCCGGTGCCCAACTTCGCCGCGGGCGGCGTGGCGACCCCTGCCGATGCCGCGCTCATGATGAAGCTCGGCGCCGAAGCGGTGTTCGTGGGTTCGGGTATCTTCGAGGTGGGGGACCCCAAGAACCCCAAGTCGCAGCGCCGCGACCAGACGCGCATGGCCAAAGCCATCGTCCAGGCGGTGGCCAACTGGAATCGCCCCGACCTCCTCAAGGACATCAGCACGGGCCTGCCGGCAGCGATGCGCGGCATCTCGCTCGAGACCCTGTCCGAGGACCAGCTGCTTGCCAAGCGTGGCTGGTGACGCCGCGCGCAAGAGCGCGCGTAAGGTGACGGTGGCGCGAGTGCCCGCCACAAAGCCGGCAGTGGCGCCCAAGCGCGCCGCGGCGCCGCGCGTGGGCGTGCTGTCGCTGCAGGGCGATCACGCCAAGCACGGCGAGACACTGCGCGCGGTGGGCGCGGAGCCCGTACGTATCTCGCTGCCCGAGCATCTGGCAGGCCTCGACGCCATGATCCTGCCCGGCGGCGAGTCGAGCACGATGCTGCGGCTGCTCGATGCCACCGGCCTGCGCGTCGGCGTCGAGGAGTTCGTGCGCACGCGGCCCGTGCTGGGTACGTGCGCGGGGCTCATCCTGCTCGCGAGCCAAGCGGACCGGCTTCCGGGGCCCACGCTGGGCGCCATCGACATCACGGCCACGCGCAACGCGTACGGCCGTCAGGTGCATTCGTTCACCGATCCGGTCGACATGCCGGCGTTGGGCGGCGGTGTTCTCGGCGTGTTCATCCGCGCGCCGCGCATCACGCGCGTGGGCAAGGGCGTGCAGGTGATCGCAACGCACGCGGGCGAACCCGTGGGCGTGCGCCAGGGCAAAGCCGTGGCGCTCACCTTCCACCCCGAACTCACCGACGACGCGCGCGTGCATGCGTGGTTCCTGCGCGACATCGCCGGCTTCAAGCTCACGGGAGTGCGCGCGTGAAGTCGCCGGCGAGCGCGGACCGCGCGGCATTGCACGAGTTCGTGGCCAAGCACCAACGCTTCCTGCTCACGACGCACGTGAATCCCGATGGCGACGCGATCGGCTCCGAGGTGGCGTTCGCCGCGTGGCTACTGGGCAAGGGCAAGAGCGTACGCATCTTGAACGATTCGCCGACACCGCCCGCGTTCCGCTACCTCACGGACGGCTATCCCGCCGAGGTCTATGACGAGGCGCTGTGCGACCAGCGCTTCTCCGAGGCTGACGCCCTCATCGTGCTCGACACCAGCAACAAGCAGCGGATCGGCCGGCTCGCCAAGCATCTGGACCAGCACGTGATCGCGGTCGCGATCGTGGATCACCACGCCACGCACGAGGGCTTCGGCAGGATCAACGTGATCGAATCCGAGATGGCCGCCACGGCAAGTCTGGTCTACGAGATCATGCGCGAGAGCGAGCACAAGATCGACGCGCGCACGGCCGAGGCGATCTACGTGGGGCTCTCCACCGACACCGGCAACTTCCGCTACTCGAACACCGACGCCAAGGCACACCTGCTGGCCGCCGAACTCGTCGCCCTGGGCGTGCAACCGCAGGTGACTTACGAACGTGTACATGCCACGGCCCCTCCGGGACGCCTGCGTTTCTTCGGCGAGGCGCTCGCCGGGCTCACCATGCTCGAGGATGGTCGCGTGGCGGTGCTCGATGTCTCGCCCGAGCAGTTCGCGCGCCATGGCCTCATCGGTGCGGACACCGAGGGGCTCGTCGACATGCCGCGCGTGATCCGGGGCGTGGAAGTGGTCGCGCTCTTCAGTGAAGTCGACCCGGGCAAGGTCAAGGTGAGCCTGCGTTCCACCGGCCGGGTGAGCATCGACCAGGTCTGCGTGCGCCTGGGCGGCGGCGGCCACGAGCATGCGGCCGGCGTGCAGCTGCGCGGCAGCCGCGAGGACGCCAAGACCCGCATCCTGCCCGAGATCGCCAAGCTGCTGGCGGCGCTCAATGCGGCGCCTGCGGGCGGGGGCAAGGCATGACGGGTGCAGCGGTGGGCGTGCGTCCGGTGATGCTCGAAGCCAAGGGCGTCACGCACCTCTACGGCCGCCGCATCGGGCTCCAGAGCATCGATTTCCGCGTAGAGTCCCCGGGGGTCTACGCGGTCACGGGCCCGAACGGCAGTGGCAAGAGCACTCTGCTGCGCACGATCGTGGGGCTGCTGCGGCCCACCAGCGGCACGCTGAGCGTGCAGGTGGACGGCAGGCCGCTCGATGGCGACTCGCGCCGTGCACGGATCGGTCTCGCCTCGCCGGAACTGTCGTTCTACGAGGAATTCAGCGCCGCCGAGAACCTGCGTTTCGCCGCCGAGGTGCGCGGACTTCCTGACCCCAAGGCGGCCGTACATGACGCTTTGGCAGAAGTAGGGTTGTCGGAACGTGCTCAGGACATGGTCTCGGGCTTCTCCAGCGGTATGAAACAGCGGTTGCGGCTGGCATTCGCCGTTCTACATCGCCCGGCATTGCTCTTGCTCGATGAACCGGGTAGCCATCTCGATGACGCTGGCCGGAGCATCGTCCGCTCCGTGGTCGAGCGCTGGCGAGGCAACGCACTGGTACTGGTGGCCACCAACGATCCCGAGGAGATGAAGCTTGCTACAGGCCGGATCGAACTCCGCGGTCGCCGTCTGGGCGATACTGCGTAAGGAGTGCCGCAGCGAGTGGCGCACGCGGTACGGCCTGAACGCGGCACTTCTCTTTGCCGTCACGGCCCTCACCGCGGTCAGTTTCTCGGCGGGGCGCCTGGGCGACCGGCAGGACCTGCTGGCTTCGTTCTTCTGGATCGTGCTGCTCTTCGCCACGTTGTCGTCGATCAGCCACGCGTTCGTGCGAGAGGTCGAAGGCCACACCCTGCTGATGCTGCGCCTGGTGGCATCGCCCACCCAGATCGCGCTCGGAAAGTTGTTGTTCAACCTGCTGTTCCTGGGCGTCATCGAACTGGTCACAGTGCCGCTCTTCATGGTCCTCATGGGCGCCCCTGCCCCGCACTGGGGGACCTTCCTGACGATCCTGCTGCTGGGAACACTTTCTCTGGCGGCGTCCTCGACACTCGTATCGGCCATGATCGCGCAGACGCGCGGGCGCGGCGCGCTCTTCGCGGGCGTCTCGTTGCCGGTGCTGCTGCCGGTGCTGGCTGCGGCGGTGGGTGGAACGCGCGGACAGTGGCAATCACACGATGTGACGGGTGAGATCAAGTTGCTCGCGGCTTACGCCGTGGCCCTTCTGGCCGTGAGCCTGTTACTCTACGACCATCTCTGGGAGGAGTAGCTCCGTGCTGTGGCGCATTTTGCTATTCATCTGGATCTCGGCCGCGATGATCGCGGCGTTCACGTGGGCTCCGCTCGTGCCGGTACTCGAGCAGACCACGCGGATCGTGTATTTCCACGTGCCGGCGGCGTGGGTGACGATGGTGGCGCTCGGCTGGTCGATGCTGCACAGCATCCTTTACCTGTGGAAGCGTGACCTCAAGCACGACGACCAGGCCGCTGCGGCCGCCGAACTCGGCCTGCTCTTCTGCATCGTCGCCACGATCAGCGGCGCGATGTGGGCCAAGGCGATGTGGGGTGCATACTGGAACTGGGATCCGCGCGAGACGAGCATCTTCTTCGTGCTGCTGCTGTACTCGGCGTATCTGAGTCTGCGCGGCAGCATCGAGGGCGATGAGAAGCGCGCGCGGCTCTCCGCGATCTACTCGATCCTCGCCGGCGTCGCGGCGCCGTTCCTGATCTATGTGGTGCCGCGCATGTACGACACGTTGCATCCCGATCCGATCATCAACACCCGCGGCAAGGTCGATATGGACAGCGCGATCGTCATCTGCTTCATGGCCATGCTGGTCGGTTTCACTTTCCTCTTCTTCTGGATGCAGTCGCTCAAGGTGCGCGCCACGCGCCTGGAGCGACTGCGCCAGATCCACGTGTGAGGGCATCCCATGAACCGTGATCTGGTGGTGTTGGGCGTGTCGGTGCTGCTCTGGGGCCTGCTGTTCCTCTACTTGCTCCGCATCGAGAAGCAGATCAAAGAAAGTGAGAAGCGATGAACATCAAAGTGCTGATCGCGCTGGTACTCCTCGCGGGCGCCGTGGGCGTTGGCGTGACGAGCTTCAAGAAGACCATGACGCCGTACATCGGTTTCGCCGAGGCGCGCCAGAACGCGGGTCTCGTGCAGGTCAACGGCACGCTGGCGAGCAAGGACTACGTGCTCAAGGAGAAGGAGCAGTACCTCAAGTTCTCGCTCAAGGACACGAAGGGTGACGTGATGCCGGTCGAGTACCGCGGCGTCATCCCCGGCAACTTCGACCAGGCGGTGAGCATCGTCGCGATCGGCCAGTACAAGGCGGACCACTTCGAGGCCAGCCAATTGCTCGTCAAGTGCCCCTCCAAGTACCAAGCGATGGCCAAGGAAGGGAAGACTTCGTGAACCGCACTGCGCTCACCGTCACTGCGGCGCTCATCCTTCCTGCGCTCATCCTGGGCGGGTTGCTGACAGCCACGCACGTGATGAACCCGGGCCAGGTGTTGTGCTGGCTTGCGTTCTTCGCCTCGCTCACGGCCGGGTTCTCCTACCTGGCCGTGCTGCAGGGGCGCAAGGGCGCGCAGCCGGCCGCACAGGCCGCATTCGGCGTGCAGTGGGCGGCGATGCTCTCGGGTGTGTTGTTCCTGTGGTGGATCCTGTTCCATCACCAGTTCCAGTATCAGTACGTGCACGACTACTCGTCGCTCGCGATGCCGCTGCACTTCGTCTACGCGGCGTTCTGGGGTGGGCAGGAAGGCACGTTCCTCCTGTGGGCGTTCATCACCGCTTCGCTCGGTCTGATCCTCATGCGCTGGAAGCATGAGAACAATCCCGCGGCGATGTTCTTCCTCAACCTACCGCTCGTCATGCTCACGCTGGTGTGCGTCATGCGCGGACCGTTCCTGCCTTCCGATCAGCCGTACACCGATGGTGTGGGCCTGAACCCGCTGCTGCAGGACTATTGGATGACGATCCATCCGCCGGTGCTCTTCACCGGCTTCTCGTCGTTCGTGGTTCCCTTCGCGATCGCCTGCGCCGCGCTGCTCAAGCGCGACTACGACGGCTGGATCAAGCCGGCGCTGCCGTGGGTCGTGTTCTCCACCGCCATCCAGGCGACGGGCTTCATCATGGGCGGCGTCTGGGCCTACAAGGTGCTCGGCTGGGGCGGCTACTGGGGCTGGGATCCGGTCGAGAACGGCTCGTTCATCCCCTGGCTCTGCAATGTGGCGCTGCTCCATGGCCTGCTCGTGCAGCGTGTGACGGGAAGCCTTCGCAAGACGAACTTCTTCCTCGCGATCACTTCGTATGTGCTCGTGCTCTACGCCTCATTCCTCACCCGCAGCGGCGTGCTCGCCGACTTCTCGGTGCACTCGTTCGCGAATCTGGGACTCTCGGGCTTCCTGCTGTCGTTCCTGGGCGTTGCGGGCCTGTTCGGCTATGGGCTCTTGCTGTTCCGCCTGCGCGACATCCCGAATCCCAAGGAGCCGCTGGGCAACGTGTCGCGCGAGTCGTTCCTGTGGCTGGGTCAGTTGGTGTTCATGCTCATGTGCGCGTTGGTCACGGTCGGCATGAGTGCGCCGCTCATCACGCGACTCTTCGGGCCGCCCAGCAATGTGCAGACGAGCTACTACAACCTCGTCAATGCACCGCTCGCGGTGGCCATGGGAATCCTCCTGGGTATCGCGCCGCTGCTGCGCTGGCGCAAGCATGACGTGAAGTCCATGTTCCAGGCAGCGCTGCCGGCGATCTTGTTCGCGGTCGTCTTCGCCTTGCTCGCGTTCCTGTGGGGCGTCAAGGACACGATGCCGGCGCTCATCATGTTCGCCATGGCGTTCGCGTTCGCATCGAATCTCATCGTCACGGTCAAGGGCTTCAAGGCCAGCTGGAAGCACGGCGTGGCCTACCTGGGCCACATGGGCGTGTCGATCCTGCTCATCGGGGTGATCGCGTCGTCGACGTACGGCAAGTCGGCGCAGGTGCAGCTTCCCAAGGGCGAGACGCGCAACGCGCTCGGCTATCAGATGACGTTCCAGGGCATGACGCGCGATGCCGAGGGCAAGGACGCGGCAGTGATCGCCGTGACCACGCCCGAGCGCCAGTTCACGGCGCGCGCGCGGTTCTACTGGAGCGAGTTCAACCAGGGCTACATGAAGAAGCCGCACATCGAGCGCTTCGCGACGCACGACATCTACATCTCGCCGCAGGAGATGGTCGGCGACAAGCCGGGCGGCGGCGATGGCATGTGGTTCGCACCGGGCGAGAGCAAGACGGTCGGACAGGTCAAGTACACGTTCGAGTCCTTCACGCCCGAACCTCAGGCGAACGGCATGAAGCTCATCGTGAACCTGACCGCCGAAACGGGCGGCCGCACGGTGCCGCTGCATCCGGTGTTCGAGGCGGGTCCCGGCGGCATGAAGAAGACGCCCGACTACATCCCGGGCGGCGGCGCGGTCAGCATCATCAGCGCCGATCCGCAGACCGGCAAGGTGCAGCTCGCCCTGCCGGGCAGCGACAAGGGCCAGCAGGAGGAGATCCTCGCCGTCGAGGTGAGCACCAAACCGTTCATCAACTTGGTGTGGATCGGCGCCGTGGTGACGCTGCTGTCGGCGTTCCTGTCGATGTTCCGCCGTATCGGTGACGCCCAGCGGCCCACTGTGGGCGCATGAAGTATCGGCTCCTCGTGACGGCGGCAGCGCTTCTTGCGCTGCCGCCGTTCGCTTTCTCGGCGCCGCGCGCGCCCGCACCGGTGCGTTCCATGCCGCCCGCACCCGACCTGCATGTGCCCATGGCGACCACCGCCGACACCATCGTGTTTGAGCACCTGCGCTGGGGCACTCCGCGGCACGATGTCGATGCGAAGCTGGAGCCCAAGGGCTTCTCGCGCGCCGGCGTGCGCGTGAAGGACGAGTTTCGCGGCACGCTCGATGAGCGCCCGGTGCGCGTCGCGTGCGAGTACGACGTGCACTCGCGGCTGATCGCCGTGACCGTGCGCTTCGAGAGCGTGGCGCTGGGTGAGGCGATCGAACTCTACGACCGGATCGTGACCGAACGCCGCGGCAAGTGGGGCGAGCCCTCCGCGCGCATCGAACTCGGCCGCTCGGGTCAGCGCGCGACCTGGGGCATCTACTCGCGCGTGCTGCCCGCCGGGCCGCCGACCGCTGCCACGCTGTGGATCGCCGGCAACGAGGACGCGGCTGCGGTGCAACTCGATGGCCGGCATCGCGTCTGGATGCGGCTCGAGGCCCACGATTGGCCGGCCGCGAAGGCGCGCTTGGACAAGCAGAACGGCCTGCGATGATCGCGGGCTTCGGCGCGGGCGCTCAACGGGCGGGCGTGACTGCGATGCGCGCCAGCGTCACCGCCGGCAGTTCTTGGCCCCGCGCATCGGCCGCCGCCACATAGGCCGCACCCGTGATGCGTCCGAAGCGCACCAGCAGGTCATAGGCGCCGGGCTTCACGTTGTCGGGCACCATGAGCCGCACCGACTCCTCGTAGCCTTGGTCTTGCTTCCACAGCGCGGGCGGTGAAGGCGCGTGGCCGACCAGATGCGGCTGCTCGAGCACGTCGTCGCCGCCGGCCTCGCGAAGAGCGAGTTCGGCGCAATACGACGTATCGCTGGGCGTCACCCGCTGCCAGCGCAGGCGCAACTCGAGCGCCCGGCCTTGCGCCACGAACAGTGCCGCCGGCGTGCCGCCCAGGAACACGAGCGCGGGATCGACCGCCACGCTCCCAATCCCACGTGTCGCATCGACGGCGTGCAGGAGCTCCACGGTGTCACGCGCGCCGCGCGTGTACGTGATCATCTCGCTGCCCAGAGCCGCGGGCTGCAGCGCATTCACGGCGATGCACCGCGCGAGCCGGCGGCGAGCGTCGGTCGATGCGAACGCCAACTGGTCGTCCCAACTGTAGTCGCAGACCAGGCCGCGCAAGTCGGATGGCATCGTATAGGACTTGCGCGAAAACGTGTACGTGCCGCCGGTGATGTGATGCAGAGCATGCACGCTGTCGCGCGCGGCCAGGTGCGAGAGGAACACGAAGCTGGCGGCCACATCGCCGCGCGCCGGCAGCGCCGCAAGCATCCGCGCGCGATCCCCGGCCAGCGCGCGCGAGCGCGGGTCCGCCCACGTCGCTTCCGGCGCCAGGCCACCCAGGCCGGGCTCGCCGCCTGCATGCGCGAGTTCGCCCAGTGCGCCGAACTGCGTTTGCGCGAGCACCGCGAGCAGCAGTGCGAATCCTGCCCCCGTGGCCGCCGCGCGCGGCTGCCACGCGCGCAGCTGCGCCAGGCCGTCGACGCCTGCGAGCATCACGAAGGGCAGCGTGAGCGCCGTGTACTGGTAGTAGATGCTGTGCTGCTCGGGGCGCCATGCCAATAAGTGCTCGGCGAAGACCGGCGCCGCCGGCAACAAAGCGAAGGGCGCGAGCACGCTCAGGTAGGCGAGTGGCAGAAGCATCTGGTGCCAGAAACGCAGCTTGAGCGCGCTGTCCACCGCATGGCCCGGTGTGGCGAATAGGCGCGTCAGCGCGCCCAGCGGATCACTCAGCAGATGCACCGCCACCTCGCGCGGCGTCGCGCCAAGATCGCGATAGAGCATGCCGTAGTCCGCGCCGCCGCCGAACGCGGGCTTGAGCCACGCGAAGGAGACGGCCAGCGAGACGCACGCAAGCGCCGCCAGCCCCAGCGCCAGCGCGCTTTGGCGCGTGCGCGGCGGCAGCAGCGCGCAGGCAGCCATGCCCAGCGCCACGAGCGCCACGTCCTCCTTGGCCAGCAGCGCGAACGCCATCCACGCCAGCGCTGCGCGCGGGCGGCGCGCGTCGATCGCCACCCATGCAGCCAGGAGCGCTGGCGCCGCGAGCGTCTCGGGGTGGAACTCGAACATCGCCTGCCAGCTGAGCGCGGGCAGCAGCAGCCAGATCAGCGCGCAACCGAGCGCCAGTACGGCGTCGCCTGTGCGCTTGAGCGCGTACGCATGCACCGGTAGCGCGCCCAGCGCGAGCGCCGCGCATTGGGCTGCGAGCAGCGCCAGCGCCGGGGGCATGAGCGCCGTGAGCGGCGAGAGCGGGATGAGCACGAGCGAACTGTGGTCACCCAGCCAATGCATGCCGCGGATCGAGGTGAAGAACGAGCCATGCAGTACGCCGTGCGCGGCTTGCGCGAAGAGCGCGAGGTCGAAGTCCGTGTAGAGGAAGCTGTGGTATTTGCCCCACGCCAGCGCCGTCCAGAGCGCAGTGGCGATCAACGCCAGCGCGTAGGCGGCGCGCCGACTGGCGGCGGGCGATAGCGAGCTTGGGGCGCGGGTGGGCACGCGCCCAAGCTAGCATGGCTTCGGGCGTGCGCGGAGCGGCCGTGACCGGGTATGCTCCCTGTGACCGGGCACTCGATCCGCAACCTCCTCGCCCACGAGGGCCACTGCCCATGTCACGCGCCGGCCATCTGCCGATCCTGTTCGCGTTGCTGCTGCCCATCGCCGCGCTCGCCGATGGCGGGGCGGCCCGCCGGCCAACCGACGCGCCCGCGCTACCGCCCGTCGGCCACCCGGACTCCGCGTCGCGCGCGGTGAGCACCTGGTCCGGCATCCTGCCACCGGACCTTGTCCTCGAGACCATGCGCGAGAGCGATGAGGCGCTCGCCCGCGATGACGATCCCTCCGATCCGGTGTACGCGCCACGCGAGTGGGGCGCCGCGAAGGGCGCAGGGCCGGGAAGCGGCGGCGCCTTGCGCGCTCTGGGCGCCGATCTGCGCATCAATGGCCCCGGTGCCGCCAACAACTGCGAGGCGGAACTCTCGCTGTCCGCGCAGGGACTGCAGATCGTCGCGGGCTGGAATGACGGCGCTTCGTTCGGCGTGCGGCCTGGCGCCACCGGTTGGGGCTACTCGGTCGACGGCGGCGCCACTTGGATCGATGCGGGCAGTCCGCCCACCACCGGTCTGACCGACATCTACTACGGCGATCCCGTGATCGTGAGCGAGCCGGCGGGGCACTGGTATCTGGCGAGTCTATACCGGCCCAGCGCCGGGCAGTACGCTATTTCGGTGAACCACGGCATGTTCGTGGGCAGCACGCTTGTCTGGGCGAATCCGTACGTGATCGCGGTGAGCGGCTCGGACGTGCTCGACAAGCCCTGGCTCGCGACCGACCCGGTGAGCGGCGCCGTATACGTGGCTTACGTCCGCTTCTTCGGCGCCGGCGGCCAGCGCTTGGAGTTCTCGCGCTCGCTCGATCACGGCGTCACGTGGTCGGCGCCGATCGCGCTCAGTGATCCCGCCACCTCGGGTGACATGTCGCCGCGCCTGCGCGTGGGCCCGAACGGCGAAGTCTTTCTGGCCTACTACTGCTTCAGCCGCGTCGACTCCAAGGAATACCTGCGCATCCGCCGGTCGAACGATGCCGGGCTCACGTTCGGGCCCGAAGCCAACATCGGTGGCCGCGCGTTCATGAACAATTTCTATTCGGGCCCTGCGGGGTTCAATCGCGAGCGCGTCGTTGCGCAGGTGTCGTTCGACGTGGACCTCTCGAGTACGCCCAGCCGTGGCACGCTCATCGCGGTGTGGAACGAGGGCGTGGACTTCAACCGCGACCTGCTCGGCACGACGGGCGTGGTGAACGAACTCGAGCCCGACGATGCCTCGGCGCAGGCGACGCCGTTCACGCTGGGGGCCACGCTCCACGGCGCGCTGGCCGGCGTCTTCGACCAGGACTGGTTCTCGTTCACCGGCCTGGCCGGTCAGGTCGCGGAGTTCTCACTGACGCCCGTCGATGCGTCATGCAACGGCTACCTGCGGTTGTTCGCTGGCGGTGGCGCCACGGCGAACCGCGTCGCCTATTCGCATTTCAGCGGCGGCCGCAGTCCCATCGAATTCACACTGCCGAGTACCGGCACCTACTATCTGCGCGTGCTCAACTGGGATGGCTTCACCGCGGATATCGGGGCGTACCAAGTGGTGACCGGCGCGCACACGCCGTCGTTCACCGATGTCGCGCGCGACCACCGCGACATCATGCTCTCGCGTTCGAGCGATGGCGGTACGACATGGAGCCCGCCGACGCGCGTGAGCGATACGCCGCCGGGCTTCGACGAGATCTGGCCCGAGGTGGCGATCGACGTCGCTCACCGCGTGTTCGTCTCGTGGTATGGGCACGTGGGCGACCCGGCCAACGGTATCTTGACCGACGTCTACGTGGCGCGCTCCGACGACAGCGGGCGCACTTTCGGCGCGAGCGCGCGCGTGAACGCCGGCCCGAGTGTGAACTGGAACAACGTGGCCTCGAACATGTTTCCGAACATGGGCGACTACAGCGCGCTCATCGCCGATGGCATGAATGTGTACGCGAACTGGACCGATGGCCGCGGCGGCTCGCCGGACTCGTACTTCAGCCGCGTGGTGGACGCCACCGCCGAGGTAGCGCCCGCGCCGGTGCACGCGAACTCGCTTGCCGTGCGCGGCGCTGGCGTGGCGATGGGGCGGTTGCGCGTGCTGCTCACGCTGCCTCACGCGGGCGCCGTGCGCCTGCGGGCGTTCGATCTGGCGGGTCGCGCGGTGGCCACGCGCGATCTCGCGGCGGCCGGCGCGGGCGAGCACCCGCTCGAGCTCGGCGAGGGCCTGGCCGCCGGGGTGTACCTCGTGCGGGTGGACGAGGCGGGAGTGACCGCGAGCGCCAAGGTGGTGGCGCTACGCTGACGCGGCCCGCCGCTGCAGCGCCACGGGCAGTCATGATGGCGATTGCGATACTGCACAGATGTGCAGTATCATCCGGGCGGTGCCAGCCCAGAGTCGCGTCTCCATGTTCGAATCACTCAATGATCCAGTCGATGTACTCACCGCGTTCGTGGACGGCGCCATGCGCCCGATCCGCTTCCGTTGGCAGGGGCGTGTGGTACGAGTCGCCAAGGTGACGGGGCAATGGAACCGGCGCGAGGGGCAAGCCGTTCTGCGCTACTTCGCGATCCAGGGCCCCAAGGAAGAGAGCTACGAGCTCTGCTACGACGCGCGCGGCGCCAAGTGGGTGCTCAGCCGCGCATGGACGGGCCCGGCGTGAGCCGGTGCAAGAAAGGCCGCGCATGATCCTGCTGGTCGACATGGATGCCTTCTTCGCCTCGGTCGAGCAGATGCTGCATCCGCATCTGCGCGGCAAAGCGGTGATCGTCTGTGGCGATCCGGACCGCCGCGGCGTGGTCACGGCAGCCTCTTACGAGGCGCGACCCTTTGGCGTGCGCGCGGGTATGCCGCTGGCCGAGGCTCGGCGGTTGTGCCCGAACGCTGAATATGTCGAGGGCGATCCGTCCAAGTACGTCGAGAAGTCGCTTGAGCTGCTGGAGCTCTTCCTCACCGTCACACCCGATGTGGAACCCTTCAGCGTCGATGAGGCGTTCCTGAGCCTGGTCGGGCTCGCCGGCCGCGGCGATACCCTCGAGTCGGCGAGCGTCATCGCGCGCGATATCCAGCGCCGCATCGCCGAGCAGCACGGCTTGGGCGCGTCGATCGGCATCGGCCCGAATAAGCTCATCGCCAAGATGGCGTCGGGGCTGCAGAAGCCCAAGGGCATCACCGCGCTCGATGAAGAAGGCTTCCGGCGCACGTACTGGCCGCTCGAGGTGCAGGAGCTCTGGGGCGTGGGCCCCAAGATGTCGCAGCGGTTGAACCAGCTCGGCATCCGCACGATCGGTGACCTTGGCAACGCGCCCGAGCCGCTACTGCAGCGGACGTTCGGCATGATCGGCCCGCAGCTCAGGCAGGCCGCATGGGGGCGCGACCAGACGCCGCTCGTGCCTTATCACGAGGGTGTCGATCCCAAGTCGATGGGGCATGAGGTCACGCTGCCCGAAGACTGCCGCGACGCGGAGTTTCTGGAAGGGACGCTCCTGCGCCTCGCCGATCAGGTCGCCCGCCGTCTGCGCAGCGAGGAGTTCGCGGCCAGGACGATCACGCTCAAGCTGCGGGATTTCCGCTTCCACACGATCACGCGGCAGAAGGCGCTGCCGGTCGCGGTCGACGACCACCTGCGTATCTTCGATACGGCGCGCGCGCTGTGGAAGGCCAACTGGAAGGGCGAGCCGATCCGCCTGCTGGGACTCTCGGCGAGCGCGCTCGAGAAACGTGGCGAGAGTGGCCAGATCGAGCTCTTCGTATCGGATGAACGCTCCAAGGCCCTTCAGCAAGCGCTCGACAAGGTGCGCGATAAGCTTGGCGAAGCATCGGTGGTGCCGGCGGGCGCGCTCACGCACCGGCGCGAGAGTGGGCACGTGCCCTTCGGGCTCATGAAGCGCAAGGACCCCACGCCGCTCTCGAAAGAACGTGACACGAAAGACACCAAGCGACGGCTGCGTGGCGATCCGGACGACCCTGCGTGAGCGCCGAGACCGTTCCTTCGATTCACGTGGGTACGTCGGGCTATTCGTTCGCGGACTGGGTGGGGCCGTTCTATCCGCAGGGCACCAAGAGCGGTGACTTCCTGCACCACTACGCCACGCAGTTCGCATGCGTCGAGGTGAACTCCACTTACTACCGCATCCCGAACCCGCGCGTACTCGAACTCATGGAGCGCAAGACGCCGGATGGCTTCCGCTTCATCGTCAAGCTCAACCAGGCCATGACGCACGCGCCCGGGTTCGAAGACGCTCTGGTGCGCGACTTCCGCGCGGTGCTCCAGCCGCTCAAGGACGCGGGTAAGTACTTTGGCCTGCTCGCGCAATTCCCGTGGGGCTTCAAGCGCACCGATGCGAACAAGGCGCATCTGGAACGCCTGCGCGAGGTGCTGCCCGGCGAGCCGCTCTGGGCCGAGTTCCGCCACGACTCGTGGATGCACCCCAAGCTGCCGCAGTGGCTGCGTGAGCGCGCGATCGGCTACTGCGCGGTCGACGAGCCAGCGCTGCCGGGGCTCGTGCCGCCGGTCACGCACGTGACGACCGACGATGCGTACATCCGCCTGCACGGGCGCAACGAGCAGACGTGGTGGGGACGCGGCGGCGGCGATCGCTATGACTATGATTACTCCGAGCGCGAGTTGGTGGAGTGGGTGGGGCGAGTGACCGAGATGGCCAACAAGGCCAAGCAGACCTACCTTTTCTTCAACAATTGCCATGCCGGGCAGGCTGCCCGCAATGCCAAACTCATGGAAGAACTGTTGCGCCGGCAGAACCTCTTGGTATAGAAGGGGCGGGGTTCTGCACCTTTCTGATGGCGGGAGGCCCGTGACCAACTGGAGATGGGAGACGCCTCGGCTTCGCGATGATGCCGCGGAAGCAGGCGAACGGCGCACGTCGTGGCTGGAGCTCTTCCAGGACCTCGTGTTCGTTGCGGTCATCGCGCAGCTCTCGCAGCGGCTCTCCGAGTACGTCACGTGGCCGGGTGTGCTCGTGTTCGTGGGCCTGCTGGCGCCCGTGTGGTGGATCTGGCTGGCCGCCAATGTGTATACCGAACGGTTCGAGACCGAGGACCTGAGCCAGCGAGTGTTCACGCTCCTGGTCATGATCCCGGTCACTGTCATGGGCGCCTCGATCCACGGCGATCTCGCGCGCACGTCGGCGACTTTCGCGTGGGGATACATCGGCGCGCGGAGCGTGCTCATCTTCATGTGGGCGCGCGGTGGCTGGCACAATCCTGTCGTGCGGCCCACCACCAACCGCTTCATCCTCGGCTTCCTCATCGGTCTGTCCTTCTGGGTCGCGTCCACCCGGGTAGCGTTGCCGTGGCGCGCCATGCTCTGGGCGGCAGGACTGCTGGTCGACTTCGCGACGCCGGTCTTCACATTCCGCTTCCAGGATTCGCTCCCGCGGTTCAGCACGCGGCTGCCCGAGCGCTCTGGGTTGCTGGTCGTGATCGTGCTCGGGGAAGCCATCGCCGCGATCGTGCACGGGATCGCCAAGCTCGGCGAGGTCACGCCGCTCGCGATCGCGACCGTGGTGCTCACGCTGCTCGTCGTCTTCGGCGTGTGGTGGGTGTACTTCGACCACGTCATGGGCCGGCCGACACGCGAACCCTTCTGGCGGCAAGGGCTGCGCAGTTACCTCCACCTGCCGTTGGTGATCGGGATCGTCGCCTATGCTGCAGGGGTGGCAGAAGCCATCGCCCTGGGTACGCGCGATACTCCGGTGCCCGTGCGCTGGCTCATGGTCAGCGCGATCTCACTCACGTTCGTCGCCCTGGGGCTCATCGAATGGGTGAGCGACTCGCAGAACGCCGCCGACCGCTCGCCTGTGCAGCGGATGCTCGTGCGTTTTGCCGCCGCGGCCGCTGTCTTACTGATCGGACCCGGGTGGATGCCGGGCGGCGTTCTGGGGCTCAATGCCGCGTTGTTCGGCTGCATGGTGGGGCAGATCGCAGACGGTTGGTTCCTTCGTCGCCGCCTCGCCGTGACCCCTGGGGCCGAACCCGAGGTCGCAACCGAAGGTGTGGCGATGGACGACGTGACGCTCGTCCAACCGTGAGCGTTGACGCCCGCGCGGCCCGCAGATACGGTGCCCGCCGGTCCGCGCGCGGGTGTGGTGCGCCGGAGGCCGCCGCTTCTTCCTGGGAGAGCGCATGGATCAGGGACCCAAGTCCTACTGGGCCGAGTTCCTCGGCACCTTCACGCTGTGCTTCATCGGCCAGGGCGCGATCTGCGTCGCGCAGTTGCAGGGTGCCGGCCCTTACGCGCTGCTCGCCATCGCTTTCGCGCATGGCTTGGCGCTTGCGGTGATGATCTCGGCGCTCGGCGCCACCTCGGGCGGCCACTTCAACCCCGCGGTCACGCTGGGTTTCGTCGTCACGGGCCGGCAGTCGATGACCTCGGCGATCACCTACTGGATCTCGCAGTTGCTCGGCGCCATCGCCGCGAGCTTCCTGCTGCGCTCGGTCATCCCCGGCGAGGCGGGTCAGGCTGTGCACTGGGGCGTGCCCATGCTCGGCGCGGGGTTGAGCAGCTCGCAAGGCCTGATCATCGAATTCGTGCTCACATTCTTCCTGGTCACCGCCGTGTGGGGCACCGCGGTCGACTCGCGCGCGCCCAAGCTGGGCGGGCTGGGCATCGGCCTCACGGTATTGATGGACATCCTCGTCGGCGGCCCGCTCACGGGCGCCGCCATGAACCCGGCTCGCGCGTTCGGCGCGGCCTGTGCTTCGGGCGTGTGGACCGGGCATTGGATCTACTGGCTGGGCCCCATGCTGGGCGGCGCCGCCGCTGCGCGCGTCTACAAGAGTGTGGTGCTCAAGGCATGAGCCGATGACGGATCCCAAGCCGAATCCCGTGCGTCCCGCCGCGTTCATCACCAAGCCTCCGGGCGTCGTGGCGTTCCTGTGCGTGCACAACGCCTCGCGCAGCCAGATGGCGGAGGGCTTCGCGCGCGCGGTCGCGCCGGCGCACGTGCACATCATGAGCGCGGGGACCAAACCGCGCGGCGTGTACCAGATAGCGGTGCAGGTCATGCAGGAAGTCGGCATCGATATCAGCGCGCATGCTTCCAAGCACATCGACGAGGTACCGTGGGCGAGCGCCGACACGATCGTCACGCTTTGTAACGAAGACGAGCAGGTCTGCCCGCCGCTCGCGGCCGATGTGCGGCAGGTGCACTGGGCGCTGCCGGATCCTTCGCTGCGGCCCGAGGGGGAGCAGGTCGAGGGGTTTCGGGAGCTGCGGGATGAGATCCGTTGGCGGGTCGCTTCGCTTTGGCCTCGAGGGGACTGATCGCGTCTGCATTGAGGCATCCTGGCGCACGGCTCTGGGGTGGCGCGCGGGCCGCGCCCGGCCGCAGCGATGAGAGCTCGCCGTCAGCGCGGCGGCATCGTGCCGCCGCACCTCCTGCGCCGCGCTCCCTCCGCCATCCTGGCTGCGGGAGCGCTTTGCAGCGAGCCCTCCTCGCTGCGGCCGGGCGCGGCCCGCGCGCCACGCGCGGGCCGGCGAGGCGCTTGGCGCCAGTGTCGCAAGAGGCGGCTCGGCTGAGCTTCGCTCAGCGAGCGAAAAAGCCGAAAGCTCATTCGAGCTTTCGGCTTTTTCATTTGGGCGCGTTGTGGCTGTTTGTGGCTTAGAGGGTTCGTCGTTCCAGGTTCAATCCCTCGTGGCGGCCTTGTAGGAAGGCTTCGCAGTCGGCGACGTCGTCGGGGCTGCCGAGGAATAGTTGCGTTCTTTGGTGCAGGGAGCTGGGGGCGAGGTCCATGATCCGGCGGGTTCCGTCGCTGGCGGCGCCGCCGGCTTGTTCGGCGACGAAGGCCAACGGCGCGGCTTCGTAGAGCAGGCGCAGCTTGCCGTTGGGGTTCTTGGCGTCGCCGGGGTAGAGGTAGATGCCGCCATAGAGCAGGTTGCGGTGGAAGTCGGCCACCAGGCTGCCCACGTAGCGCATGCTGTAAGGGCGGTCGGTGGCTTTGTCCTCGACCTTGAGCCAGTCGGCGTAGCGCTTCATGCCGTCGGACCAGCGCGCGTAGTTGCCTTCGTTCACGCTGTAGATATGGCCGCGCTTGGGGGTGCGGATGTCGGCGTGCGAGAGCAGGAACTCGCCGATGCTGGGCTCGTACGTGAAGCCGTGCACGCCGTCGCCCGTGGTGTACACGAGCATCGTGGACGACCCATACAGCACGTAGCCGGCGCACATCTGCCGGCGGCCCGCCTGCAGGCAGTCTTCGATCGTGCCCTGACCCTTGCGCGTGATGCGCGGCAGGATCGAGAAGATCGTGCCGATGTTCACGTTCGCATCGATGTTCGAGCTGCCATCGAGCGGGTCGAAGTTCACCACGTACTTGCCGATCGGGGCATCGTCCGGCATGGGTACGATGCCTTCGTCTTCTTCCGAAGCCACGACCGCGAGCTGGCCGGTCGAGCCCAGCACGCGCATGATCGTCTCATGGGCGAACACGTCGAGTTTCTGGACGCGCTCGCCCTGGACGTTCACATCGCCGGTAGCGCCGATCACGTCGGCCAAGCCGGCGCGGACGACGGCCTTGTTGATCATCTTGGCCGCCAGCGCGATGTCCAGAAGCACGCTCGTGAACTCCCCGCTGGCCTCGGGGTGCTCGCGTTCTTGTTGCAGCACGAACTGCGACAGCGTGATCGCGCGGTGATCCGTCATGAAGCGGCCTCCGTGAGGATCAGTCGGACAGGCCCGTCACGTCCTCCGGCCCCTGAGTGGCGCCGACGGAAGCGAGAGCAGTGGGGAATGCAGAGGCGACAAAGGGCGCATACTTCTCTGCGATCGCGCGCGTGCCGCCGACCTTGAGCTGCGTGAGCAGGAACGTGAAGCGATCCTCGAGCGACTTGCCGATCGCTGCCCGCGCCTCGGCGGGCATGCCCCACATCTGCTTCTTGTACATGCCGAGCGCCTTCTTGCGCGTTTTGTAGAAGAATTGCTCGTCGGTGTCGGTGGGCTTGCGCTCGCCGGCTTCGGTCTCGCGCAGCTTGGCGTAGATCTCGGCCTTGAGGTCCGCCGGGAACGCCGGGTGGTCCAGGATCATGTTCTGGAACTCGGTGGCCAGGTGGATCTCGCACGCGCCGCGTTTGCTGAACTCGCCGAACAGTTCGCTCGGCAGCGTCGACGCCCCATGTTGCACCGCGCCGGCGAAACCGTACTTCTCGCGGCTGAGCTTGCTCAGCGCTTCAAGCGTGTCAAAGTCGAGCTTGACCTTGGCTACCGTGCCATCGGGCAACGGCACGCCGCCGTGGCTCGTGCCGGTCTGGATCGAGATCTTGCTCATGCCCGGCGCGCCCGGCACGAGCTTGGCGAGCGCGGCGTTGAACACATTCACGAACGCCTCGAGTTCCTCTGCGGTCGAGTTCTTGCCGCCGACCTCACCGATCTCGCCGCCGATCGAGATATGCACACCCTTGGGCTCGTGCTTGCGGATGGACGCCGCGATCTCGGCGCAGAGCGTGCCGTTCACCCGCTGCTGTTCCTCGTGCGTGGGCTTGTCGAGGTCCACCAACGTGCTGGTGTCCACATCGATGTTGTAGAAGCCGGCCGCGATCGCTTCACGCGACAGGTCGAGCACGGTCTTCATCTCGGCAGCGGGATCGGCGTGATACTTCTTGGCGTTGATCTGGAAGTGATCGCCCTGGATGAACACGGGGCCGGTCCAGCCTTCGCGCAGCGCCGCCGAGAGCAGCACGAACGTGTATTCCTGCGGACGCTGATCGGTGTAGCTGATCTCGGAACGCGCGATCTCGATGAGCACGGCGCCGGCATCGAGTGCCTTGCGGGCGCGGAACAGCGCCCGCGCCGTGTCATACGTGATGCCGCGGATGTTGATGGCCGGCACGGTGAACGTGGCGGGCGCTTCGCCGCGGCCGCGGGCCATGTACAGCTCGTGGATCGAGGCGGGGTAGATACCCGTGGAGCGGCACTGGTCGAGCACGGCCTGACGGGCGGCATCGCGCACGCTATCGGCGCCGAAGACACCGGTCCAGACCAAGCGGTCAAGGGCGTCATTGTTGCCCGTGGCGAGCACCGCGGTGGCCTGACGGACTTCATCCAGCGACTTGAGTTCGAGGTTCATGTGTTTCCTCGTGTGGTTCCAGATATGAGCACGCCCGGCACCGAGGGGACTGGGAACGCCGGAGATGCGAGGTAGGTGAGAACGAGACAGCCGACGAGGCAGTATAGCCCCGTGCGGCGCACGCCGTAAACGCATGCGTCCCTGTCCGGTCGAGCCGGGCAGGGACGCATGCGCGACCGCTTTCAGGCGCGTGCGGCGCCCAGTTCGACGATGCCCTCGCGCAGTTGCTTGAGCTCGGGGAAGCGGTGCGGATCGAAGCTCGAGATCCCCATCGCGCGCTTCCACGACAGCAACTCGGCCATGTCCTGGGTGCACGCGGCCGCCATGCCCATGCCGTGCCCGGTGAAACCCGCGCAGATGGCCAAGTGGTGCGAAGGGTCGAGCCAGCCCACGAGCGGCCGGCCATCGCGCGCGAAGCCCATGATGCCGCCCCAGCGGTGATCGATGCGCACTTCCTTCTGCACGAGTTCGCGAAGGCCGCCTTCGATCGCCGCCTGCACCTTGTCGCTCGTGCCATTCACATCCACGCCCTCGGCGTCGAAATCCACATCGCGCCAGCCACCGATGAGCACGCGGCCCTCGGGCGTCTGCCGCCAGTATTGATATCCCCAGTGCGCGTACGTGGGTCTCGTGGTCACCGTGAAGTCGAGCGGCTCGGTCGCGATCACCTGCCCGCGCCGCGGCACGATGAGCGCACCCAGGCTTGGCACGAGCCGCGGCGTGAAGGCGTTAGTCGCAAGCACGAGCGTGCGCGCGCGCGCGGTCTGCTCGCCGGCCTGCACGTTCCAGAGGCCGCTCTGCCACTGCGCGCCGTTCACCTTGGTGCGGCCGTGGATGCGCGCGCCCTTCTTCGCCGCCTGCACGGCGAGACCGTGCAGGAACTTGACCGGATGCAGCTGGCCGTCCTCGGGCACTTCGAACGCCGCGTCAAAGCGGCCCACGGCATGCGCGGGCACGGCATCGGCGAGTTCGATCTCGCGCATGGGGAAGCCGTCGTGGCGCAACTCGGGCAGCGAGCCGCGCAGGTCCTCGCTCTCCTCACGCGTGCGCGTCAGGCGCAGCGAGCCGGTCTGCTCGTATTCGCAATCGATCGGCAGGCCTTGCGCCAGGTCGCGGATGCGCTGGTGCGTGCGGCGGCCGATCTGGAGTACCGCTCGCGCACCTTCGCGGCCCCAGAGCGCGATGCGCTCCGAGTACGGCTCGGCAGGCGCGGCGAGCAGAAACCCGGCGTTGCGGCCGCTGGCTTCGCCCGCGAGCGGGCCGGAGTCGAGCAGGCCCACGCTCGCGCCTTGATCGGCCAGCGTGTAAGCGAGCGTGATGCCGGTGATGCCACCGCCGACGATGAGCACGTCGACGTCGAGTTCGGTATCGAGCGGGGCGAACTCCGTTTGCGGAGCGGCCCACCACAGTGAGTCGGGGAGCGTCGGGTCGTGGTCCATGCGGGCATCATGCCGCCGCGCCGCGCCCGGGGCAACCCGGCACGCCACACCGGCACGCCATACCGGCCCGCCGCCTGCGTTGACACCCGCCGCGCGGCGGGCTTCAATCGACGCTCGCTAAGTGACTTCCATCCGTGAAGGGGCCGCATGGACTCGACGAAGACCGTCTGCCATCTGCGCGTGAATGGCGATGCCCATACCTGCGCGGTGACACCCGGAACGACGCTGCTCGAGGCGCTACGCTATGCGCTGGCGCTCACCGGCTCCAAGCAGGGCTGCGACAAGGGCGACTGCGGCGCGTGCACCGTATTGATCGACAGCCACCCGGTGCTCGCGTGCATCACGCTGGCCATGGCCTGCGAAGGCCGCGAGATCCGCACCGTCGAAGGGCTCGCGGCGCACGGCCGCCCGCACCCGCTGCAGGACGCGTTCGATCGCACCGGCGGCGCGCAGTGCGGCTTCTGCACGCCGGGCGTGCTCATGAGCGCCATCGCGCTGCTCGAGCGCGATCCCGCGCCTACCCGCGAAGCGATCGCGCAGGCGCTGAGCGGCAACCTGTGCCGCTGCACCGGCTACACCAAGATCTACGAGGCCGTCGAACTGGCCGCGAAGGAAATGCGGGAGCGCGCGTGAGCGAGCCCAAAGAGCCCAACGCCCCCATTGATGCGGCCAAGTCAGTGACCGAGGGCCGGAGGCCCGAGACGGTTCACTCCGATTCGGGCCGAAAGCCCGAGATGGTCGTCCCAAAAGGCCGCATCATGCCGCGCGAGGACCGGCTCGCGCCGCCCGCTTGGGAGGGCGGCCGCTCGGTCGCGCCCAACGCCGACGGCTTCTCGACCATCGGCAAGCGCAATCGCAAGGTCGAGGGTCTCGCCAAGGTCACCGGCCGCGCGGTCTACGCCGACGACATCACGCTGCCGCGCATGCTGCACGCCAAGCTGCTGCGCAGCATCCACGCGCACGCGCGCATCGTCTCGATTGACGCGAGCGCGGCGCTGGCGATGCCGGGCGTGCATGCGGTGATCACGGGCAAGGACCTGCCCGTGTACTTCGGCATCATCCCGTGGACCGAGGACGAGCAGGCGCTCTGCGAAACGAAGGCGCGATACGTGGGCGACGCGATCGCCGCTGTCGCGGCCGACAGCGAGCTCATCGCCGAGGAAGCCCTGCGGTGCATTCGAGTGCAGTACGAAGTGTTGCCCGCCGTGATCGACATCGACTCGGCGCTCGAGCATCCCGAGTGGCAGGTGAACGAGAAAGCCGAGACCGGCAACATCTCCAAGCAGGTGCGCTTGGAATTCGGCGCGGTCGATGCGGCGCTCGCGAACAGCGATGAGGTGGTCGAGGGGCACTATTGGTACGAAGGTTCCACGCACGCGCCGATCGAGCCGCACTGTTGCGTGGCCGAGTTCGACGCGACGGGTTTCCTCACCGTGCATTCGAGCACGCAGGTCGCGCACTATCTGCACCGTGACCTCGCCAAGGTGCTGGGCTTGCCCACGCAGCGCGTACGCGTGATCCAGCCCACCGTGGGCGGCGCATTCGGCGGCAAGAGTGAACCTTTCTCGCTGGAGTTCTGCGCCGCGAAGTTGGCCATGATCACCGGCCGACCGGTGAAGATCCTCTACACGCGCGAAGAGGTGTTCTACGCGCACCGTGGCCGCCATCCCATGCGGCTGCACTACCGCACGGGCATCTCGAAAGACGGCATGCTCACGGGCACCGACGCCAAGGTGCAGATCGACGGCGGCGCGTACAGCAGCTTCGGACTCGTCACCACGTACTACTCGGGCCAGCTCCTGGGCGCGCCCTACGTGCTGCCCACGTACCGGTTCGACTCCACGCGCGTGTTCACGAACAAGCCCTGCTGTGGCCCCAAGCGCGGACATGGATCCGTTCAGCCGCGCTTCGCGTTCGAGTGCCAGATCGACAAACTGGCCGAGCGCATCGGTATGGACCCCATCGCGGTGCGGCGCAAGAACCTCATCGGCGAGAGCACCCGCACGGTCAACGGCATGCGCGTGACCTCGAACGGCTTCCCGCAGTGCCTCGACGCGGTCGAGAAAGCCAGCGGCTGGAAGGACAAGTTCCGCCGGCTGCCTTACGGCTGCGGCATCGGCGTCGCGGGCAGCATGTACATCAGCGGCACCAATTATTGTATCTACCCGAATGAGATGCCGCAGTCCGCAGTGCAGCTCAAACTTGACCGCAGCGGCCGCGCCACGGTCTTCAGCGGCTGCTCCGACATCGGCCAGGGCGTGGACTCGGTACTCGCCTATATCGTGTGCGAGGAACTCGGGCTCACACTGCGCGACGTGCGTGTGGTCGCCGCCGACACGGATCTGACGCCGGTGGACCTGGGCTCGTACTCGAGCCGCGAGACGTTCATGGTCGGCAACGCCTGCCTGGATGCCGCGCGGCACCTGCGCGAGAAGATCGCCGCGACGCTTGCCGAGCGCTGGCAGTGCGGCAAGGGTGAGGTGGTGCTCGCCAACGGCGTCGCGTGCTGCACGAGCGAGCCGCGCGAGAAGGCCATGACGGTGCGCGAGGCGTTCCAGCTGGCAGAGGCCAAGCATGGCACCCTCGGCTCGGTGGGCTGGTACCAGAGCCCCAAACTGGGCGGCGACTATCGCGGCGGCACCATTGGCGCATCGCCGGCGTACTCGTTCACGGCGCACGTGGCCGAGGTGGAGTGCGATCCCGAGACCGGTCAGGTGCGCGTCTGCGACATCTGGGTGGCGCACGACTGCGGCCGCGCACTCAATCCCGTGACGGTCGAAGGCCAGATGGAAGGCAGCGCGTACATGGGCTTCGCCGAGGCGATCCTCGAGACCATGGAATACAAAGCCGCTGCGCCCGGGCATGCGTTTGGCCTGCATCACGGTCCGTCGCTGCTCGACTACCGCTTGCCGACCTCTTTGGATACTCCGCGCTTGCACTCGATCATCATCGAGAGCGTCGATCCCGAGGGCCCGTACGGCGCCAAGGAAGCGGGCGAGGGGCCTTTGCATCCCAGCGTGCCGGCGATCGCGAACGCGATCCACGACGCGCTCGGCATCCGCTGCGACGCGCTGCCGTTCTCGCCGCCCAGCGTGCTGGGAATGTTGCGCATCGGCGACGCGCGCGCCGCGTGGGAAGCCGCGCGCGCGGGCTTTCACAAGACTGGCGCGCGCTGATGCTCACGCTGCCCGTGTTCGAGTGGGTGCGCCCCCAGAGCCTCGACGAGGCGCTGGCGTTTTTCACTCAAGCGCCAGCCGAGAGCTTGTGGATCGCCGGCGGCACCGACGCGGTGCCCAACCTGAAGCACCGCCTGCATGAGCCCAAGCGCGTGATCTCGCTCGCCGGTGTGCGCGAACTGCACTACGTGCGCGAAGACGATGCGGGCATGCATCTGGGCGCGCTGCTCACGCTGCGCGAGCTTTCGGAGCACGCGCGCGTGCGCGCCGAGTATCCCGCGCTCGCCAAGGCTGCATCTTTGGTGGCCTCGCCGCAGATCCGCAACATGGGCACGCTGGGTGGCAATCTGTGCTTGGACACGCGCTGCACTTACTACAATCAAAGCTATTTCTGGCGCGAAGCGCTGGGCTTCTGTCTTAAGAAAGACGGCACCAAGTGCCATGTGGTGCCGCAGGGCAAGCGCTGCGTGGCCGCACACTCATCCGACGTGGCGCCTGTGTTGATCGCCCTTGGCGCCGAGGTCGAGATCGCCACGCCGCCCGCGCAGGCAGGTGGTGCTGCGTCGCTGCGGCGCATCGCGGTCGATACGTTCTTCGTGGGCGACGGTGTGCACAACAACGTGCTGCTTCCCGGTGAGTTGGTGACGCGCTTGATCATCCCCGCCGCGTCGCGCGGCCTGAGCGCCGGCTACCAGAAGCTGCGCCCTCGCGGCGCGATCGATTTCCCCATGCTCTCGGTGGCGGCGGCCGGCCGCACGCAGGCCGGCGCGTTCACGCAACTGCGCATCGTCGTGAGTGCGCTGGGCGCGAAGCCGCGCGTGCTGGGCCAACTCGATGCGCTTGCGGTGGGCAAGGCTGCCGACGAAGCGCAATTCTCGGCGATCGCCGCGGCGGCATACAAACAATGCCATCCGCTCATCAACGTGCCGTATGACCACGAGTGGCGCCACGAGATGGTGCCGGTGTTCGTCAAGCGCGTGCTGCGTGACGCGTTCCCGAAGGGCTGAACATGAACACTCCCGGTATGCCTGCGCCTGATCGCGATGCCGCGTTGCGCGCGTTCGGGGACGGCCGTGAGGCCGACGTGTGGGGAGCGCTCGCGCGCTGGCGCGAGCAGGGGCGGCGATTCGTGCTGCTCACGGTGGTGGAATCGCGCGGGTTCACGCCGCAGAAGCCCGGCGCGCACATGCTGCTGGCCGACGATGGCGAGATGGTCGGCACGATCGGCGGCGGCGCCATCGAGCACCAGGCGCTGGCCGAAGCGCACGCGCTGCTACGCACGGGTGGCTCCGTGACGGTCAAGAAACACCTCACCGCCGACCTGGGCATGTGCTGCGGCGGCGAGATGGTGGTGTATCTCGAAGTGCTCGAGAGTATGCCGCGCTTGTTCCTTTTCGGAGCCGGCTACTTGGCGCGGCCCATCGCGCAGCTGGCGAGTGGCGTGGGCTTCGCGGTCACTGTGGTGGACGCGCGCCCCGAATGGGCGCAGCCCGCGCGGTTCCCCAGCGTGTCGTTGCGCTGCGCGGATCCCGAAGACTTCGCGCGCGAGCTCGTCACGTCGGATCAGGACTACCTGATCGTCACCACGCACGACCACGCGCTGGATCAGCGCTTGGTGCAGTTGTTGCTGCCTAAGCCGGCCAAGTTCACCGGCATGATCGGCAGCGTGGCCAAGCAGCGCAAGTTCGCGCTTCGCCTGCGAGCGCGCGGCTTCAGTGACGACGCGATCGGCCGGCTGCGCACGCCACTGGGGCTGCCCTTGGGCGCGCGGACTCCAGAAGAGATCGCCGTGAGCGTGCTCGCAGAGCTGATATCGGTGCGGCGCGGCGGCACGCCGGAGCGGGGATGGACGCCCCGGCCCGAGCGCGCCGAGGCCGCGAGGCAACCACTGGTTCAAATGGAAAGGGGAGCGCGATGAATGTCGGAGTGCTGCTGGCGGCGGGTGCCTCGTCGCGGATGGGAAGCCCCAAGGCGCTGGTGATGCACAAAGGTCAGTCGTTCCTCGTGCACGGCGTGCGTCACCTGTGGAGCGCGTGTGACGTGGTCGTGGTCGTGCTCGGCGCCGATGCCAAGAAGATTCGCGCGGCGATCGAACAGGAGTTCGCAGTGCTCGTTGAAGGGGGCGCGCTCACGCCGGACCTGCATGCTGCGCGCAAGCACGGCGCGCGCGGGCTCGAGGTGCGCTTCGAGACGAACGCCGCGTGGAAGAAGGGCATGTTCAGCTCGGCGGTGGTGGGATTGTCGGCCGCGCTCAAGCTGAAGGCCGAGTCGATCCTGCTGTTGCCCGTGGACCATCCGCACGTGAGCGGCGAGACGGTGGCCGAGATCACGGCGCTCATGGGCCAGGCGCTCAAGGCGTTCGGTGGTGGCAAGCCCGCCAAGACCGGCGCGAGTGCTGCCGCTGGCAGCAAGGGCTCCAAACCTGCGCCCGGGTTTGCGTACGCGCTCGTGCCGCGTGCCGGCGGACACCGCGGCCATCCCGTGGCGCTTACGCCTGCGCTCGCGCGCGCGATCGTGCGCGACAAGGCCGCCGAACACCTGAGCGATGCGATCCACCGCAACGCGCGGCTCATCGGCTATGCCGACGTGGCCGACAAGGGTGTGCTCGCCAACGTCAACTCGCCGGCGCCCAAGCGCAAGAAGTGAGCGCCATCCCGCCCATGGTGCCGCTGCCGGCCGCGCTGCCCGTGCTCACGGGTCAGCGCGTTCGCCTGCGGGCATTGCGCGAGGACGAGGCAGAGGTTGCGGCGTTCTTCGAGATCTTCTCGGACCCCGAGGTGATGTGCTATTGGAGCGGCGTACCCATGACGAGCCTCGATCAGGCGCGCGAGAAGATCCGCCGCACCAACGGCTATCTCGGCGAAGGCGTCGGCCTCGCATGGGGTATCGCGCGCACCTGCGACGACCGCGTGATCGGCACCGCGAACCTGTTCGACTTCCACGCGCAGAACCGCCGTTGCGAGATCGGCTACGCGCTCGGCCGCGCCCACTGGCGCCAGGGCCTGGCGAGCGAGGCTCTCACGCTCGGCATCGGCTACGTGTTCGAGGTGATGCAGCTGCGGCGCATCGAAGCCGACATCGATCCGCGCAACGCGGCCTCCGAACGCATCCTGATCCGCCAGGGCTTTCGCGTGGAGGGCCTGTTGCGCGAACGTTGGGTCGTGGGCGACGAGGTCTCGGACACGCGAGTGCTGGGACTGCTGCGGCGCGAGTGGACGGGTGGGGCGGGCGCTTGAAGCGCAGGCGCTTCGCGCCCTCGCGGCCCGTTGGCATGAGCTGGCCCCAGCTCGTCGGCTTCGTCGGCGTCGCGTTCAAGCCGAACTTCTGGACGCGGTTCGCCTCAGCATCCGCGACCAACAAGTTCCCAGCGCGGTCGACTGCGATCGGGGTCGGCGCTTGGAACGGGCCGTTGCCGGCGCCAAGCTTTCCCCATTGGGTGAGAAATGACGGCAGTTGCGCACAAGCGACTCGAGGTTGCGTCGCGCTGGCGCGGATGGGCATGGACGTAGGCCCTATCGTTCTCCAGTCTCGAGGGTGCTTCCAAGGCTACCTCAGTCGCCCCACGCACCACCATCGCCCTTCGCGCCGCTCCAGCGCCAGTCGCGTGAGCGCGGCGCCCGCGCACGGGCCACTCACGCAGACGCCATCTTCCACGCGATACATGGCGCCGTGATGCCGGCAGGGGATCAGGCCCGCTTCCACGACGACGCCCCCGCCAACGTCGAGCGTGCGCGACTGATGTCGGCAGCTGTCCACGTACGCGTGCAGCGCGCCGCCGGCCCGCACCACGAACGCCTGGCGTGAGACGCCGTCCAGCGTCAGCGTGAAGGCGAGCGCGTGGGATTCGGCGAGCGCATCGGCGGCCTGCGGTAGCATCACCGGCGCATCGCCCGTGTCCATCTAGCCGCGCTCGCCCAGCATCTCGCGCACGGTCTCGGCGATGACGCGCACACCGTCATCGATCTCTTTCTCGTCCACGCCGCCAAATCCCAAGATGAGTCCGCCGCGTGGCTGGGGTTCGATCGTGTCTTCTGACAGCGCAAGGGTCAGGATGCCCTTCTCGGCCAGGCGGCGATGGACCGCCTGGTCGTCGAGCCCCTCGGGCAGCCACACCACGCGGTTCGTGCTGCCTTCGCCTTCGAGGACCTCGAGCGTGCCGGCGCCATGCTGGCGCACCGCGTGCAGCAACGCAGCGAGCCGCGCCGCATAGAGCGTGCGCATGCGGCGGATGTGCCGCGCGAAGTGGCCCTCGGTCATGAAGTCGGCAATCACCGCTTGAGCGATGCCCGGCGACTGCCGGTCGCTCAGCGCACGCGCGCGCACCAACGGTTGCACGAGATCCTCTGGCGCGACCAGATAGCCCAGACGCAGCCCCGCGAAGAGCACTTTCGAGAACGTGCCGGCGTAAAGCACGCGCGCGTGCTCATCCACTCCCTGCAGCGCCGCGAGTGGGCGGCCTTCAAAGCGGTATTCGCTCGCGTTGTCGTCCTCGAAGATCCACGCGCCGCAGCGCTGCGCCCACTGCAGCAGCGCGAGGCGCCGCGGCAGGCTCAGCGTCACGCCGAGCGGGTTCTGGTGCGAGGGCGTGCAGTAGACGAACCGCGCGTTTGGAGCACGCGCGATACCCATGCCCACGTTCATGCCCTCGCGGTCGACCGGCACCGGAACGATATCCGCCTCGCTCGCGCGCAGCACAGCACGTGCGGCGAAGTAGCCGGGATCCTCCATCCACACGGTGTCACCCGGATTGACGAGCACGCGCACCGCCAGGTCCATCGCTTGCTGCGAGCCGCTGGTGATGATGATCTGCGCGGCGCTGCAACGCGCGCCGCGCGAGGCGACCAGATGCACGGCGATCGCTTCGCGCAGCGGCAGGTAGCCCTGCGGGTCGCCATAGGCCAGCATGGTCGTGGACGCTCGGCGCAGGCGCCGGTCCATGAGACGGCGATAGACATCCATGGGGAAGTGATCGAGCGCCGGCAGCCCGGGCCGGAACGCGTTGCCGCGCAGGCTCGAGGTCGTGCGCGTGAGAGGCGCGGCATCGATGGCGAGCCCGCGCCGCGAAAGGCGCCGCGGCTCGCCGGTCGCGCGTGACGGATCGGCCGGTACGCTCGACGGCGGTTCGGGCACCATGGCGTCCGGGATCATCTGGGCCACGAATGTGCCCGAACCGGCGCGGCTCTCGATGTAGCCCTCCGCCAGCAATTGGTCGTAAGCCGCCAGTACCGTGTTGCGCGAGAGCTTCATGACGTTCGCCAGCTCGCGGCTGGCCGGCAGGCGATGGCCCGATCGCAGGCGGCCCGTCAGGATGGCTTTGCGCATCTCGTCGTAAAGCTGGCGGTGCAGGGGTTCAGACGAGGCGGGATCCAGCGTGAAGGCCTGGAACCCAGTGCTGAGAGAGCGTCTGGGCGTCATGGTTCCGTTTTTGCGGTAGCGGGGGGCGGGGTAAGTGGCACCTTGAGATTAGCGATTTGTGGTGCTTGCCACCAGTCCACATCCCAGCCAATATTGGTCACTCACAACTTCGACGCAATGGCCCGCCGGCGAGAAGTCCCCCGAATCCCTTCCCAGGGATCGCTGGCGGGCTTTTCGTTGCCGCTGATCGCTCTGGCATAGTGGCGGGGAGTCCCGATCCTTTGCACTAAATTGGAGAGCACAGTGCCCCTGAGCCATCGCCAAAGCATCGCCGCGGTCTACGGCAGCAGCACCACGCAAGCGGGCCAGCCGGCCTACGAACAGGCTCGCGAACTGGGGCATGCCCTCGCGCGCCGCGGCATCGCCGTCATGACGGGCGGTTACGGCGGCGCCATGGCAGCGGCCTCGCTGGGAGCTCATGAAGCCGGCGGGCACGTGATCGGCGTCACAGTTGACCTATTCGAGTCCCGCGGCGGCGCAAATCCCTGGGTCGCCGAACGCGTCCATACGCCCACGCTCTACGCCAGGCTCCAGCATCTGCTCGAGACCGCGGATGCTTTCGTGGCCGTCTCCGGCAGCATCGGCACACTCAATGAGGTATTCCTCACGTGGACCATGCTCAGCGTGAGCGCGCGTCCCGCCGCGCCACTCGTGCTCATGGGCCCGCACTGGCATGACTGGGTCGCGGCCCATCGCGCGCCGGGTCTGGTGCCGGAGCACTTGTTCCGATTCATCGAAGTCGCCGAGACGCCCGCGGCTGCGGCGCTCGCGGTGGAGCGTGGCATCGCCGCCGCGCGCGAAACTCGCACGCACACTTCCTGAGGATGCCTCCCATGCGCACGCTGACCACCGACCCGCTGCTGGCTTACCGCGATCAGTTCCCCACGCTCGAGAAGACGTTGCACTTCGCGTCGCACACGCTGGGCGCCATGCCTGCGGGCGTCGAGGCCTCGCTGCTCGAATACGTACGTGTGTGGCGCGAGCGCGGCATCCGCGCTTGGGAAGAAGAGTGGTTGCCGGCGACCGCGAAAGTCTCTGGCTCGCTCGAACACCTGATGCATGCGGACCAGGGCAGCGTCTCTTTGCATCAGAACGTGACGATCGCGCAAGCCGTGGCATTCTCGTGTGTCGATTTCACGCCGGAGCGCAGCAAGGTCGTGTGCTCGGCCGAGGACTTCCACTCGGAGCTCTACCTGTATGAGGGTCTCGAGCGCCGCGGGGCGCAGATCGTGCGTGTGCCTGCCCGTGAGGGCCGCCGCATCGACGCCGCTGACCTCGTCGCCGCGATCGATGAACACACCGCCGTGGTGGCGATCTCGCACGTGCTCTTTCGGACCGCGCAGATCGTGGACATCGCGCCGGTCATCGCGCGCGCCCGCGAGGTGGGAGCGCTGTCGCTGATCGACGCCTACCAAGCGCTCGGGGTCATCGAGGTGGATGTGCGCGCGCTCGGCATGGACATGCTCACCGGCGGTTCGGTCAAGTGGCTCTGTGGCGGCCCGGGCACGAGCTTTCTTTACGTGAAGCCCGCGCTGGCGCAACAGCTGCGGCCCGCGCTGACCGGATGGCTCGGCCACGAGCAGCCCTTCGCGTTCGATTCGGGTCCGCATCGCATCCATGGCGGCGAGCGGCGCTTCTGGAACGGCACGCCGAGCATCCCGGCCTACATGGCCTCGGGCCCCGGCTTCGCGATCGTGAGCGGGATCGGCGCGACTGCGATTCGTGCCAAGTCGCTGCGCCAGACGGCGCGGATGATCGCGCTCGCCGACGAATATGGCTTCGCGCTGCTCTCACCGCGCGAGGAGGCGCTTCGTGGCGGCACGGTGTGCCTGAACGTGCCGAACGCCGAAGCCGTCTGCCACGACCTGCTCGCGCAGGACGTGCTGCTGGATTTCCGCCCCGGCGTGGGGCTGCGGCTGGCACCGCACTTCTACACGCGCGACGATGAAGTGGACGAGGTCATGCGCCGCGTGCGCGAGGCGGCGGCAAAGCACGCCTGAGCGGCCATCGCCACCCAGCGTGAGTCCGTGCGCCAAGGGTGCGCGTGCGTTAGATTGATAGGGAATACGCCACGCGCCGCGCCCCCCTTGAGGGGCGGCGCACGCCACCCGCCCCGATGTTTGGAGAGCCTTGTCATGGAGACGGCCACCGTGGACACCCGTGAGCTGAAGATCGTGCGCGACCCCAAGGTCTATCTGGTGGGCCGGCAGAGCGTGAGCAGCGAGGAGATCGCGCGCTTCCTCACCGATGAAGAGGTCACGTGGCAGACCGACACCGAGGTCGGCGCCGAGCGCCTGGCCGAGATCGCGGGCCGCGTCTGCTACATGTCCTACGGGAAAGGCCGCAAGACGAACGAGGAGTTCCTCTCGCACATCATCGAAGTCGGCCATGGTTCGGTGCTTGAGCACGGCGTATGGAGCTTCCTCATCACCGGCGCCTCGCGCAGCTTCACTCACGAACTGATCCGTCACCGCCATTTCTCGTACTCGCAGCTCTCGCAGCGTTACGTGGATGAGAGCGATTCCGATTTCATCGAGCCCGATGTGATCGCCAACGATCCCGCCATGCACGCCGCGTGGTGCGAAGCCGTGAACGCCGCGCGCAAGGCGTACGACGTGCTGGTGACTGGGCTTGAAGCAAAGTTCACCGATGTGCCCGAGAAGACGCTGCGCCGCAAGATGGCGCGGCAGGCGGCGCGCTCGGTGCTGCCGAACGCCACCGAGACCAAGATCTTCGTCACGGGCAACGCGCGCGCGCTGCGGCACTTCATCGAACTGCGCGGCAGCGAGCACGCCGAGATCGAGATCCGCAAGGTCGCGGTAGAAGTGCTCAAGATCATGCAGAAAGAAGCGCCGAACATGTTCGCGGATTATCGTCTGGAGCCGTTGCCCGACGGCACGTTCGCCACACGCACGGACCACCCGAAGATCTGACGCGCCCGCGCATGACGCAGGACGCGAACAGCGCCATCCACCGCCGGCCGGTCACCCGCGTGACCGGCCGCTCGCGTGAGCGCTTTGACGACGCCATCGCCGTGGAACGCGCGCTCGAGATCCGCATCGGTACCCGCGCTCTCAGTGTGACGCTGCGCACGCCCGGCCACGACCACGACCTGGCGCTGGGCTTCCTGGCGAGTGAAGGGCTGATCGCGCGCCGCAGCGATGTCGAGGGCTTCGCGTTCACGGCCGCGTCCTGTGACGACGAGGCCGACGTGCTCGACGTGACGCTCGCCGGCGACGTGCGCGTGGATTGGACCGCGCTCGAGCGCCATTTCACCGCCACGGCTGCGTGCGGGCTCTGCGGCCGCGCACACGTGGACGCGCTGCGCGCCGGGCTCACGCGCATGGGCGAGGGGCCGGCGATCTCGCGCGATGCGCTGCTCGCATTGCCGGCGCTCCTGCGTGAGCGGCAGGCCACCTTCGCCGAGACGGGCGGCCTGCACGCCGCCGTGTGGTGCGACGCCGCACTCGCGCCCCTGGTCCTGCGCGAGGACGTGGGCCGCCACAACGCGGTCGACAAGGTCTGTGGCGCGTTGCTCGCCACCGGCCAGCGGCCTGCCGGGGCGGGGCTGCTCTGGGTGAGCGGCCGCGCAGGCGCCGAGCTGGTGCTCAAGGCGGCCCGGGCCGGCATGGCGGTCATGGCCGCGGTGGGCGCCCCCAGCTCGCTCGCCGTGACGCTGGCCGAGGCCGCCGGCATGACGCTCGTGGGCTTCCTGCGCGAAGGGCGCATGAACGTCTATACGGGCGAGGAGCGCGTGGATCTGGAGAGCTGACGCCGGGGGGGGGCGTCCGGCTGCGACGACGGACTCCTGCCGGCGCCCGGGCGGGCGCCGGCAGGAGTCCGCCCGTTAGGAATGGTCCCGCGGCCCGAAGAGCAGTCATACCCCCTGCCTCGGCGCGGGCCGGCCGACCCCGGCGCGCCGCGGAAGCGTTGGACTCTGCCCGGAGGCGCCGCCCATGAAGCTCGCACGCTCGGTTCTCGTCCTTGGCCTGCTCGCCGCGCTTTCGGCGCCGGCGCACGCTGCGACCACCAAGAAGTTTGGTCTGGTCTTCGCCGATCAAGGTTCTTGCGTCTCGTCGCTCGACGCGACCGGCGCTCTGGTGCTGGACGACATCGGCTCGAGCGGCAACGACGGCGTGCATATGCAGTGTTTGCACATGGACGGCATGAGCCTGTCGCTCGATGGCGCCACGAGCCCGCAGGATGCGGGCGTCTCGCAGACGTTCACCTACCGGTGGGCGCTCACGTCGAGGCCGGCCGGCTCGAACGCGTCGCTCAGCCTCGTGCGCACCCCGACACGTTTGGTCGTCAGTTCGGACCTTTCGGACTTCGCCTCGCCCGCAAGCGTGCACTGTGTCCTCAGCCGCGGTGGTCAGTTCGTCGCGGATGTGCCGGGCACCTACGTAGTGCAGCTCCGCGCCACCGACGCCCTTGGGAATGTGAGTGAGCCGCGCCTGAGCGTCGCGCGCACTCGCCACAGTGCAACGCTGCTGCCGAGTAACCGGATGCACGCCTCGGTGTCGTTCCCCTCCATGGTCACCGTGGAGCTGGCCGACGGCAGCACCATGGACTGCGACGACCTGGACTTCACGTGCGCGATCGGCGACCGCGATAAGGACTGCGACGGTGTCTCCTGCGACTTCCGCGTGAGCGCGCCTGCGGGCTCGAGCTTCACGCATGTACGCTGCTCGGATGGCTCTTGCCGCGCGCTCGATCACGATGTGACGCTCTCGGGCGGCACGACGCTCGTGGCTGCGCAAAAGGGCAAGGAGAAGTGGATCGAGCTCCAAGGCTGGGACTGGGAGATCGAGGCCGAGAGCTCCATGCAGATTCGCAACGACCGCGTCCTCTCCCTGGGTGATGCCCTTTCTCGTCCGAGCAGCGGGGGCAGCGGCGCGGTGGCGATGCAGTTCTCACCGCCTTCGCTCACGTTCGATCCCGCGGTCGATGCCGGCCGTGGCGAGGTCATGACCATCTTCGGGCGTTCGAGTTCGTGCGCATCCGCGGCGTGCCCGGCGACAGATGTGCGTGCGACCGTCACGCTCACGGTCACCGGCAGCAACTTCTTCGTCCGCTCGGACCACTCGCAGGCCGGCGCGGTCGCGGAGTCCTGCATCGTGCTCAGCCACGGTGCCGAAGTGGCGCGCGGCCTGATGCCGGCGGGCGGCGTGCTCATGCATGAGCCCCCGGGCGGTTCCGCCGCGTGCAAGGTGAAGGGTGCGGGGATCCGCGCTGGCTACGACGTCAAGTCGATCAAGACTGCACTCGCCCAGACTCACGCAGGCCCGGCCGACCGGGAAGCCGGGTCGGGCGGCGATCTGTCTCCGCGCCTGCGGATCGGCTGTGTCCCTTGCGCGTTCTCCTTCACGTCGAACCGGGTCTTCGTCGTCGGCGGGGCAGACGTCCAAGGTGATGAGATCGTGTGCTTCGGCGATGTGCCGAACGACGGCCGCGTGGTCGAGCTATCGTCACTCACGTGTACCCAGGTGCGCAGCCTGCATCGCAGCGGGCCGCCGAGCAATGTGCCCGTTCTCGCGATGTCCAACGACCAGAGCGATGTGGTCATCGCTGACATGCCTGCCGCCTCGGCGCCAGCATTGTCGAGCAAGAACACGTTCATCGACGTTCCCTTCACGTTCCACCGCACCGACAATACCGGCGTGCGTGGCTATAGCGTGACGTTCAGCATCAGCCCCGAATTGCTGTCGTCGTGCTCGAGCAGCGGTTCCACGTCGCCCGTCTGTGTGACCGAGGGCAGCTACCTGGGCAACGTCGCGCCCACGCAGTTCTTCGTCACCGATAACGGCGGCGGATCGTTCACGGTCGATTGCAGCATTTTCGGACCCGTCTGCGGCGCCCAGGGCGATGGCAACCTGTTCTCGCTGCGCCTGAGCGCCGCGGCGCCGGTCTCGAGCGACCATGGCGTCGTCTCGGTCGACGATGTGGTCGTGCGCGACTGCCTGAACCACCCGGTGCCTGGCGTCCCGGGCGGCGTGAGCATCGTGCCGATCGACTTCATCCCTCCTGGGCAGCTACCGTTGCTTACGGCGAGCCAGCAGAAGTTCAACAATGGCCCGCGGCAGACGACATCGGTGCAGCTCTCGTGGCCCGACGTCGAAGCCGGGGCATCGGTACAGGTGTTCGTGCAGGGATTCGGCAACTATCCCAGCTATGCCCACGGCGCGACTCCGGGTGCGGTGCCGCCCGTGCCGGTCTCGCGGGCCGACGCCGTGCAGAAGCGCTGGCTGCCGGCTAACTTCCGGCTGCAGGCGGGCGCCGATGGCTCGCTCTCGCGTCTGTACGATCCCGCCAGCCGGGACTTCCTCTACTTCTGCGCATTCGTCGTCGACGATGCCGACAACGAGAGCGCCGTCTCGAACATGACGCCGGGCACGCTCGACTATCACCTGGGCGACGTGAGCGACGGAGTCGCGACCTGCACGGGCGACGACCACGTCACCCTGGCCGACGTGAGCTTCCTGGGCTCGCACTACGGCCAGGCGGCGCCGCCTTCATCGTCGTACAGCTGCCTCGACGTGGGCCCGACGAGCGACTTCTCCGTCGACGCGATGCCCACGACCGACGGCCGCGTCAACTTCGAAGAACTCATGGTGTTCTCCATGAACTTCTCCGTCGTCTCGGCGCCGCAGCTGCGTTCGCATCCGAGCGCGATGGCCGTGAACGCGGCGCGCGTGAACACGCCGGCGCTGCCGCCGGTGGGATCGACCTTCGACCTGCCGCTGGTATTCGACGGCGCGGGTGATGCGCTCGGCGTGAGCATGAAGCTCGATTACAACCATGACGTGCTCGAGCCGGTGGGCGTCGCGAACGGTGCGTTGCTGGATCAGCAGGACCGCGCCGGTGTCGTGTTCTCCTCCGAGCCCGGCGATGTCGACGTGGCGTTGCTCGGCAGCGGCACGGGCATCAGCGGCAGCGGCGAAGTGGCGCGCGTCACCTTCCGCGTAAAGGCCTCGGGCGATCCGGCGCTGGCCATCAAGAGCGTCGTTGCGCGCGATGCGCAGAACAAGCCGGTGACGATCGCCGGCGTCGACGGTGCGGGCATCGCAGTGGCGACGGGTCTGGGATTCTCATACCCGAATCCGTTCGCGGCCTCGACCGCGATCCGCATGAGCCTGCGTCAGGATGGCGATGTGAAGCTGGCCGTCTACGACATCGCCGGCCGCCGCGTGCGTGTGCTGCTGAGCGGCTCACAGCCCGCTGGCGCGCGTACGGTCACGTGGGATGGCCGCGACGACGGCGGCCTCCGCATGGCGCCGGGCGCGTACGTGGTGCGCATGGAGATGGCGAACCACCGCGAGTCACGCACCGTTCGGCTGGTGCGGTAGCCGGGCGAGCAGGGTAGGGAAGCAGTACAGGGGGCAGCAAAGCGAAAGCCCGGCACCAGAGTCCTGGTGCCGGGCTTTCGTGGGCTTCGCGAGCAGCATCCTTCAGTGCGCCGCGCCGCTCTTGCGCGGGCGCGCGTTCCAGAGCGTGAGCATGAGCACACCGCCGATCGCGGCGAACCCGATCATGCTGGGCGCCCATGCGCCCCACCCGTACTTGTCGACGAGTCTGCCGATCGGGTAGCCCGCGAAGAAGCCGCCCACGTACTGCATGCCGTCGAACAGGCCCGCGGCCGTTCCCGCCGCGCGCTGGCCTCCGAAATCCATGGACGCGGTGCCGGACAGCATCGAGTGCACCATCGAGATCGCCAGTGAGTTGATGATGAACGCCATGATGACGGTGTTGATGCTGGTGGCGTGCCACACCGTCCACAGGCAGATGCATACGAGCGCGTAGCCGAAGAACGCCACGGGTGGGCGGCGCGCGCCGAAGACCTTGTCCGACAGGATGCCGGCGATGAACGCGCCCACGATGCCGCCCAATACGATCGTCATGGCGCCGGAGCGGAAGACCGGGTCCTCGAGCTTGAGATGCTGGGCTTCCTGCATGTAGCGCGGAAACCACTCCTCGAAGCCCTTGCGCAGGATGCCGGTGCAGAACTCGGCCACCGCGATAGTGATCGCGATGGGGTTCGTGAATACGCGCTTGAACACGTAGGCGAGCGTGACTTCTTCCGTGTCACCGCTTGTCGCGTCCTCGGGGTCGAACGCCGCCAGGCCGGCGTCGGCCGGCGTGTTCTGCACGGTGAGCAGTGTGAAGACGAGCATGACCGCCACGACGATCGCCGGCAGGAAGAACTTGTACTCCCACGGCAGCAACGCCACGAACGGCAGCGGCAGCAACCAGTAGACCCCGGCGCGGCCCAACTGGATCATCGATCCGAAGATCGACGAGAACACGCCACGCTCGCTCACGTGGAACCAGCCGGCGTTGACCTTGATCAGCGAGAGCGCGCTGAAGGACTGGAAGTACATGTTGAGCGTCCACGCTGTGGCCAGATACGCCAGCAGCACGGGGCCGCGGCCGAGGAAGCCCAGGAAGCCGCCCAGACCGAAGAGCAGGTTGAATACCATCGCGCCGGTCGCGCCGATGATCATCGCCTTGCGGCCGCCGATGCGATCGGCGATCGGGCCGTTGAAGAGGGCCGCCAAGCCGTACACGAGCGACGCCATGCTGATGATGCCGCCGATCTGCGACTTGCTCCACCCGTATTGGTCCGACAGCGCCTTGTTCGCGAACGAGAAGTTGTACCGCGCCATGTACATGGCTGCGTACGTGAGCACGAGCGTGATCCAGTTCTGGAAGCGCCGGACCTGGAACTCGCTCGAATGGTTCGGGGTGGTCGCCATCGGGGTGCCCTCGTGAAGGACTGCGGTGGACTCGGGTCGTTCGAGGCTCGCATGTAACCCTTGCACCTGCGCCCCGGTCAAGCGCTTGAGGCGCCCCCTCTGCGCGCCGCATCGGCGTACTTCAGGCTCCGAGCCGCTCCTTGAGCGCTCGCGCGCGCGCGCGGCTCACGGGGACCTCGGTGCGGGCGGTGTCGTCGAGCTGCAGCCGCCACGTGCCGGCGAACCCCGGACGCAGTGCCGCAGCACGGTCCAGGTTGGCGATCGCGCCGCGGTGCACGCGGACGAACTTTGCGGGATCCAAGCGCTTCTCCAGGTCGTCGAGGGTGAAGTTCACGTAGTGCTTGTCGCCCTCCACGGCCGCGAACACGAGCTTCTCTTCGGCGCCGAACCACAAGACGTCCTCGGCCTTGAGAATCAGCTGCTTGTTGCCCAGGCGCACCGTGAGCCGCTCCAGATACGAGCCCACCTGGGCTCGCGGCCCTACGGCCAAGAGCAACGCATCGAGCCGCTGGGACGATTCTTCCGGGTGCGTGAGCTCCGCCCGCGCCCGGTCCAAGGCCTTGGAAAGCCGTTCCGGCCGGAATGGTTTGAGCAGGTAATCGACCGCGTTCTCCTCGAATGCGCGTACGGCGTATTGGTCGAATGCCGTCACGAAGATCACCGCAGGCCGCTGCGTGAGCCGGGGCAGGAGCGAGAAACCGTCGCCGCCCGGCATCTGCACGTCGAGCAGGATCACGTCGGCCGCCACATGGGCGAGCAGCTCGGCGGCCTGATCCACGTCGCTGGCTTCGCCCACGACCACGGCGCCGCCCAACTCGGCCAGCATGCGGCGGGCGCGGGCCCGGGCCAGCGGCTCGTCGTCCACCAGGATGACTCTCAGCAGTGTCGGCGTCGTCATGAAGAAGGGTCTACCACGACAGCCCGAAGCCCGCCACGACCAAGCGCCGGCCGAAGTAGGAACGGTTGACGATCTTCTGCGAGAAGTCCGCGTTGTATGAGTAGTCGAGCACGTTCGCCGTGCCCAGGATGTTCATGCACTCGGCATAGAACACGCACACGCCGCTCGCCGGGACCCTGCCGGTCTTGGGCAAAGAGAAGAGCCGCGTCAATCGCAGGTCTGCGCGCTGGTAGCCAGGAGTGAGCGCCGAGTTCGTCTCGCCGAAGACGGGGTGCCAGACGTCGCGCGAGGGCTCATAGAACGCGCCAACGACGGGCGTGTAGGGGTGGCCACTGGCCAGCGAGTAGCGAAGGCCGGTGCTCCAGTGGCTGGTCAGCTGCGCTTCCCCCACCAGCGTGACGGAGTGCTGGACGGCGTAGGACGCGCGCAGCTCGCGCGGTTCGTCCTTTTCACGCCGGCGCGAGTCGATATAGCCGTACGACACCCAGCCATTGACCGGGCCGTGCGTGCCCTGCACGAAGACGTCGATGCCGCGCGCGTAGCCGGTGCCACCGGCGCGCCACCACGTGAGCGAATCCGCCAGCGCCAGATCGTGATAGGACTTGCGATAGCCCTCCACGCGCACATTGCCGAAGTCGCTCTTCCATTCGTAGCCCGCGATGAAGTGGTCGGCATACGCGGGCGCCAGCGAAGGATTGCCATACTGCGGGTCGAGCTGCTCCACGCGCGCGGCCTGATGGTAGCGGCCAGTCGCCACGCGCAGTGTCTGGTGCTCGTCAACGCGCCACGCCAGGGCTGCGCGCGGGTCGGCGTACCATCGGCCGGTGTTGCCCGAGTGGTCGAAGCGACCGCCCATTGTGGCGTAGACGGGGCCGAAGAGCCGCAGCTTGTCGTCGGCGTACAGCCCGGGCTCGCGCACGGTCTGGGTGGTGGCGATCACGCGCGAGAGCGCACCGTTCGCAAGGTCGTTGCTGTCGGCCGCCGCGCGGCCGCTCACGTCGTAGGCGTGGCTTCGCCACGCGCCGCCAAAGGAGAACTCGTTGCGCTTGCCCACCGGCCAGGTGAAATCGACGAGCGCCTGCGTGGCGTGTTCGCCTTGGTGATGCAGAAACTGCGAATACGTCCAGTCGGAGCGGTAGGCCTGCTGCGTCGCGTTCGCGCGCACGGCGATGCGGCCCCAGATGGCATCCTGCAGATGCAGCGCCGTGAATTGGTTGCGTGCATTCGATGCATATTCGCCGCGCGTGGCCAGCGGCGTGGCGATCACGCGCAGGTCCTCGGTCGAGGCGATGTCGAAAACCGAGATGCGCCCGCTGGACGAATAGCGGTAGAGCAGCTTGGCCACGGCGTTGAAGCTGGTGGGCGGCGAAACGTACTCGCGGTTCGAGCCATAGAGTTTGTACAGGAGCGAGGTCGCACTCTGGTTCACACTGAACATGCCCGACAACTTGTCGGGCACGAGCGCCCATGTGCTCGACATGCTCGCGCCCACGATATTGGCGCCCACGCTCACGGTCTTCAGGTTCATGGGGTCCTGGGTCTCGATGTCGAGCACGCCGCTCATGGCGCCCCCATAGTGGGCGTCGAATCCTCCGCTCGAAAAGTAGGCGCTCTTGAGCATGTACGTATCGAGGATACTGAAGAGTCCGCCCGAGGCGCCTTCGTAGTGATACGGATGCCCGATCTCGGCGCCGTCGATGCGGATGATGGTCTCGGCCGGGTCGCCGCCGCGCACATAGAGCGCCGCGCCTTCGGCCGGAGAGTTGATGCCCGGTAGCGCGCGCAGCGATTGGAAGATGTCGCCCGCGCCGCCTGGCGTCATGTACACATCCATGCGCCGCACGACCGCGCCTTCGCTCTTGCCCGTCTTACCGAACGACGACGCCTCGACCGAAACCTCGGTCACCGGTACGGGCTCATCGGCCAGCACCACGCGCAATGCGGAGGTGGCCTCGCTCACGGTCACGTTCACGTGCGCGGCCTGATAGCCGATCTGCGAGATGGTGAGCGCCGCAACGCCATCGGGAAGCTCGAGCGTGAAGATGCCTTGTTCGTCGGTGACCGCTCCGCGCTTGAGCGCGGGGGCGCTCACGTTCGCGAACTCCACCGGCTGCCCCGCGTGATCGACCACCTTGCCGCGCACCGCGCGGGCCGCCGCGGGAGATGCCGCGCACGCCATCGCGAAGAGCGTCGCGAGAAGGACCCCGTGCGCGCGCATCATTTCTCCGCCGCAGCCGGCGCCAGGTGCTTCTCGGCCTCGGGCAGGAGCGCGCTGCGTACCCACGAGTGGTCGGGCGTGAGCGCGAGCGTCTGCTCGTAGCGCGCCTTGGCGCCGGCCCAGTCGCCCAGTTGACCCAGGCAGCGCCCGCTCCAGAGCAGCGCGTCGTCGTGGCCCCAATCCGCCGCGGTCGAATCCGCATTCTCGGCGGCAAAGAGCGTGATCGCGCGCTCGAACTGCGGCTTGGCCTTGACGGCGCCGCCGCCGTACTGCGCGGGCGTATGTAGCGTGCTGAGCGCCATGAGGAACGCCACGCGCGGGTCGTTCGGCGCGATGCCGGCCGCGGTGCCGTAGGCCACCATCATCGCTGGCCCGATGCTCATGGTGAGGTTGGGGAAGAATGTGAGCGAGAGCCCCTGCAAGCCCGCTTTGAGCGCGAGTGCGCCGGCGTCACGCGGCTGTGCGGTGAGCACACGGTCACACGCGGCGATGCCCTCCACGCAGAGCTTCTTGGCGCGCTCGGGCTCGGCCTGCGTGAGCATCGGCACCAAGCGCCAGTCGCAGACGGCGACCCAGTAGCTCAGGGCCGTCGACGTCCGCTCGCCCGCCAACAAGGTGGCGAACTCGGCGCGCGCGCGCTGCAGCTCTTCGGTCTTGCCGTGCGTGACCGCGCTCGCGAGCGTTTGCTTGGCGTGCACGAGTGCCCCGGCATCCACCGCCGACGCTTCGCGAAAGAGCAGCAGCGATGCCACGCAGGTGATCATCAGGATGGGCTTCAGCATGGGAGGGTCTCCTTGAGTGCGTGCCGTGGGGCGGATGGCCGAAGGTCTGCGGGGAGCGTGATCGTGACGCGCGTGCCTTGGCCCGGCGCGGTCTCGAGTGCGAGGTCGTGGCCGGCGCCGGCCAGCCGCAGGCGCTCGCGCACGCTCTCGAGTCCCACGCCGTGGCCCTGCGGCGCGACGCCGGGTGTGAAACCGGGACCGTCGTCGGCGACGACCAGCACGAGCGAGTCCGCTTCGCGGCGCGCGGTCAGCGTGATCGTGCCCCCGTGGGTGCGCGGCGCGACCGCATACCGTACCGCGTTCTCGACCAGTGGCTGCAGCAACAGCGGCGGTACGAACGTGTCCTCGAGTCCGGGCGCGATGTGCTCCTCGATGCGCAAGCGCTCGGCAAGCCGCACCTGCTCGATGGCCAGGTACGAGCGCACGAAGGCCAGTTCGTCGCCCAGACGCACGGTCTCGGCCTCGGTCGAGGTGAGCGCGTAGCGAAACACGTCGGCGAGCCGTGTCACCACGTCTTCGGCCGCCTGCGGATCTTCCGAGATCAGTGCGGCGATCGAGTTGAGCGTATTGAACAGGAAGTGCGGGTTCACCTGCGCGCGCAAGGCCCGCAGTTCAGCGCGCGCGAGTTCGGCGCGGATGCGTTCCACTTGTGCGCCGCGCTCTTCCGCCTGACGCTGGAACGCCTGCGCGTAGGCGATGCCGCCGAACATGATCGAGAAGATGAGCGAGAAGAGCCCGGTCACGATCCACGCGCGCGGACCGATGGTGAAGTCGTGCCAGAAGATCTGGTTCGCGATCTGCGACGAGAGCAATGCGCCGACCATTCCCGCTGCGCCGTACAGGGCGCCGGGGACCAGCCAGTGCACATCCTTGGAATCGCGGCCGGCGTAGATGCGGGGCATGACCCAGGCCTGCGTCATCCATATCGCCGTCCGGATGATCACGGTGAAGATCACCGCGACGCCAAGGAAGGCGGGGAAGAAGCCGGCGTGCGCGCCGTTCAGCAGCCAGAAGAAGACCGCGAAAGGCAGGCCCCACGGCAGCGACTTCAGGGTGTACGGCAGGAAGGCTTCGGGTTTACGCGCCGGCGAGTGGTCCTGAGCGGGAGTGGTCATGCACGCAGTGAACGGCATCCGGCCGCCGCCGCACAGGCCCTCCCGACGAATGGTCGTCCGCGGGGGATGAACCGTCATTCACTGGTGTCAGCGGGGTGCTCGCGGGCTCACCGCCGCTCTGGCAGAGTGAGCGCATGGACACCTATCTCGGCATCGACTTGGCGTGGTCGGACCGCAACGATTCCGGGGTGGCGGCGCTGCGCGAGGGTGACGAGGGTCTTGAGGTGGTGGGGCTCGGGCTCGCCCGCGGCATCGATGCCGTGCTTGCGTGGATCGACGGCCAACTCGAGACTTCGCACGCGGCGCACGGCCGCGTCATCGTCATGGTCGACGCGCCGCTGATCGTGGCCAATGAACACGGTGGGCGGCCGTGCGAGCGGCTGGTGGCAAAGTCATTCGGCTCTGCGCACGCGGCGCCGTATCCCGCGAACCGCCGGCTGCTCGGCGGATACCGGGGCGATGGCCGGCTCGCCGGCGAGGCGTTGGGCCAGGCTTTGGCACATCGCGGTTTCGAATGGCCACCGCGTGCATTGCGGGCCACCTTCGGCGAGCGCGCCCGCATCGTGCACGAGTGCTATCCGCATCCCGCCCACGTGCGGCTCTTCGAGCTCACGCGCACCTTTCGCTACAAGAAGAAGCGGGGCCGCTCGTGGGACGACGTGCGCGGAGAGTTCACGCGCTACGTGAGCGCCCTGCGCGTCCTTTGCGAGCCGCAGCTGCACTGGACTCGCGAGCTCGATGAGCGATTCGCGGTAAGTACGCTCAAAGGCGTCGCTTACAAGCGAGCCGAAGACCAGCTCGACGCGCTGTGCTGCGCGTACATCGCGGCGCTGATGCCACGGCACGGCAGGCTCGAGGCGTTCGGCGATCCGAGCAGCGGGCTGATCGTCGTGCCGGCACCGCCGTCACCAGCCTGAGCGGCGTCTAAGGCGCCAGCCGCACGCGCGTCCAGCCGCGCGGCGACTTCGTGTAGCGCAGGCGGTCGTGCAGGCGGTTCTCGCGGCCTTGCCAGAATTCGATCACTCGCGGCTTCACGCGGTAGCCGCCCCAGTGCGCGGGGCGAGTGATCTCGACGCTCGCCAGCGCCTTTGTGATTGCGGCGACGCGGCTCTCGACCACCTTGCGGTTCGCGATCACGCGGCTCTGTGGCGACGCCATGGCTCCGATCCGGCTGCCGCGCGGGCGCGCCATGAAGATCTCATCGGACTCGGCGGCAGACACACGGGCGATGCGGCCCTCGATCCGGATCTGCTGCTCGAGCGCAGGGAAGTAGAAGAGCAGAGTCGCGAACGGGTTGGCTTCAATCTCGCGGCCTTTGCGGCTCTGGTAGTTCGTGGCGAACACGAAGCCTTGCGCATCGAACGACTTGAGCAGCACGGTTCGGGCATCAGGCCGGCCGCGGCCGTCGGCGGTGGCGAGCGTCATCGCATTGCGGTCGGGACCGCCTTGCGCCACGGCGCGCGCGAACCAGGTGGCGAACAGCTTGAGCGGATCCGCCGGGGCGCGCGATTCCAGCAGGGCGCCGGCGCGGTATTCCTTACGCAGATGGTCGAGTCGCATGCACGCAGTCTACACGCGCACTCGACGGGCGACGAGTCGCGTTGGCCCGGGCTAGAACTTCACCGACAGCTGCGCGCCATACATGTCGTAGGGCTCCGTCTTGTCGGCCTCGTGCTGCACCGTGTGCTGCCACACGGCCTTCGCGAGCACGTTGCGCGAGACGCGATATCCCGCGCCGTTCTCGAAACGGTCCACGTTCTCGTCCCAAGGATACGTGCCCGAAGTTCCGGTGACCTTGCTGAAGCGCTCGGTCTCCGCGCGGCTCGCCAGCCACCAGCCGGCGTTGAACGTCCAGCGCGCCTCCACGTAGCCGCTCTGCACGCCCAACGTGCCCACGTAGGGCGTCTTCCAGTCGTTGTGGGCGGCCTCAGCCCGCAGTTCCAGCGCGCCGCGCTGGACTTCGAGGTCGGCCATCAAGAGTTCCTGTGGGTAGTCCTGCTCGCTCTTGCCGACCGGCAGGTAGGGCCCGAAGAATCGGGGCAGATAGGCGCCGCGCGCGCCGCTCACACCCACACGCAATTCCGGCACGGGCGCGTAGCCCAGACGGCCGAGCGCCGTAAGCCCGCGATTGGCGTCCTCTCCCGGCGACGCCCAGCTCGGAGCGCTCTGCGTCGCGCCGAACGCGAACTCGAGCGGACGCACGCTGCCCTGCGCGACCACCCCGAAATCCCAGCCGAAGTCGTCCACGATCGGCATACCCGGCGAGCCGATGCCGCCGCCGTAGTCCGGACCCGCTGCGCCCGCTCCGGCCGCAGCCACGAGTTCGTCGGTGGTGCGCGGGATATCATCCCAGCGCAGCGACGTGTGATATTGGTACATGAGCGGCACGCCGATGAGCGGGTTCTTGTCCGAATACGTGCGCGGCGCCCACGTACCGATGGGCCACGCGATCTTGCCCGCCATCAGGTGCAGGTCCTTGTCCTCCCACGGGGTGATCAGCGCGTAAGCGCCATCCACGCGGGTACCGCCGGCTTCGGTGAGGAGCGCTTGCACGAACACCTGCACTTGCGCCGAAGCCTGGCCGTCGAAGTACAACCGCAGCCGATAGGGCGAGAACGGACTGTCGCCGGCGATGAACTGGTTCGCCGCGAACGCCTCATCGTCGGAATGCCAGCCCAGGTCCAGCAGGCCATGCACACGCAGCGTGCTTGCCGCGTCGGCGGCCCGGGCCTCGGGCACCCCTAGCAGACTCAGTATGAGCGCGAGGAGCGCGAAGGCGGGTTTGAGCGCGCGTCGCATGCGGGGAATCCTCACGCCGCCATGGCGAGCGCGGCTGCGCCCGTGTCCGGCAGGTCGATGGTGAACAGGCTGCCCTGGCCCTCGCGACTCTCGGCGCGCAGCGCGCCGCCGTGGGCTTCGACGATGCCGCGGGTGATCGACAGCCCCAGCCCCAATCCCGCGGAGTTGAACTCGAGCGTGCTCGAGGAGTGGTGGTGCAGCGAGTCGCGCACGGGAGCGTGCTTGTCGAGCAGCATCTTCAGGCGCTCCGGCGCGATGCCCACGCCGTCGTCCTGGACTTCGAGCAGCACGCGCTCGCCATCGCGGCGTGCACGCACGGTCACGTGGCCACCATCGGGCGTGAAACGCACGCCATTGCGAATCAGGTTCGCGAGCGCATCGCTGATGCGCGAGACATCGGCGCGGAAGTGCAGCGGGCCGTCCTCCACGATGCACTGGACATCGACCTCGCGGCCACGGGCGGCAGCAAGGGCCTCGCGCTTGGCGGCGGCCAGCACTTGCTCGGCGTCGGCGCTGGAGGGCGAGAGCGTGAGCTTGTCGTCCTGGATCTGCGACATGCGCGTGGCGTCGGCGGCGATGCGCGCGAGCGTGTGCACGCTGCGCTGGATCGCCTCGAGCGCGCGGCGCTGCGCGTCGGTCGGTTGGCCCATGGCCCCCGAGATGAGCAGCTCTTGGAAACCCTGGATGACGCTGATCGGCGTGCGCAGCTCGTGTGAAGCCACGCTGATGAATTCGCGGCGCACACGGGCAGTCTCTTGAAGACTCGACACCAGATCGCGCTGCTGGCTTCGCATGTCGTGGAAGCGCTCCGACAGATAGCCCAGCTCATCGTTGCTGTTCACCTCGAGCGGGAACTCGTAGTCGCCGCGTTCCATGGCCTCTGCCGCGCGGACCATGCGCTGGATCGGAGCGTTGAGGCCGTGCGCGATCGCCAGGCCCGCGAGGAGTGCGAGCACGATCGTCAGCCCGCCCAGCGTGATCAGCCGGTCGCGAACCTCGCGCAGAACGGCAGTCTCCCGATCGAGGGAGCGCTGCATCACGTACGTCTGCCGGTCCTGGGCAAGCGTGCCGGGTATGGGGCTTCCAAGCGTGAGCCACGTGTGCTCGCTGCCCAGGATCTCCCGGATGCGGTTGCTCACAAGCGTTCTCGACGCGCCCTGCATGGGGCTGGGCGCCGGCGGCTGTTGCATCGCTTCGCGTGCGGCGTCTTTGTCCTCGTCGTGCGTGAGCGTGGATCCGGTGATGTGGTTGCCCGAGAAGAACGTCACATCGCTGCGGGTCAAGTCACACAGTTCATTCGCCAGCTGGTGGCCAACTTCGGAGCCCAGCAGTAGCACGCCGGCGATCCGGCCGCCCGAGAACACGGGCATCGCCACGGCCTGGAACTGGCCTTCGGGCTCCACCAGCAGGCCGTTGACCAGGCCGCCCGTGATCGCGCTGTGCACGAGCTGCCGGCGGCCCTCGTCGCTGGTCGCCGCCGCGCCGACCGAGGCCAGCAGGTGGCCATGCGCATCGAGCACCTCGAAGACCTCGCTGTGCGTGATGTGTTCGAAGTCGGCGGCGACACCCGCGACCGTGGCGCGGAACTGCGGGTCCTTGGGCGACAGGCCCAGATCGAGCACCGAGAAGAATCTGGGGTCGCGCACGATCACGCTGCCGGCCGTGACCAGGCCGCTCGTGCGCGCATGCAGCATGTTCTCGAACAGTGCCGAGGACCGCTGCAGATCGTCGCGCAGCTGACGGTCGGCCTGCGCCGTGAGGTTGCGCTCGACCATCATGAGCGCGGCGACCGCGAGCACGACGAGCGGCGGCACCGTGAAGAGCAGGATCTTCCAACGTAGCGAGAGGCGCGGCATCACAGGCGGATCTCCACGTCGCGGGCGCCATCGGCCGGGACTTCGACCTCGCGCACCACTTCGGTCAGGTCGGGGTGCCACACATGCATGGTGTAGTGGCCGCCCGGCAGGTCGGTGATCTCGAAGTCGCCTTCGGCGTCCGGCTGCGTGAACACGTGCGAGGGCACGACCAGGATGAAAGCGGCCATGTCGGAGTGGATGTCGCAATACACGTTCACGAGCCCGGGCTTCGTGAACTGCACGGCGCGCGATTGGCCGCGCGGGTACTTGCCCAGATCGAAGCGCTTGGTGGGCGAGACGCTGAAGACGTTGTGGTAGATCGGGTCCATGTTCGGGAAGTCCACCGAACCGCCGGCCGCGATCACGACCACGCGCGGCGCGAAGCACTGGTCCTTCTGCGCCAGCTTCGGGCGCGGTCGCTGCACGGTGGCGAAAGCCGAGTCCGCTGATGCCGGTACGTGCTCGAGCCACACGACCGCGTCGCTCGCGAGCCCATGCGCGGGCATGTGCATGCCGGCCATCGAGCTCGCCCTGCCCGGGTAAGCGTTCATGCTCGTTGGCGCAGCCTTCGCGCCTTGAGTGCGCACGACACCGCGAAGGGTCCCTGCGTCCGCGATGGATGCGGACAGCACGAGCAGCAGCATGCATATGGAGCGCGAAGGCATCGTCGGGTTTCGTCCCTGGGTCCACGATGTGAGGCGGGCGGCCACCTTGCACGGGGAGGCATGACTCACTGTTTCTATCGGCATGGCTGGCGCAGGCATCGAGCGCAAAAGCGGACAAATGTGTCGCGAGAGGCGGCGAAGCACGGCCCCATGAAACCCATGAAGCAACGCGCGGAAGCGATTGTGGAAAAAGCAGATGCCCCAGGGCTTGGGCCCTGGGGCATGGACTGCGGAGTCGCCGGTTCTCGTTCAGCGGTAGGCGGGTAGTCCCGTCACGGCCTCGCCGAGCACGAGCGTGTGGATGTTGTGCGTGCCCTCGTAGGTGATGACCGACTCCAGGTTGCACATGTGCCGCATGACCGGGTACTCACTGGTGATGCCGTTCGCGCCAAGGATGTCGCGGGCCTCGCGCGCGGTCTGTAGCGCGATCTCGCAGTTGTTGCGCTTGGCGAGCGAGACCTGCTCGGGCTTGAGCGTGCCGCGTTCCTTGATGCGGCCGAGCTGGATGCACACGAGCTGCGCCTTGGTGATCTCGGTGAGCATGATGGCCAACTTCTGCTGCACGAGCTGGAACTGGCCGATCGGCTTGCCGAACATGATGCGGCCCTTGGCGTATTCGGTCGCGGTGTGGAAACACGCCATCGCCGCGCCCACGACGCCGAACGCGATGCCGAAGCGCGCTTGCGTCAGGCACCCGAGCGGACCCTTGAGACCGCTCACGTTGGGCAGCAGGCCATCGTCGGGCACGAAGACATCTTGCAGCACGAGTTCGCTCGTGACCGACGCGCGCAGCGAGTGCTTGCGCTTCTGCTCGGGCGCCGAGAAGCCTTTGGAACGTGTATCGACGATGAAGCCCTTGATCTCGTCGCGGCCCTTCTCTTCGTTCTTGAGCTTGGCCCACACGATCGCGATGTCGGCCACGGTGCCATTGGTGATCCACATCTTGGCGCCGTTGATCATGTAGCCACCATCGACCTTGACTGCGCGCGTGATCATGCCGCCGGGATCGCTGCCGAAGTCGGGCTCGGTGAGCCCGAAGCAGCCGATGAGTTCGGCCTTGGCGAGCTTGGGCAGGTACTTCATGCGCTGCTCTTCGGTTCCGTATGCATAGATGGGGTACATGACCAGCGAACCCTGCACCGACGCGAACGAACGCAAGCCCGAATCGCCGCGCTCGAGTTCTTGCATGGCGAGGCCATAGGCCGTGGCCGAGACGCCGGCGCAGCCGTATTTCTCGGGCAGCGTCGCGCCCAGCAGGCCCAGCTCGGCGACCTGCGGGATGATCTCTTTGGGGAAGTAGGCGTTGTCGTAAGCGTCCTCGATGACGGGGAGGAACTTCTCCTCGACCCAGCCGCGCACGGTGTCGCGGATGGTGATCTCGTCCTCGGTGAGAAGGCTATCGATCTCGTAGAAATCGACGCCGGTGAAGTTACCCATCGCGATGCTCCTTAGGGTTCAGGCGCGCCGTGAGGGCGCGCACACGCGTTGCGCGGCTGGACGGATGGAGTATAGGTGAGGCTCACGCGGGCGGCCACCCGCGCCGCCGCGGCGCCGCGCTCCTCGCCATTCGCGCTTGCGGCGCGCGTGGCGGCTGCTAAGGTCGGCGCATGAACCGTCCCTTCCATCATTCGGAGGCCGCGCCATGCGTGCACTTCGCACCGCCATGCTCTTCATGCTGCTACCTGTGGGGTTGCTGATGACCGACGGGCTTGACCAGACCACGTTCGCCGCGCGCGGCGCCGCGACGCGCTCGCCCGTGTACGCGCAGCACGGCATGATCTGCGCCGCGCAGCCGCTCGCTGTGCAGGCGGGGCTGGACATTCTTAAGAAAGGTGGCAGCGCGGTCGATGCCGCGATCGCCGTGAACGCTTGCCTGGGGCTCATGGAGCCAACGTCGAATGGCCTGGGCGGCGACATGTTCGCCATCGTGTTCGATCCCAACGACGGGCAGTTGCATGGGCTCAATGCATGCGGGCGCTCGCCCTTGGCATTGACCGCCGACAAGATCCCCGCCGAGAAGGACGGCACGATCCCTCTTTATTCGCCCTACTCGTGGAGCGTGCCGGGAGTGGTGGACGGCTGGGCGGAGCTACACGCGAAGTACGGCAAGCTGACGTTGGCGACTGACCTGGCTGCGGCGATCGCCTTCGCGCGCGACGGCTTCCCGCTCTCGCCGGTGATCGCGTCGGACTGGGAGCGCAGCACGCACGTGTTCCAGGACAAGCCCGGCTTCAAGGAAGTCTTCATGCCCGGCGGCCGCGCGCCGCGCGAGGGTGAGGTGTTCAAGAATCCCGCGCTCGCGCGCACGTTGCAGCAGATCGCCGATCACGGCCGTGACGCGTACTACAAAGGCGCGATCGCCGATGAGATCGTGAAGTATTCGAACGTCCATGGCGGCTTCTTCACGAAGGCCGACTTCGAGAGGCACACTTCGGAATGGTGCACGCCGGTCTCGACCACGTATCGCGGCTACACGGTGAGCGAGTTGCCGCCGCCGGGGCAGGGGATCGCGGCGCTGCAGTTGCTCAATATCCTTGAGAACTTCGATGTGGCGCACATGGACCGCAACTCGGCCGACTACTGGCACCTGATGACCGAGGCCAAGAAGGTCGCGTACGCCGATCGCGCCAGGTACTACGCCGATCCCGCGTTCGCGAAGATTCCGGTCGCCGAGTTGGTCGGCAAAGCCTACGCCAAGCAACGCGCCGCGCTCATCGACATGCAGCATGCAGCGCTCAAAGACATCCCCGGCGAGCCCGCGGCGCTCAATCGCAAGGAGACCACGTACTTCTGCACCGCCGATGCGAACGGGATGATGGTGAGCATGATCCAGAGCAACTACACCGGCTTTGGCTCGGGCTACGTGATCCCGGCCCTCGGCTTTGGTCTGCAGGACCGCGGCAACCTGTTCGACTTGCAGCCGGGTAAGCCCAACTCGTACGCGCCCGGCAAGCGGCCGTTCCACACGATCATCCCCGCGTTCATGACCAGCCC